>JAGAPH010000071.1 GCA_017623375.1 Clostridia bacterium | reverse complement strand
GAGGGAGCTGTCAGCGAAGCTGACTGAGGGAGAGTGCGTCAAAACATAATGAAATCTTAACCGTTATGCACGCAGGCTCCTCCACCCGCTACGCGGGAGCCCCCTCTCGGAGGGAGCCTTATGTGAGTGCGAACACAGATTATAAACCCACCGATAAATCAAAATTTGAAAGTAAAGTTTCAGGGGAAAGGTCAAACCTTTCCCCTGAAATGTCGGATTATCTGCTTACGACCTCGATGCTATCGATGACTATGGGAGTCTTTGGAACGTCCTGCATGTACCAGCCGTAGCTTCCTGTTTTTACAGAAGCAATGGCGTCGAGCACGTCAAGTCCGTCGGTGAGCTTTCCAAAGCCCGCATACTGCGCGTCAAGATGAGGCGCGTCCATGTGCATGATGAAGAACTGAGAGGACGCGGAATCGGGATCTGAGGTGCGAGCCATGGAGAGAACGCCTCTTGTGTGCTTGAGGTCGTTTTGCATAAAGCCGTTCGCCTTGAACTCTCCCTTGATCGCCTCAGCGTCTGTTTCACCCATGTCCTCGGTATAACCGCCGCCTTGTATCATAAAGCCCTTGATTATTCGATGAAATATAAGACCCGAGAAAAATCCGCTATCCGCAAGCTTAAGAAAGTTTGCAACGGTCTTGGGGGCTTTTTCGGGGTAGAGCTCGGCAGTCATTGTGCCAAAGTCGCGTACGTTGATCTTAATTATCGGATTTGTCATGTTATTATTACTTCCTTCTATATAGATTTTTAATTTATCTGTGGGTAAGCCGCGGCAAATAGCTCGCTTATTCTGTCCTTCCTGCCTGCAAGGTGAAGATAACCGAACAGTGCCTCCATTCCCGTGGCGGCTCTGTATTCGGCTACCGTCGCGGATTTGGGAGTGCTTGAATGTCCCATATTTCTTCCCCTGTGGAACACGGCGTTTTCCTCGTCTGTAAGCAAGTCTATAATATTTTTCATCGCCTCTGCCTGCTTTGGAGCGCGGACGTAGTCCAGAGCTGACTTGTTGAGCCTTGAAGAAGAGGAATAGCCCTCCTTTACCAGCCGCTCCCGCACGCACATCTCAATGACGCAGTCGCCAAGATACGCAAGTGCCGCCGTGGAGTAGGTGTTGAGTGAATTTTCCATATATCCTCCTCAAAAGCTTATACGCTTGACCTCCGTCACGCGCATGGTGTCCGTGTTAAGGGTGAACAGTGCTCCATGCACCTTTACCTCGCCCTCAGCCACCTTGAAATGTACGGGGATCTTAGTCCTCATTCGGTCAATAACGCTCTGAGCGTCCGCACCTATAACGCCGCCTGTGGGACCCGACATGCCAAGATCGGTGATATATCCGCTTCCGTTTGGCAGTATCTGCTCGTCAGCGGTGGGAACGTGGGTGTGTGTTCCGAATATAACGTTTATTCTTCCGTCAAAATACCGCGCCAGCGCTATTTTTTCCGAGGTGGATTCCGCGTGTATATCAAGCACCGAGATATCGTAGTTGCCCTCCTCACGGGCAAGTATTCTGTCTACTGCGTTAAAGGGACAACCCATGGAGTCCATAAGCGCCGTACCGAGAACGTTGATAGACAGTATCTTCCAGCCGTCAATGTTAAGTATGGAGCAGCCACTGCCCGGGACACAGGCGGGGTAATTGGCGGGGCGAATGATGCAGGCGGAGTCGCTGAGCATATTGAATATATCGCGCCTGCCAAAGGAATGATTTCCAAGGGTTATCATGTCCACACCGCTTGAGAGGATCTCCTCGGCGTCGGCACAACAAATGCCGTGTATCTCCGAGGCGTTTTCTCCGTTTGCTATAACAAAGTCGGCGCCAAGGGCGCTTCTTTGCTTCCAGAGCTTTTCCTTGAGGTAGGCGACAGTTCTTGTACCTACAATATCGCCTATTGCGAGAATTTTCATTTTGGTAGTCTTTCTATTGCCGATGAGTTTTTTTGCGGAGTGGCAGGCTCCTTTATGGTGTCACGAAGATGTCAGTGCCTTTGAGGTATCAACTGTAACTATATATCCGTCAATATTATTTCCGCTGACCGTATATGCGAATTTCGACGATACGTAAGCCGTAGCGTCCTTGGCAATATAAAACGCGAAGACCTTATTGCCGAGATTTAAGGGCGATGTGCTTGACTTTTGCTTGAGAAGCGCCATGTAGTCCTCAAAGGTGGCAACAGACGCGCTATTGTTGTGCATGTACGTAGCGTGAGCAACTCCTATATAGCGGAAAACATGAGCTTTCATTCCAATATTGGGATAAAGCTGAACAAAGCCGTACTTATAAGCGTTTTCATATATCCATTTATAGTTTCCGTCGTTGGGCATTGGCTCGGTTGCGGGTGCTTCGGTATAATGATAAAGCTCAAATACAAGTCCTGTCTGGAATACAGATGTTGCCGCAGAGCCACTTGTTGCCGCATTTTTGATATAAAGGTCCGTGTCTCCGGTTTCAGCGTTGAAGGCGACGGCCATTTCGTTGAACGCCTTTATTGCGGTCTCGTTTGCGACAAAGTTGATGTTATACATGTAATAAACGTACTCGTCGTTGACCTTGGGGCGGAGCGGATTTATGGAAACGAGGGAGTCCTTGTTCGCCGAGTCTTGACTTAAGGGGGTAGAGTCGTTTACGATAATAAGCTCACCCGTATAGAGCTGATTTGCGCCAAACTCCGTTGTAACGAGTCCGAGCTGAGCGTTGCCGAAGCCTCCGCCTCCGCCTCCTGCGCCGCCGTTGCCTCCGCCGTCACCCGAGGGGGCAGGGGAGTCGTTACCGTCTCTGACCGCAAATACGATAGAGGAAATAACGAGAACCAATATGGCTAATACCAAGGCTACTGAAGTGCCGATGATGGCGAATGAAGTGAATTTTTTTGCGGGCTTGTTTGATCTTGTGCCGCCGAAAATGGCGTCCAAAACGGTTTTCATTATATTCCTCCTTGAATTTTGGTTTTGTGTTTCAATTTTTGATTTATCGGTGTGTTCGCACTTTCTTCGTTGTAGGGACAGGCGTCCTCGACTGTCCGCGCTTTGCGATAATGTATCTTGTTAAAAAATATAAAATTTCATTGTGTTTGGGACGGACAGTCATGTAGCGTAGCGGAATTGGACGCACTGTCCCTACAAT
>JAGAPH010000070.1 GCA_017623375.1 Clostridia bacterium | reverse complement strand
GGCGATGGACTTTTCTGTTTGGCAGGGGCAGGAGGATTCGAACCCGCGACCCACGGTTTTGGAGTGGCTAAAAATGTCCGCGAAGCCTTGAAAATGCTAACTTTTTCGCACATTTCAACGCATTTTTCTCACAAAACCGTGTGTCGAGATTGTGTCTGAAAATTTTTGATGCTCTTTTGATGATATGAAAAATTCCACAGCTCATTATTGGAAACGCGTATGTTTTGATGATTTCAAAACAATATAGGTATAAAAAATTAGTATATATCCGCTTCAAGAATTGACAAAGCCTTTTCATATATTGAAAATGCCGCTGAACAAATTTGCAGTTTTGCAAATGGTGTTATAAGTGATGTAACGGAGTTGCTGGAAAAAAGATTTTGCAATATAAAAATGAAACTCAACTATAGAGAGTAACAATAAAACGCATAAAAAGGACTGCAAAAAACGCAGTCCTTAAAAATTAGGTATTTAAAAGAAAATCTATTATATTGTAGTGCAATTTCTTAGGTTTTATTAAATTTGAATATTTTAAATCAAAAATGATTTAATTTTAAAAAAATATCTTATTAAGATAGTACCGTCATCGATTATGATTATTCAAAATCTATCGCTACGATTTTATCTGCAAAGAAAAATTTGCCGAACATGTACTTGTTTGATGCACTCTCTGTCAGCGTAATTATGCGTCCGTTGTAGTAGTCCACATCCTCGCCCATGGCAGGAGCTTTTATCTCTTGAATGTGATCGTAAAGATAATATACATGAGCACCGTCCATTGTATCGCCCGAATCAGTGGCATCAGATTCGTTATATACGTAATATACTGTATCGTCAATACCGTAAGAGGTGGAAATAACGACCATACCGTCAGGTGTAAAGCATATTCCTTGAGCATTGTTTCGGATTGAATAAATTTTATTGGGTGTGACTGTTGGATAGTTGTTTTTGTGATATTTTTTTATCTCTTGTGTTGAATATCGGGAAACAATAGCATAATAAGTACCGTCGGGCGTTTCATATGGGTGGTCTGTAAAAATAGATTTTCCGTCGTGATATTCTCCAACGTATATATAATCCTCGTCGGCATAAATAAACGATGCCTCGTTATTGACAGGTATTATTTTGGATATGCTCACACTATCACCGTTTTTAGCATCAAGTATAGAGGACAACGGGATAGCATATATTTTATTGCCGCTTGCAATGTAAGCGTTATCATCGCTTATTGCTATCCCACCCGAATGCCCCGTAAAATCCTTTCCGCTTCCATAAGTTACCGAAACGTAATAGGAGTTATTTTCCGTATCGGTGACGTATATTCTGCTCGGACTGTTGTCAGCCATATATCCCGACACCAATATCTTCGCGCCTTCTTCATAAACGCATATACCCTGACAAACGAATCCATCCGAAAGCCCTGGGTTTTTACAAATATCTGTTTTTATAGAATAATACTCGGAATATATTACGAATTTAACAATATTGCCTCCACCGATAATCAGCAAAATTAGAGATAAAATGAGACAGAGAGACACTACTCCAATCTTTTTGAATATCCTCGAATATCTTTTTATCATAATAATCTCACTTTTCTTAAAGGAATACGTTTCATATACTGCTTTAATTATATCATATGTTTTGTTTCATTTCAACACATGTTTTTGTCATAACGTTGCTTTTAGTTAATTTAATAAATATTGAACTGCCCATTCGCTGGACAGTGGGTGGTTCAAGATGAACTTATACAGTATAAGAAAAGCACACTAATGGCAGAAAAAAGACAATACGTGTCGAAAATCCACACAAAAATATTGTTGACAAATTCCACCATTTGTGATATACTTGACCCTATTCAGTCCAACCGTCCCACGAGAAAGAGAGGTAAAATTGAATAATACGGGAACAAACAGAATACTCGCAAAGCAATTTCCCACGGCGCAGTCGGTCATAAGTGAGCTGATAAATCTTAAAGCTATACTCAACTTGCCAAAGGGCACTGAACATTTTTTGAGTGATATTCACGGAGAGTCCGAGACCTTTCTCCACATTCTCCGCAATGCCTCAGGTGTCATAAGGACAAAAATTGACCTTGCCTTCGGTGACAGAATGTCCGAGACGGAGAAAAATAAGCTCGCCGCACTTATATATTACCCCGAACGTGTTTTGAAAAATGATGATAACGTATGCACTCCATCTTGGTACAGACAGACCATCTATGATCTTATTGAGGTATCCAAGCTCGTATCGGCAAAATACACCCGTTCAAAGGTAAGGAAGGCAATGCCTGAGGATTACCGCTACATAATGGATGAGCTTATAAATATGCCCGAGCACAGTATCGATAAGGCGAATTATTATTCGGAAATCGTGTCAAGTATAATCGAGCTTGGTAACGCCGACAGATTTATAATCGAGATGGCGAGACTCATACATCATCTTGCCGTGGATCATCTTCATATCGTGGGAGATATATACGACCGAGGCAATGGTTGTGATATCATAATGGATGAGCTATCTCGCTTTCATTCCTTTGACATACAGTGGGGCAACCACGACGTTCTCTGGATGGGTGCGTACTTCGGTAATGCCGCGTGTATGAGCAACGTAATAAGGATAAATTGCGTTTACAGAAATCTTCAGGTCATAGAAAATTACGGTATAAATCTTCGCCCTCTTGTTACCTTTGCATCAGAGGAATACGCTGACGACAAATGTGAAGCGTTTCTTATTTCCGACATATACGGTTGTGAGAGCGACTTTGAAAAGGACGAGACTCTTGCCCGTATGACAAAGGCTATAACGGTAATACAGCTAAAGCTGGAAAACAGACTTATATCCGAGCATCCCGAATTTTGTATGAACGATAGAATACTGTACCCCTCGAACACACTGACCGAAAAGGAAGAAAGGTTGATTGAGGTTCTGACTGACGAGTTCAGGCACAGCAAGCGACTTGGTGAGCATATGAGAATACTTCTCAAGTACGGCAGTATGTATAAGGTGTTCAATGATAATCTTATTATGCACGGCTGTGTTCCAACGGAGACGGACGGTAGCTTTTCACAGATAAGCGTTGGTGAGGATAAATATTCGGGTAAGAGACTTTACGACAGACTTGACGAGCTTGTTCGTGATGGCGCCAAGGGAGATAAATATTCCGTTGACTATATGTGGTATCTGTGGTGCGGTAAGAAATCTCCCCTGTACGGACGTGACAAAATGTGCGTGTATACTAAATACTTTGAGCGGTATGTCGAAAAGGAAAACAAGGACGAATATTATAGTCTCGTAAACCAAGAAGAATTTTGTCTGAGGGTGCTTACGGAGTTCGGCGCGACGGGAGATAATTCCGTCATAGTCAACGGTCATATGCCCGTCAAGGTAAAGAGCGGGGAAAGCCCCGAAAGCGGAAATTGCAGACACATAACCATAGACGGAGGACTGTCCAAGGCGTACCACCAAAAGACAGGCATTGCGGGATATACGCTGGTGAATAACTCACAGGGTCTTTATCTTATCTGCCATCAGCCGTTTACATCAAGTGAGGATGTGGTAAATAATGCAACTGATCTCAGAAGCGAGGTAAGACAACTGAGAAAGTATGACAGTAGAATACTCGTCAAGCAAACGGATATCGGCAAAAAGCTTCAGAGCGAGATAGACGTGTTGAAGAGTTTCTTATCCGAAGCATATTCATCTCATCTGTAAAACTTAATATGTAAGAGCCAAATCGGAATATTGTAGTCCGATTTGGCTTTTTACTATGTCATTTTTCACAAAATGTACAACAAACTTACTAAATTTAATG
The DNA here is from genome assembly GCA_017623375.1 of Clostridia bacterium. Lineage (GTDB taxonomy): Bacteria > Bacillota > Clostridia > Oscillospirales > CAG-272 > HGM12713. The sequence continues at coordinate 16,224 of JAGAPH010000070.1, read as the reverse complement.
AAAAGTATTGATTTGTTTGCTTGTGAAAAATATGCGAGTGTGAGGAGATTAGTATAGATAAGCAATATAATATTATCTCCGCACACACATTGATGGATTGTCTCTTAGAGAAATAGCTCGAAGAATAAACGTGAGCAAAAGCGCGGTTATCTACCATTTTGAAAAGGCTGAAAAAATAATTAAAAGTTTTTTCTGAATTTTGTTGTCCAAAATATAGAATTCGTGTCTATTAATTGGAGGAGTTTTGAGAACACATATAGCGAATATTAAGTACATTTTTGTCGATCAAAAATTGCGTCGCAAAAAACATTATCGGAGGTTTCGGATATGCTAAATTTATATTATGATTGCATTAGGATTTTTTGTAGTTGATTATAGTGTTTCTTAATTTATTTGCCGCATGTGCAGCATGGGAAAAATATTCATTTGCCGACAAATTGTCATAATAGTGACTGTTTTTTCGCGATACTTCAAGCATTATGCTACCCTCATAGCCGCTTTCGGTAATTTCTCTTGCCACTCTGTCGAAATCTATCTTGCCGTCATAGGGAATAAGATGAAGGTCGGCGTTATAAACCTTTTCATTATCATGTATATGCAAAGCGGCAAGCTTGCTTCCAAATAAAGGCATGTATTGCCTGCCATTGGTAAAACATGCTTCATGTCCTACATCCCAACAGAACTTTGCTTGAGGAAACTGCTCCAATGCAAAAGCAAGATTGCCGAGCATTCGCTGATTTTCGTAGGCAACTGTAATTCCTTGCTTGTCAGCGTGATTCATGAGCTTTTCAAATCTTTCGTAGCCTATATCACTTATGCGCGGAGCTTTTCCCGACGAGAGATGTACCACCATAATAGGCACCTCAAACGAATTACACTTATCGACTGTAGTTAAAAGCTCATCTAACATTCTGTCACCTTCCTCTCCCACACGCCAAATGTCATTAATGAGAGAGAACGGTGCGTGAAGGTTTTCGCAACTTATGTCATACTGTTTGAGCACTGGAATTATCTCGTTTATTTGGTGATCTGCTCCGCCGATAAAGGTATTTGTAAACCCATTTGAGGCTAATAGCTCTGCTTGCTCGTTTACACCAAGCTTGCCATAACAGTTCCAGCTTATGCCTAATTCCATATTTCCTCCAAAATCTTTGATTTGTTTTTTTGTGAACTAAATTATACCATTATTTAAACTTTTTGTCAAGCAACAGTTAAAAAATCGTGCTTGATTTTTATTTCTCTTTGTGATATAATTCAGTTGTGCAAATGTGATAAATACCATATATAAGTGAGGAGTATTTATATGGAAAATTTTTTTTACGGAAGGCTGACCGAGGAAAATATCGAGAATATAGAAATGGCGAAGCATAACTCGGATTTTACGAGGAAGGCTAGGCTTCATTTCCATAGCCACCACGAGATACTCTATATCGAGCAGGGAATATTTAAAATATATGCCCCTAAGGAGATATACGCGGGCGAGGGCGCTTGCATAATATTCTTTAAAAGAGGGGTGTACCACGGCACAGTCCGCATTGACTGCGAGCGTATCCCATTTAAGAGCTACGATATAAAGTGCACTTCCGATACGCTTGAAAATATCCCCGACAATATGCTGCAAAAGGACATCTTCGTAAACAACGATATAGTCATCGTGCCCTTGGAGAATGTCAAGAAGAGAATATTTCAGCCCAAGATAGAGGAGCTGTGGGGACTGTGCAGCGACGGCAGGGAGCAAAATCTGCGTATCATATATTCGTATCTTACGGTGATACTCAACGGCATGGTTTATAACGCCGAGCATCAAAACGCCCTATGCCACGTATGCAAGCCCGATAAGGAGCTTTACATCTGTGACGTGGTAAGGACGATAATACAAGAGGTGGACGGCGGAAAGAGCATAACCGCCTCAAGCCTTGCCGAGACCTTTTACGTAAGCCTTTCAAAGCTTTCCAAGGATTTTTCGCGGATAGTCGGCTTGAATATAAAAAGCTTTATTACCCAAAGGCAGATAGAATGTATAAATAAAATGCTGAAAAAAGGCAGTAGCAATAAAGCGATAGTCGGAAAATTCGGATTTTCCTGCGAGAGCTATTTCGTCCGTTTTTACCGAAAATATATGGGGATAACCCCCGGTGAATACCGAACCCGATTTATAAGCTCGGCGGCTGACAATGCCTGAAAAAGTATTTTCCATAAAAGTAAAAAATAACCGCCCGTTTTGTGCAGTTTTGCTCAAATTGGGCGGTTGTTTTTTTGCTACATAGCCAAAAACATGCAAACGACTAATTAACAGTGGCAAAAAAAGTACATTATTCAGGAAGAAAATGTGCGGATAAGTACGATTGAAAAGCCCTATGTTGTATGCTATAATGGTAGTGTGAGCAGTAACGGCTCATATTTGAAGGCTGAATTTGAAAAATATTGTATGTGTTAAAGGAAAAGCATGAAATTATCTATAAATATCGGAGGAATGAGACTTAAATACGGTCTTGAAAAGAGTGCCGAACTTATAAGTCACGCGGGATTTACCGCTTGTGATTTTGGCATGGGAGATTTGGAAAAGCCCGAAACTCGGCTATATTCGGATGATTACCGCAATGCGGCTAAAGATATTAGAGAGACGATAGAATCCTACGGATTGAAAATAACTCAGACCCATGCTCCGTTTCATTTTTCTGCCACACAGTGGGATACTCCTGAAAAATTTGATGAGATCGTTATCCCGCGTCTTGCCAAGACGATCGAAATAAATTCCATATTGGGATCAAAAATAACCGTTGTACATCCAATACATCATATGGAGTATCATGGACACGAGGAGGAAATATTTGAAAGGAATATGTATTTTTATCGACGTCTTATTCCTTATTGCAAAGAATTTGATGTTAAGGTTGCGGTTGAAAATATGTGGCAGCATGATAAACGTCGTGGATTTAATAGCTTTGACACCTGTAATACAATAAAAGAGTTTATCAGATATGTGGATACCCTTGATAGTGAGTATATTGTTGCCTGCCTTGATATAGGGCATGTTGTTCTACCTGATACAAAGGAAACCCCCTGTGATTTTATACGTGCGCTGGGACATGAGCGTCTAAAATCTATCCATATTCATGATAATGACTATACAAAGGATTCGCATATGGTTCCGTACATGGGTAAGCTTGATTGGTCGGAGATAACCAAAGCACTCGGAGAAATAAACTATGATGGTGATTTTACTTACGAAGTGAATGATGCGTTTTACGGAAATATACCTGAGCGCATTCTGCAGCAATCGGTAGATTTTATGGGAGTTATAGGCAAGGAGCTTGTTGCTCAGGTTGAGGAAAAACGTGTTACAAACTGAAAATATAAAACATAAAGTGAGAAAGGAAAAACAAAAATGAAAAGATTATTGTCTATGAGGTTTCCGGATGCAAAATTGAAGGCGTTGACACTAAGCTACGATGATGGTGTAAAACAAGACGAGCGATTTATGGAAATATTAGATAGGCACGGCTTGAAGTGTACGTTTAATCTCAATAGCGGTTGCTATCCACCTGAAAAGACAGTACATCGCCGTTTGACAAGGGAAAGGTGTATAGAACTTTATAAAAACAGTCCGCACGAGGTGGCGGTTCATGGCTTGACACATCCATTTCTCGAAAGACTGACTCCTGCTAATATAGCATATGAGATAATAAAGGATAGAGAATCACTTGAAAATGATTTTGAATGTATCGTTAGAGGAATGGCGTATCCATATGGCACGTATAGTGACGAAGTTGTTGAAACTCTTAAGGCATGTGGGATAGTTTACGCAAGAACAACAAAATCTACAGAAACATTCGATATTCCTACAGATTGGCTTAGAATGCCTGCAACCTGCCATCATAACAATCCTCGGCTTATGGAGCTTGCGCGAGAATTTGTAGAAAAACCACCCGCACGAAAAAAGGCACAGCTTTTCTATCTTTGGGGACATACCTATGAATTTGACGACAAGGATAATTGGAACATTATAGAGGAGTTTGCCGAGTATATGGGAGGCAGAGAGGAAATATGGTATGCTACCAATATTGAAATATATGAGTATATAGAGGATTTCAATAAACTTATATTCTCGGTTGACGCTATGAGAGTCAAAAATCCTACTGCTAGGACTTTGTGGTTCCGTTTTGACAACAAAGTATTTAGCATTGATGCGGGTGAAACTATATGTTTGTTAGATGAATAAGAGATTTACATATTAACTCGGTTGCAAGAGGAGGTACAAGATTTGGCTAAAAAATTATTGTGTATATTGTTTTCTCTGCTTATGATTGGGGCAATGTTTGCGTGTACCGTCAGAGAGTTCAGCGACGGCGAAGTAAGTGAAGATGGCGGTATAGAATCGGATACGGACGATCAGACTAAGACTTCTCCCTACGTGTTAGTTATACCCGAGGGCTCGTCCGCGGAGCTGATAGCGGCGGTAAGAGAGCTTAAAGCCGCGATACTTGAAAAAACGGGATATTCTCTTGAGATAAAGACCGATTACGTGTCCTGGGCAGACGTGCCGAACGAGTATGAAATACTTATCGGAAATACCAACAGAGACGAGTCACAGCAAAACAAGGTAGTCAAGGTAAACGATTACGCTATTCTGACCGCGGGAAAGAAATGGGTAATAAGCGGCGGAAGCGACGACGGAACGGTTTTGGCTATTACATACTTTATCTCAAACTGCATGAGCGTGTTGTTCGACGTTCCTAAGGATTACAGTTATCATTATGAAGGAAGCTATCCCGTAAAGAGCCTGACTCTTTGCGGCAAGGATATTTCGGAATATATCATGGTCTATTCCGATAAAGAGCCTGCGCTTGAGAAATACGCCGAGCGTTTGCAGCAAAAGTTTTCTGCTCTTTGCGGTGAAGTAATTCCGATATATGCGGAAGCCAACGCTCCGAAGAATACCTCGGCGATACATTTCGGACAGACAGCGCAGAGTGAGTGCGATTTTTCCAACATGGGATACGACGGCTACGAGGTAGCAGCGTCAAACGGACGGGTGTCGATAGCAGCGGGCTGCTCTACGGCGTATTATAGCGCACTGGCTGCAGTGGAAAATAAGCTCGCATCCGTTGAAGCTCTCGTAATTTCAAGTGAGGATATAGCGGTGAATTTCGATCAGGTATCAAGAGAACAATACATAGCTAATCCAGAACTTTTCGTTCCCGTGTGGAAGAGAAGCTATACGGTTGGGACGGTAATGAGCTTTGAAGAAAAGATAGCGGCGTTTTCAAGCCCGAATACGGCGAAGGTGCTTTCCATGGCGCACAGATGCGAGCATGAATACTATCCCGAGGAGTCGGTAGAGGCGGCGATAAGCAGTTGGCTTGCAGGCGTTGATGCAGTGGAGCTGGATATAAGGCGTACCGCCGATGGAGTTCTTGTGTGCATGCACGACGCAACGCTGACGAGAATGACAAACTTTTCCGATATGAAGGGAAAGACGGTGAACGGAATCACGCTTCCCACCTCTGAAAACGTATCGGATTGGACTTACGAGCAGCTTATGCAGCTCAGCCTCAAGAAGGGCTCGGTCGTAACGGAATTTAAGATAGCAACGCTTGAAGAGATGTTGGTAGTATCCAAGGATAGATTTTTCATCTATCTTGAAGACAAGCAAAAAGCAGGAACGTTGTTAGATGAAGCCTATGAGCTCATGAAAAAGACGGGGAATTACCGTTCTGTGCTTTTGGGAGGGGCAGGCGCCGCGATGGGCAAGGAGGAGTGTGTTGCACTTCAGAAAAAAATTAAAAATGAAACAGGAATCACAGCGTTGATATACGTTCGCGCAAGCTCCGGCGCGGCGACCTCGACTGTGAATTATCTTAAGGCAAATGCCGTCGGTCCATATGCGCTTTTGCTCAACGGCGCGTATAACGCTGACAGAAAGGTCGGAGTTAAGGCGGCGATAGCGCAGAACGGAGAGCTTGCGATTTTCGGCGCGTGGACGTTGGATGATAGCACCGAAAAGGGAAGCCCCGAGCTATGGCAGACCATGTACGACGTTGGCTTGAGAATAATTATGGTTGACGATATCTTTGAGCTGCTTGATTTTTGTAAGCAAAAAAACAAATGAGGAGGAAGAAAATGAAGAATTCAATACGCATTGTTTCACTGTTGCTTTCATTGCTTATGTTTACGTCGGCGTTCGTTTCCTGCAAAAAGGAGGACGGGGGCGCCGATACGGGAACGAATAACGTAAGCGCGGGAACACAAGCCGACGTCGATCTTTTAGCCGACCTTCCGACGGGTAGCTACGGCGGCTATGAGTTCAGAATAATGACCACTAGTCACAACTGGGCGATCACGGACATGACGGGCGGTATCGGCACGGATCAGTTTTCGCAGGCGACGTACGAGCGTAACGTTTACGTTTCGGAAAAGCTCGGAATAAAGATAACCCAAGAGGAAGGCAGCGGAGGAGACCTTGACAATCTTATCCGTATTCAGGTGCAGGCAGGCACGGACGAGGACTACGACGTTTTCTGGCACGCACTGTCGAGAGTACACACCCTGTCTCAGGAGGGCTGCATGTACGACCTCACCGCAGTTGACGAGATAAACCTTTCAAAGCCATGGTGGTACTCGGAATTTAACGACGCGGTGCATATAAGCCAGAAGAGATACGCGCTCGTTGGCTCTATAAACAGCGTGTATTACGCAGCTATAAATCTTTGTGCCTTCAACAAGAGCTTTCTCGAGCAGGTCGATAAGGATATTGATCTCTTTGAGGTATATACCTCGGGCAAGTGGACGTGGGAAACGATGTATCAGCTTATGACCAAGGCGTCTCAGGACGTTGACGGAGACGGAGAGCGCAAGGCGGCGGACGACAAGTTCGGTCTTGCGATACACTCCAATAACCTTCAAAACTTCCTTCTTTCCGCAAACGAGCTGATAACCGAGAAGGACAAGGACGGGCTTCCCGTGTACGTCGGTCCCGACGAGGGATATATAAACACTTGGGAATACGTAGTTGATAAAATCTCCGATCCCAATCTTGCCTGCATCCCCGGCATTACCAACGGTTATTCGGAGTATAGCTCAAAGGGGGGCTCTTATTTGACTGCCTTCAACGGAAACAGAGCGCTTTTCCTTCTTCAGGGTGCGGGCTCATTTGCCAAAAATAGAGACTCAGGCGTTGACTACGGTCTTATAGGCTTTCCTAAGCCCGACGAGAGCAGCGAATATTATTCACCCATTTACTACGGACTGTCTGCAATGTGTATTCCTTCGGTCACTAAGGACATACACAGAACAGGAACTATCGTTGAAAACCTTTGCGCGTATTCCTACGGAACGGTTGACAAGGCGTATATAGAGTCCGTGCTTTACTACAAGTACGCCAAGGACGGAACTTCCGTTGAGTGTATAGAAAAGGCGTTTGCTTGCGGAAACGTTGATATAGCGTGGGTATGCAGTTGGGCAAAAATAGGCGGAACTATCCAAAGTGCATTCCAAAAGCGCAATAAGGACGTGGTATCCCTTTTCAAGGGCGAGGAAGATAAAATAAAGAGCGCGATCGAGAAGATGATCATTTTCTCAGGACGGTAAAAAATCAGAATATGACTGAGAGAGCTTTTTTCGGAGCTTTGAAAAAGCCTCGCTGATAATTTAGTCCAAGGCTCATGTTGAGCTAAAAAAATAAAAAAGGAGAAAAAAATATGAAATCTATCAAAAGAGCGTTTTTACTCATTTTGGCGGTTGCCTGTGTGATCTCGACAGTGCCCTTTACGGCAACGGCGGCAGAGGGACAGGCGACTACGGCAGAGGGCTGGACGGCTATCTCTACGGCGGAACAGTTCCTTAACATCAAGGACGATACAGACGGATACTATTATCTCACGAACGACATTGACTTTACAGGCGTTACGAGAGACTCTTCCGCTTATCTCGTAAGTGAGTTTGGCGGTATTCTCGAGGGCAACGGACACTCTATTTACGGCTTTGCCTTAGAGGCAACGGGCGACGCTACCGTAACGGGTGTGTTCGGAACGGCTTTAACTACCGTTTCTCCCATAATAAGAAATCTTTCCATAGGTCAGACGGGTGCTCCCGTCAGCATGACTGTATCGGTAAGCGGTCAGAACGACGCGGGCTTTATCGTAGGCACGAACAACGGAGACTGCAACAAGGTAATAGCCGAGAACGTAGATATTTACGGAACGGTAAGGGTATCTGCCTTTACGGGAACTGCCCGTATCGGCGGTGCTATAGGTAAAACGAGAGGCGCGCTTTTGGACGATGTGAGCTTTGAGGGCTCTATAACGGTTGCCGATACGGTTACGGCGGGCAACATCAATATAGGCGGATTTATCGGAGTTATTCCCGGTGCATCGGATGGCGGCGGAATGAGCGTTGTAAAGAGCTGTAATGCTACCGCTACGGTAACGAGCGCGGATAGCTCTACGGATAGTAAATACTTCGGCGGCTTCGTGGGCAACTGCCTTGACAGTATTCTCATTCGCGACTGCACGGCGGCGACTGTCACGGCTTCGGGTGCAACCGTTGGAAACGCGATAGGCAGAAAGGAAAACTCTGCGGCAGTCGTTATCAAGGACTGCGGCGCGTTTGACGACGCGGCGCCTCTCGTTGGCTCGTTCAAGTCGGGTGCGGACGCGTATTTCTACGCATACGACAAGACCTCGGGCAGCAGTACGGCGGTTACCGAAATAACCGACGAGGCGGGACTTTTGGCTATAAAGGACGCTCCCACGGGCATATACAGACTGAAGAACTCCATAGAACTTAAGAAAAGCTTTGATAATTACGTTATAGACGCCGACTTTGCGGGCATTCTCGACGGAAACGGCTGCTCGGTTTACGGCTTTTCCATCGCGGGCGACCAAACGACCAAGGGCTTTTTCAAGTCGATTTCAAATTCTACCAGTGCAGATTCCGCTATAATCGATCTCACTCTCGGCTCTGCTACGAGTAAGGTCGCCGTAACGCACGCGGCAACCACAGAGTCCATTATCGGTGTTCTTGCCGCAAAGGCGGGCGCGGGCACTTACGGTGCTATAATCAGCGGAGTGACGGTTTTTGCCGAGATATCCTCGGGAATGAGTGGTACGAGGGCTTCGTATATCGGCGGACTTTGCGGAGCCGTCTATTCGGTAACGGTAGATTCATGTACCGCCAACGGCAGCATAACAGTCACCGAAGGCGCGGGAAATAAGAACGACAACGTAGGCGGTATTGCAGGCTGGAACGGCAAAAAGGACGGAACGTGCTTTATTGACTGTACCAATCTTGCCACGGTTCAAGCCACGGGCGAGGTAACGAGCAAGAGACGCTTTGGCGGAATACTTGGACTGTTGGAGAAATCGGTTGATTTTATCGGCTGCAATAACTTCGGTGCTATCGTCATGCCGAGTGCTCCCTCGACGACGTATTATTCCGGCGGCGGTGGAATTATCGGTATGGAGAACGTCGTAACGAGAACTGCGGTAATAGAGTGCAACAATTTCGGAAGCGTTACGGCAAATGCGGGAACGCCTAACTCGGTTTGCGGAGTAGCCAGCGGAATTATGGGCGCGGGAAAAAATTCGTTCGTTATGGACGGCTGTAAGCAGCTTGGCGAAATACGCGGCGCGGCATCAACCAACGTGTGGTCTACGCACAGCATCGCAGGCTCTACGCTTGCCATAAACCAATACGCCTGCGAGGAAAGTGCAGTAGTGAGCATGAAGAACGGCGCGTCCGTAAGACTCGGCACTCCCACGGGTATCCGCTTCAGCGCTACGTGTGACGCGGAGCTTATGGATATCGTTAAGAGCGTATTCGGAGAGAGCAATATCTCCTACGGAACTATAATAGCACCCAACGCGTTCGTTCAGGGCACGGGTATCTTTACTCACGAGGCGCTTGACAAATACGCCGAGGACAACGAGTTCGGAGATATTCCCGCATACGTTGACGTTGCGTCCGACGCGCGCTTTGACGGCAAGGCGGGACAGATAGCGGGCTCACTTACGGGACTTGACTCGAGCATGTACGGCACTGCCTTTACGGGCAGAGCGTACGTGAAGTGCGTGCTTGACGGAGTTACCTATATTTTCTACGCAGATAACGTTTGCGTAAGAACCATTAAAGAGGTTTCCGAGAAGGCTCTTGCAGACCTGCTTTACAAGAAGGACGGAGCTTATTATAAGTACGAGAGTGGAAGCTACGTAGCATATACGGGTGACAAGGCAGAGCTTTACGATAACACCGTAGAGACCAACTCCGACGGCTACGAGGTACTTTCTCCTTATACCGTAAATGACAGAAACAACGTGCTTTCAAAATTTGCGCAATGATGAAAACGATGAAAACGATGAAATATATAAGCCCTATGGCGGTATTGGTCAACTTTGTGGGTACGGAGTTTCTGACTGCAAGCACTACCGTCACCTACGAAGATGATCCGTATGAACCTGTGCCAGATGGCTGGAAGGGTATGATTTAAGTTCATGGACAGGCGGGGTCTGTCACCCCGCCTATTTTGAAAGGAAAAGTACGGTATGAAATTTACTAAAAGATTATTATGTTTGCTTATTGCCTTAGCTGCGTGTTTCGTTATCGTCTCTTGTGCCAAGGACGGTGCTTCTGACGGTACGGACAGTGAGTCGACAAAGGCTACGGATACGCAGGCTGACGCTCCTTCCACAGGCGGAGATACGCTCGACGTCAGCGTACCCGTCGTGCTTGGAGAGGCACAATATAAGAGCGTTTACGACGCTTACGACGATACTACCATGCTTTATTGGAGCGACGCCTCCGAGGCAGACGCAAAAGCCTACGGCGACAAGCTGACGCAGGACGGCTACGCCGCGTATCAGACTGTTGACGGTTCAGCTATCTGGTCCGCGACTTATACCAAGGAGCAGACTGTAGTTCATGTTTACTACACAAAAGCGCTTTCCGAGTTCAGAGTGCTGGTGAGCGATAACGCAAGCCTTCCCGCAAAGTCTGAGGAATACGTTAAGGTGTGTGACGCAAGCGTTACTCAGCTCGGCGTCGATCTCGCAAGCAATTCCGAGGGCATGGGATATATAATTCAGCTTGAGGACGGAAGTTTTGTCGTTATCGACGGCGGTAGCCAAACCAATTCCGATCCCTCGGAGCTTTACGGTAAGCTTAAAAATCTCGCAAGCTCCGCAGGACTTGAGGCTATAACCGTAAGAGCGTGGTTTATAACTCACGCCGACGCGGAGCATTACGGCGTGCTTAACGCCTTCCTCGGTGCTTACGACAGTGAGATAAAGGTCGAGGTGTTCGTAACCAACGACGCGTCCGACGAGGTGTATAAGAGCGTTGGCGCGTTTGCGGGCGGATTTAGCTTTTCAAGGCTTGAGGGAACGTTCGGCGGCGCTAAGTATATAAAGGCACATACGGGGCAGAGCTTCAGCTTTGCGGGCGTTAGCATGAATATACTTTATACTCACGAGGACGCAAACGACATGGCAACGGACTCCTTGCACAGCAAGACCGCCATGGTGCTTGACGCAACCGTCGAAGAGACGAGATTTTTGTGGCTTGGCGATATAGAATCGGACGGTGCGGCACGCTTGGTATCCATGTACGGTGAAGGACTTAAATGCGATGTGCTTCAGATATCCGCGGGCGAGAGCATGGGAAGCGAGGAGCTTTATAAAAGGTGCGCTCCCTCTACGGTATTCTATGCGGGAACGGCGGCGTCCGTAGAGAAGTGTGCAGAGCTTGCGTCGATAAAGTATCTTGCCGGGACTGCCGAAAGGACGGTGCTTGCTTGCGAGGGCACTTATACTATGAGATTCAGCGATATAATAGATATCGGAAAGGGCACGGGCTCGGTTGACGCCGACAGTCGCTATACCGAGGATTATTGATGCGTTTTTTAATCAACAATTAATACTAAGAGAAATCACAAGAAGGAATTAAAATGAAAAGTAGCTCAACTTTGTATCAAATGTATTTGCGTCCGTTTACTCCCGAGGGAACGTTGAAGGGCGCTGAAAAGATGCTCCCTCATATCGCCTCGCTCGGCTTTGATATCGTTTATCTATGTCCTATATTTGACGCTGACGACGATACCGACCCCAAGTTCTGGAGCCCTAACCATATTAGAAGTCAACTGACTCTCCCGCAAAATCCCTATCGTATGAGAGACTATTACAAAATAGACGAGGAATACGGTACGGATGCGGATCTGCATAGCTTCGTGAAAGCAGCGCATGAGCAAGGACTGAAGGTGCTTCTCGACCTCGTTTATTTCCATTGCGGTCCTCGCGCGGCGTTCATTGACGAGCATCCCGATTACGTGGTATGTGATGAAGATGGTAAGGTTACCTGCGGAAGATGGAATTTCCCACAGCTGAACTATGAATCCGAAGGGCTTCGCGAGTATTTATATGGGAATATGGAATACTTTATAAAGGAATTTGACGTTGACGGATACCGTTGCGACGTTGCTGAGTACGTGCCCCTTGATTTCTGGGCAGAGGGAAGACGGCGTATTCTTGCTATTAATCCTGACGCGATACTTGTTAACGAGGGAGACGGTGTTCTTTACAACGAGGAAGTCTTCCAAGCGTACTATAATTTCAAGTTCGGTCATAATCTTAGAAAGGCTCTTCGCGGAGAAATGAGCGCTGCTGATTTTGTTGCGGCTGCATCTGCCCACAGAGCTCAGATGCCACCGCAGTCGATACCGCTTAACTTCCTTGACAATCACGATACCGTAAAGGACGTACTCAAAAAATTTGACCGTATCGAGAACATTATAGGAAACGACAGAATGGAAGCCGCAATGGTTCTTCTCTATACCGCAGAGGGCGTACCATTTATCTACAACGGCAACGAGATATGCGATACAAGAAAGCACACTCTCTATGCTAACCGCTTCAACGCTCCCGAGCTTAGCATAAATTGGTCCAACGCCTGCACTCCTGCGGCAGAGCGGCGTATGAGAATTTTGCGCGAGCTTGCCAATCTCCATAGGAATAATGACATACTTGTTAACGGAAGTATGGAGTGGCTTACGGTAGGTGATAAGGATAACGTGGTTGCGTTCCAACGCACATATGAGGGCAGAAGTGTTATAGTTGTTATAAACATTTCGGGCGAGACAGTTAATACCTACGTTGATGCTGTTATAGCATTGGAGTCTAAGGTACTTATGCAGAATAACTTGGTCGTTACATCTCGTAAGGGTAGGACTGCGTTCGTTGCTGAGGGTGGCGGATATATTGTTATAGAGCAGTAAAGCGTCCTAAACTAACCTATACACATATAAGCCCGATATATCGTTCGCGATATCGTCGGGCTTATATACTATTTGTGGAGATAATAATGAAACTTTCAATAAATATATACAGACTTGCTGAAAAATACGGAAATACAAGAGCTGCGCTAATGAGCAGTAAAGCGGGCTTCAGCGCTTGTGATTATGCTTTGAATACTCTTGAAAAAGAAGACACCCCTTTTCGCTCCGAGAATTACAGAGAGGTTGCGGAGAATATTAGAAGGGAAATAGAAGAGGGTGGAATCGTTATAACTCAGACTCATGCTCCTTTCCGTTTCAGCGCAAAAACTTGGGATACCCCCTCTCTTTTTGAGGAAAAGGTCATCCCCACTATAGGGCGAGCCATAGAAATTACAGCACTTTTAGGAGCAACTGTCGCAGTAGTACATCCTATTCACCATCCCGAGTATAAGGGGCGCGAGGAGGAGATGTTTTTGAGAAATATGGATTTCTACCGTAGGCTTATTCCTTATGCAAAAGAATACGGCGTAAAGATAGCCATAGAAAATATGTGGCAGTTAGATAAGCTCCGTGGATGTTGTTCTCTCGACACCTGCGGAACTACACATGAGTTTATTCGATATATTGATACCCTCGATAGTGAATATATCGTTGCCTGTCTTGACGTGGGTCATGTAGGTCTTCCAAATACCAATGAGACTGTTGCCGATTTCATTTATGCCTTGGGGCATGATAGACTTAAGGCGCTTCATATACACGACAACGATTACAAAAGCGATGCGCACCTATTGCCCTATATGGGAAAGCTTAATTGGGCGGATATAACTCGGGCGCTTGGAGAGATTAATTACGACGGGGATTTTACTTATGAGGTGAAGAATTACCTATATGCAAATATCTGTGACGAATTAGCTCAGGTCTCTGTGGACTTTATGGGGGCGGTAGGCAAGGAACTTGTAAGACAGATAGAGGTTAACCGTCAAAAGAAATTGTGAGGAGATAAAAAATGGCTAAATTACAGGCACATAGAGGGGTTAGCTATGAATACCCCGAGAATACAATGATAGCATATCAAGCGGCAATCGACCAAGGCTACGGCATAATAGAGCTTGATCCCAAATACACGGCAGACGGCAAGATAGTAATGCTTCACGACAAGTCGATAAGGAGAACGGCGAGAGACAAAAACGGAGAGAGTCACGATATACAGATAAGTGAGCTGACTCTTGACGAGGCAAGGGAATACGAATACGGCTCTTGGAAGGGAGAACAATTTAAGGGCGAGCAGATACCGACTCTTTCGGACGTGCTGGACTTTTCTCAAAAAAATCCAACTGTTCCCTTGAAGCTCGATAACGTATGGACAAGGTTTCCCGAAGAAATAAGGCGCTCGTTTCTCAACGAGATCGCCGAGCGCGGCAGTGCCGTACACGTGGGAGTAACGTGCGGGACGGCAGAGGCGGTAAAGGAAGTGATCGATGTTATTCCCGACGCGTATATCCACTATGACGGAACTGATCTTAGCGAACAAACGCTTGTTGAAATATCCGAGCTTGCAAACGGACGGCTTACGGTTTGGGTATGCTACGATCTGCCGCATCTCTCGTGGTTTAAGGGAGAGAAGGCTTCGGTTGAATTATGCGAGCGTGTGCGCAAGTATGGCAAGCTTGGAATATGGATTTTGTCAACTCGCGAGGAGCTTGAGGACGCGGTAGTAAATCTTGGCGCGGATTTCGTTGAAACCAACGGAAAAATAAAGCCCGAGTGGTTAAAGGTTTTAGCTTGACTGCTCCAAATTTACAAAGTAACATGATAAAAAAATATAAAGTCACACTAATCTCAATAGCGCCAAATGGAAAAAATAATATTTATGATCAATTGTCAGATGATTGTATCGGTTTTTTTGGAACGCTATGTATTATGAAAGGTAATAATTCAATATTGGGTGGTAACTTTGTTGTTGCCTTTGATGAGAATATGAAATGTTTGTTTTCTGACGTCGGTGTGATTCAACAATTGGAAGATACAATCATTATTACGACAAAAGATAGAATATTTACTTTTGGGGTATATTACAAAGCATTTTGAATTGTATTTGAGAAAAATAAAGACGGATATTATAATTGTGTTAATACAGGAGACGTGAGATAGAATGATAACACAAAACTTTAAGGACCTGCAATATTTGCTGGCGTTCCCCGAGGGATACGTCGAGGGAGAAAAATATCCCGTGATAATTTTTTTGCACGGTGCGGGAACGAGAGGGAATGACATAGAAATGCTAAAGAAAAATCCTTATTTCAAGAACATATCTATCCATAAGGATTTTCCGTTCGTTATCGTTGCTCCTCAGTGCAATAAAAATACGTGGTTCGATCATTTCGAGGCTCTTAAGGAGCTTGCCCTGCTTACCAGCACATCAGCTTTTGCGGACACTGAACGCATATATCTCATGGGAGCAAGCATGGGCGGATACGCAACGTGGCAGCTCGCCATGAGCTTGCCAAAGACCTTTGCGGGAATAGTTCCCATATGCGGCGGTGGAATGTATTGGAACGCGCACCGCCTGCTTAATACACCCGTTTGGGCTTTCCACGGTGAAAAGGACAGGACGGTGCTTTGCGAGGAAAGCAGAAAAATGGTTGATGCTGTAAACAAAAAGGGCGGTCATGCGAAACTGACGGTATATCCCGAGGCAGAGCATGACTCATGGACGGAAACATATAGAAATCCTGAAGTATTTGAGTGGCTCTTATCTCAGAAAAACGGCATCGTTAGAGTGCTTGCCAAGGACGGATATAACGGAAGTGAGGCTTTTGGCTGATAAAGATTAATAACTGTAAAACAACTTGTTATTCAATGGTCAAGACAAAATAATTCTGGGTAAATGGTAGGGAAGGTCAGCAGAGCAGAAGTGTTAACATTTAGAGCCGAAAAAGTCAAGCAAAATCAAGGGCTTT
>JAGAPH010000069.1 GCA_017623375.1 Clostridia bacterium | reverse complement strand
GGGCTACATAAAGGGAACTATCAAGAATATAATCCTTGGAACAGAAACCGCGCCGATAAATATAAATCCAAGCAATAGTACGGGTACGGCGGTTTTGTTTGGAACTTTAGATGATGCAAACACCGAGTTGGTCTGTGATAATGTGACTGTCTATGCTAATTGCGAAGCCGCCTATACGAATGTTGCCGCTTTTATAGGACAGCAAAAAAACGGTAAAGCTGCTTTTACAAATTGTAACGCTTATGTGGATTTCGATACCAGTGCTTCAGGAGCTACTTCGGGAGATGCAACAGGCGGTTTTATAGGACATTTGACTGCGGGTGTGGCTACAATGAACCGTTGTAAGGTTGACGGAACACTTCTTGCCGCTACCTTTGTAGGTGGATTTGTCGGACGCATAAAAGCTTTCCTGAGCGTTGAAAACAGTGCGTGCTATGCCGATGTGAAAGCTCTTACTAATTATGCAGGCGGTGTAACAGGCGCCAGTGTTACGGGAGCGACTATGTATGTTACCAATTTCCTGCACCTTGGAGCGGTGGAAGTGACATCAGCAAATACCGTAGGTGGATTGACAGGTAATGTGGGCGGAAGTATTTATGCAGTTAATATGTTTACTACGCACCCAAACGGCGTGGATAATGACAAGGTGAGTGTTGTAACCGATACACAGCTTGCCTCGGGCGAGATTGCTTACAAGCTCAGAAGCGCATTCGGTCAAAAGCTTGGAAGGGATCAAGCGCCCGTATTGAATAGCGCCGACAAGGTGATAAAGAGAGTGGTTGCGGGGGGCGCTCAATATGAAAATTCGACAGATGTTGAGGATGTAATGTCTCTGATGTACGATATAAATGAAGAACTTCGTTGGTTTGGAAGAACCTACACACAATATGGAAAGACCTTCTTTAACTGGTCGGCTTCAGGATTTGAATTCCGCTTTAAGGGAAGCGGTGCTGAAGCAGTGGTGCTTTCTAATGCTCCCGGCGGTAGCGACACTGCATATATTAAGATTTACATTGACGGCGTAGAGCAGCCTGATGTCGTGCTTGACAAAAAAGAGAACACCGTGGTTCTTGCCAAGAATCTTGATGCAAACACAGAGCATACCATTCGTGTTGTAAAACGCACAAACGCAAGATCCTCGACAGCGGCGTTGGTTTCCTTGGAGCTGACGGACGGCGAAAAGCTTGCCCCGCCCGAACAGCCCAAGAGATTGATCGAATTTGTGGGTGATTCCATTACAGTAGGTTACGCAACCATTGCGGAAAACCAAACAGTGTGGAGTACGGCTACCGAGGATTCCACAAAAACTTATTCTAAACAAATTGCCGATTACTTTGATGCGGATTATATGGTAACCGCGATTTCAGGGCGAGGAATAGCTCGTAATACCGGCGGAGATACTAACAATTTGCTTCCCGATATTTACGGATATGTTGATCAGTATAACCTTCCGGGTGTAGAGTACGACTTTGCGCGTAAAGCCGATGTAATCGTGATCAACCTGGGAACGAACGATGCAAGTGGCACTAACTCGTCATTGACATTCGAGGAGTTCGGCACGAGACTAAAAGCCTTTTTGCTTGATGTGCGTGCGAAAAATCCCGAGGCGGAGATCATCTATGCTTACGGAATGATGCGACAGAAATTTATAGGCACAATGCAAACTGTAATTAAAGAATTGCAGGATGCGGGAGACGAGCATATTTCGTTTGTGGTGCTGGAAAACTGTGACGAATCATCTGAAAGGAAATTAAACCATCCGACAGCAGAGGCATATATCAGCAGAGGTGAAGTGTTGATAGATGAGATTGAGCGTATGACGCGATGGGGAGAAGATGATGATGAAAACGGAGGCGGAAACGGCGGCGAAAACGGAAATGGAAGTGGAAATGGAAACGACGGCTCTGACTCTACCGTAAGCGGAGACAAAAATGACGCTACCACATCTCCCGTTGGTGACGCAACTACCGCTGAGCCCGCTGGCAATGCTACGGAAGAAACCGATAAGCCTGCGTCGTCAGGATGCGGAAGCAATATCGGTGTTTCGATGATGGCAGCGACGATTGCCGTCGGAAGCGCTGCGATTTTGTTGAAAAAGAAAAAGCAAAAAGAATAATTCGATATAGAATATACAGAACAAAAGGGTATTAAGATGAATAAAAATAACAATGCACGACCGTCTATTAAATTTGGCACAGGCGGTTGGCGCGGCATAATAGGTGACGATTTTATCAAAGAGAATATACAAAGAGTGACCTATGGAATCTGTCTTCTCGCAAAGGAAGAGAAGAAGACGGATAAGCCTATCGTTGTCGGGTATGACAGACGCTTCCTTTCCGAGACCTCTATGCTTTGGATAGCAGAAGTGCTTACAGGAATGGGGTTTGAAACGATACTTATGGAGCGTAGCACTCCTACACCGCTTATCATGTTTTTGGTTCAGCATATGGGGTTGCATTACGGCATTGAGGTTACCGCATCGCACAACCCCGCGGCTTATAACGGAATGAAGCTGATAGTAGACGAGGGGCGCGACGCACCGCTTGAGACTACTGCTCGCTTGGAGGAGCTTATCGAGCAGGGAATGCAGGACGATATTCCCACGCTCTCCGAAGATGCGGCAAAGGAGCGCGGACTTATTACATATATGCACTCGCCCTTCAATGATTTTATAGATCACATTCTTTCTATGCTTAACGGGGAAGCGATAAGAAAACGCGGATTGCGCATTTTGTTTGACCCTATGCATGGCTCAGGTATCTATCCGCTTATGGTAATAATGAATTCCACGAGGTGTACCGTTGACCTTATTCACGCGAATAAGGATGCTTATTTTGGCGGCGGTACTCCCGCGCCCACAGCAACACGGCTGATGGAGCTGCGCCATCGCGTAGTGGAGTGCGGATATGATCTTGGTATCGCTTTTGACGGTGACGGCGACCGTTTGGGTGTGGTCGATAAAGACGGAACCTATATTGATGCCAATCAAATATTGTGTTTGCTGTATAATTATCTGTGCGGATTTAAGGGTTGGAAGGGGCCTGTGGTGAGAAATCTTGCCACAACACATATGCTTGATAAAATTGCCGAGCATTATGGAGAGAAGTGCTATGAAGTGCCGATCGGATTTAAGTATATCTCGGCAGGTATTGACAGATATGACGCAATTCTCGGCGGAGAATCGTCGGGCGGACTTACAGTTTGCGGACATATACACGGAAAAGATTCTATTTACGCGGCGTCTCTCTTTATAGAGATGGTCTGTACCACGGGAATATCGCCTACTGAAATGTTAAGACAATTGGAAGAAAAGTTCGGTAGCTTTGAAATGGTCGAGGCAAATCTCTCCTTTGCAAAGGAAAGGAAGCCTGAGATAGAAAGAATTCTTATGATTGAAAAGAAGC
Source organism: Clostridia bacterium (assembly GCA_017623375.1). Classification (GTDB taxonomy): domain Bacteria; phylum Bacillota; class Clostridia; order Oscillospirales; family CAG-272; genus HGM12713. The sequence goes on along the minus strand of JAGAPH010000069.1, from coordinate 1,793 downwards.
TTCCTGATTTTGATGTTCGGGTGGTCAGAGTCGGATACGAGGATGGCTGCAAGGTGTATTTTGCCGACGACTCGTTTGTGATATGTCGCTTTTCGGGAACAGAACCCCTACTTCGCATATTTGCTGAGGCAAGTAATGCGGATATAGCAAGGAAGTATATTCAAGCCTTCCGAGATATGCTGGAGCTTGATTGATTTAACGAGGCTGTTTATAATAGCATTTTATGGAACTTCCATTTTAAAATTAAAATTCATTGGCAGACATGTAACGGTTGTGTTGCGTGTCTGCCTTTGTTGCTTTCGGAAAAAGCAATAAAATCGTGACAAAAACACAGCAAAAATATCATTGTATATAGGTGGAAGGTTTGTTATAATAAGTACAATTATAATTATAATTAGTATGGTTTTGCTTTAGCGGCTCTTGATCTAGGGCAATGTAAAAATAGAAAGGTTTTAGGGGAAACGAATTATGAAAAAAAATACTGAGTATTTTGTTGACACTTATTATGCTTATGGGATGTATGTGTATAGGTGTGTCTGCCGGCGGTAGCGCGGCAAATGAGCCTGCTGAACGCCCGAGCGATTATGTTTTTACTCGAATCGAAATACCCGGTGGCGCAAAAGAGATAACGCTTGGCGATGATACATACAATGTGATTCGTACGCTTGGAGAGCTTCAGTCTATAACCGCGGACGGGAAATATGTACTTGCAAATGATATTGATTTCGGTGGCAAGGTGATATTTGGAAAGCTCTTTTCCGAGTCATGGAACGGTGTTTTTGACGGAAACGGTTTTACATTTAAGAATTTTCTCGTCGTTGGTATGGCAGATGGCTGCGGACTTTTCTTGGCAGATTCGGGGGCGGATATCACCGTAAAAAATCTTAATATCGGCTCTGCGTCCGAGCTTATAGGATTTGGCGCTTCAAACAACAAAATGTCAGGGCTTATCTGCGGCAAGGTTGGAGCAAATGCTAAGTTGACTGTTGAGAATGTCAATATTTACGCAACTGTAAGCGGCGGATGGCAGACAGGTGGATTTGTCGGACGAGGCGATGCCGGCTGTACGATTGCTCTCAATAATTGTACAATGAACGGAAGCGTTTCTTCTACGGTGGGTAAGACCGGCGGTTTTATAGGCGATAATGATGGCTCAAGCACATTCATAAACTGTGTAAATAACGCGGATGTCAGCGCGTCATACCAGAACAACGGTGGATTTATAGGTCTTTCCAATAAGTCGACCGCAACCATTACAATCAACGGATGCGTACAGAACGGAAATGTTACATCAACTAACGCCACATACGGGGCAGGCGGATTTATAGGAAAGGCATGGTCTAAAGTACTTATATCCAATTCCCGCTTTGAAGGAGCTCTCAGCGTGACTGCGGAAGACAGTACATCGCTGTCAGGAGAGTATATGGGACACTCATGCTCAAACCTGTCGCTTGCGTTGCCTTTAGGCGTAACCAATATAAGCCGTGACCTCGTAGGTCAGTATGCGGCGTACACTCTTATTCCGCAGAACACGATAGCCGTTAAAACGGCAGAGGATCTGAAGGCGATGAAGGGGAACGGCTGGTATCGTCTTGAATCCGATCTGACACTCACCGAAGCTGTTGAGATAATCGGGGGAGATATATCAGGAGTAACTCTTGACCTCAACGGAAAAACGCTCACGGGTGAGCTTGTCGTTAAGGACGGGACTGTCGTTATAGGCAACGGAACGCTTCGCTCGTCGGATATCGGATATGCGGTTACGGCGAAGGGCGAATCAACGCTTATTCTTG
>JAGAPH010000068.1 GCA_017623375.1 Clostridia bacterium | reverse complement strand
CTCGACGGTCCATTCGTAACACAATGAAATTTTAGAATTTTTAACAAGATACATTATCGCTAAGCGCGGACAGTCGAGGACGCCTGTCCCTACAGTTTTTGGTTGGTGCGTACACATCAATCTCCCCGATAAATCCCAATTTGTAATACGATATTATTTTCAAAAGGTGATCAACGCGGTATATAATTTTGTAAATTTCGCATAATTAGTTTTACAACGTAGGTATTGCAAAAATCAAACAATAGTGCTATAATAAACGCATACAGAAAAGGAGGTTTCTCTATGAAGCTTGAACTAAAAAATATAGAAAAGAGCTTTGGCGAAAAGAAGGTGCTCCACGGCGTCTCTCTTGTTGCCGAGGGCGGAAAGGCATTTGGTCTGCTTGGACGAAACGGCGCCGGTAAGACCACCTCTATCCGCATACTTATGAACGTCTTGCCCGCAAGCGGAGGTGAGGTGCTTTTTGACGGCGCGCCCATAGACTACGACAAGGTACAGTTCGGATATCTTCCCGAGGAAAGGGGACTTTATCCGAAAAAGAAGATAATCGACCAGCTTGCGTATTTCGCCGAGCTTAAGGGCATGAGCCATGCGGATGCGGTGAAGTCGGTGGACTATTGGCTCGGACGTCTTGGCATGTCCGAATACAGAAACAAAAGGCTGGATACCCTTTCAAAGGGTAATCAGCAGAAGATACAGCTCATCACGGCGCTTGCTCACGATCCGCAGATAGTTATACTTGACGAGCCCTTCTCGGGACTCGACCCCGTCAACGCTATGCTGCTCAAGGACGTTGTCAAGGAGGAGATAGCCAAGGGAAAGATAGTTCTTTTCTCCAGCCATCAGATGAACTATATTGAAGAATTTTGCGATAGCATCGCTATACTTAACGGCGGCGTTGTGGCGCTTGCGGGAGATCTTCACGAGATCAAGAGGAATTATCCCCGTAACCGTCTCGTGGTGCGCTCCGAGGAAAATGAAAGCATCGCGGCGGCGCTTGGAGAATGCTGCACCTTGGGCGAGGACGGCGAGCTTTTGATAACCCTTGAGTCGCCCGAGGATAAGTCGGGCATGATGAAGCGCCTTACCGAAGGCTACGATATAGACGAGATAAGGGTGTTTGAGCCCTCTCTCAACGATATATTCGTGGAATACGCGGGAAGCAGAGAATGAGGTGAAAAATGAAGCAATTTATTACTATACTTAAATTTGAGCTGAAGAATTATCTCACCAATAAGGTATTCGTAGGCATAACCGTTTTTCTTGCGGTGGCAATAGCGGTAGTCATGTTCTTTCCCCGCTTTATCGGGGACTCGGACGGTGAAAGTGATGTCCCCGTGGCAGACGAGCTTCCCGTTATGCTCGTCTTTTGCGACGACCCTTCTCTTGGCGAGCCCATACGCTCTGCCTTTGCGGCAAGCTTTGCCGACTACAACGTGATAATATCGGAGGACGGCGAGGAGGCACTTAAGAGCGCCGTTGAGAAGGGCGAGGCTGAATGCGGCTTCGCGCTTAACAGTCTGACATCCTACACATACTACGTGGGCAATCTCTCCATGTACGACATGAACACGAGCGTTGCGGACGAGGTGCTTGTAAGCATCTACCGAATGAGTGCCATGGTGGAGAGTGGAGTTCCCGCAGAGAGCGCTCAGGAGATACTTTCGGTTGGAATAGAGCATCAGACCGAAAGCCTCGGCAAGGATCAGATGCAGAACTTTTTCTACACCTATATCATGATATTCGCGCTCTATATCGTTATACTTCTTTACGGTCAGATGGTTGCCACAGGAGTTGCAACGGAAAAAAGCTCCCGTGCCATGGAGGTGCTTATAACCAGCGCAAAGCCCGTAAACATGATGTTCGGAAAGGTCATTGCCGCCTGTCTGGCGGGACTTATCCAGCTTGTGGCGGTGTTTGGCTCGGCACTCCTGTGCTTTAATCTTAATAAGTCCTATTGGGGCGAGGGCGGTATAATGGCATCTATCTTTGACATGCCCGTTGACCTGTTCGTATATATGCTCATATTCTTTGTGCTCGGCTTCTTTATATACGCATTTCTTTACGGCGCTATCGGCTCAACGGCATCAAAGCTTGAGGACATAAACACGTCGGTCATGCCCATAACCATGCTCTTTGTCGTGGGATTTGTGGTGGTAATGACGGCAATGGCATCGGGCGACGTGGACAGTCCCTTGATGGTGGTCTGCTCTTACCTTCCCTTTACCTCCCCCATGGCTATGTTCACCCGTATAGCCATGAGCACAGTACCCTTCTATCAGATACTGATATCCATAATTATTCTTGTGGTATCCGTTATAGCAACAGGCGTTATTTCCGCAAAGATATATCGCGTTGGCGTTTTGCTTTACGGAACCAAGCCCAAGCTGGGGGCTATTCTCAAGGCGATAAGAAAAGCGTAAATGCAGCTGCGACCAAAGTGGGAGAACAAAACCCGATATACAGAAAAGCATCTCAAAAAAATTCCAATTAATTTTCAAAAAGCTCTTTACAAATTATGTAATGTATGGTATAATAACTACACATGTCGTTAACTCGGTTTTCGGATCTAAGGTCGCTTCATGCGGCATTTCACCCACCGTCAACTGTGTTTTCGATAAATAAAAAGAAAGGTGAAAACTACCATGATGCAGAAAGACGAAAAGCAGGCAATTATTGAGATGTACGCTACTCACGAGGGCGATACAGGTTCTCCCGAGGTTCAGATAGCTCTTCTGACTCACAGAATCAAGACTCTTACCGAGCACCTCAAGTCCAATCATAAGGACCACCACAGCCGCAGAGGTCTTCAGAAGATGGTCGGCCACAGAAGAAATCTTCTCGGCTACCTCCAGAAGACTGATATCGAGCGTTACCGTGCAATAGTTGAGAAGCTCGGCCTCAGAAAGTAATTTCAATATTTGTCGGAGTGAAGAGTGGACCCCTGCGGGTACGACTCCTCACTCCCTCATTCTTTAATGAGGTAATAAGTAAAAGTGAAAAGTGAATAAGTGAGGAAGAAAAGCTGACGCTTTTCGGAATTATTTATATAAAAAATCATGTCTCACATCGGATTAGCAGTTAACCGAGCGCCGAACGGACAAGCTTCGGCTTTCGGTTAAGTGCTAAACCCTGTGAGATAATAATAAATTTTAAGGAGGACATTATGTCACAGATCAGCACACCTATGAATTTTAAGAATTTCAAGGTATTCAACTACACCTTGGCAGGCAGACCTCTCGTTGTTGAAACGGGTAAAATGGCAGGCCTTGCAAACGGCTCGGTGCTCATTCGTTACGGTGAGACCGCTATCCTCTGCTGCGCTACAGCTTCCGCTAAGCCCAGAGACGGTATCGACTTCCTTCCTCTCTCCGTTGACTACGACGAGAGAATGTACGCTGCGGGCAAGATCCCCGGCGGCTACCTTAAGAGAGAGGGTAAGCCCTCCGAGAAGGCAGTTCTTACCTCCAGAGTCATCGACCGTCCTATCCGTCCCCTCTTCCCTAAGGATCTCCGCAACGATGTAGCGCTCACTCTTACCGTTATGTCCGTTGATCCCGATTGCTCTCCCGAGATCACTGCTATGATCGGTGCTTCTCTCGCCCTCTCCATCTCCGATATTCCGTGGAACGGACCTATCGGCGGTGTGTTCATGGGACTTGTTGACGGAAAGCTTATCGTTAACCCCACCGAGGCTGAGCAGAAGAAGAGCGACCTTCAGTTGACTGTTGCCGCTTCCATGGAAAAGGTAGTTATGATCGAGGCAGGCGCTAATGAGGTAGACGACGACACCATGTACGAGGCTATCATGAAGGCACATGAGGAGATCAAGGAGCTTCTCGGATTTATCAATGCTATCGTTGACGAGATCGGTAAGCCCAAGTTTGATTACCCCTCTTGCGAGCTTGATCATGAGATGTTTGATAAGGTCTTTGATTTCTGCGAGAAGGATATGATGATCGCTCTCGATACGGACGATAAGAATATCCGCGACGAGAGAGTTGTTCCGATAACGGACGCTATAATCGAAAAGTTCGGCGAGGAGTACCCCGAGATCGGCGGTATGATGGACGAGCTTATCTATAAGATACAGAAGAAGATCGTTCGCCGTTGGTTGCTCGTTGACAAAAAGCGTGTTGACGGCAGACGCATGGATCAGATCAGACCTCTCGGAAGCGAGGTAGGTCTCCTTCCCCGCGCTCACGGCTCGGGTCTGTTCACCAGAGGTCAGACTCAGGTTCTGACGGTTGCTACTCTCGGTATGCTCTCCGAGGCTCAGATGCTTGACGGTATCGACAACGAGACCGAGAAGAGATATATGCACCACTACAACATGCCCGGCTTCTCTACAGGTGAGGCTAAGTCCACAAGAAGCCCCGGCAGACGTGAGATCGGTCACGGCGCGCTTGCTGAGCGTTCTCTCGTTCCCGTTCTTCCCTCTCCCGAGGAATTCCCCTATGCTATCAGACTCGTTTCCGACGTAGTTTCCTCTAACGGCTCGACCTCTCAGGGCTCTGTATGCGGCTCTACGCTTGCTCTTATGGACGCGGGCGTTCCGATAAAGGCTCCTGTTGCGGGTATCTCCTGCGGTCTTATCACCGCTGAGGACGGAAGCTGGGATATCATGCTTGATATTCAGGGACTTGAGGACTTCTACGGAGACATGGACTTTAAGGTAGCAGGTACTCACAAGGGTATCACCTCCATTCAGATGGACCTTAAGATAGACGGTCTTACTCCCGAGATCATCAAGGCGGCTCTTGCTCAGACTCACGTAGGACGTGACTATATCATCGACGAGGTTCTTCTCAAGGCTATTCCCGCCCCCCGTGCCGATGTTTCCAAGTACGCACCCAAGATGACAAGCTTCAAGATAGATCCCGACAAGATCCGAGAGGTCATCGGTAAGGGCGGCTCTGTTATCCAGAAGATCGTTGCCGAGTCGGGCGCTAAGGTTGATATCGACGACGACGGAACTATCTGCATAGCGGCGGCTAACGGTGAAAACGCGGCAGCGGCTAAGGCTATGATCGACGCTATCGTATTCGAGCCTGAGGTAGGAGCTACCTACACGGGTAAGGTAACGGGCATTAAGGAGTTCGGCTGCTTCGTTGAGTACGCTCCCGGTAAGGAAGGAATGGTACACATTTCTAAGATAGCTCCCAAGAGAATAGAAAAGGTTGAGGACGTCCTCGCTCTCGGTGACACCGTAAAGGTCAAGTACATGGGACTTGACAAGAAGGGCAGAATGGACTTCTCCATCAAGGACGCAGACTAATATCTTACTGTCAGGGGGAGACTTCCAAAGCGAAGCCTTCCCCTGCGTTGCCTTTATAGCGCACGATAAACTTGGGATTTATCGGGGTGTTTGATATGTTCGCACCAAACAAAAACTGTAGGGACAGGCGTCCTCGACTGTCCGCATTAAACACAATGAAACCTTATGATTTTCAATAGTTACACTATCGCGTAGAACGGACCGTCGAGGACGCCGGTCCCTACAACGAAGAGAGTGCAAACACAGACTATAAACCCACCGACAAAACAAAATTTGAAGCACGGTATTATGTTTGTAAATTGGGATTTATCGGGG
>JAGAPH010000067.1 GCA_017623375.1 Clostridia bacterium | reverse complement strand
TTTTATTACTTTAACTCTATTGAAATTACACCGTTTTATTAAGATACATTTGTGCTGCCATGCGGGAGGAGCAAGCCCCTCCCCTACGCTCGTCAGAGAGTAAGTCGCATATTATTAACACCCCGATAAATCCCAATTTATTTTTGCTTGTAAAAATATTGACATAAGGAGGGAATAGTGGTATAATTAGTTAGTTTTCTAACTAATTATTTTGAGAGGTATAAAATGGCGAGGAAAAATATACCGTTGCCGCCGCCACCGAAGAGGCGGGAGCTGAGCGATAATCCCGTAAAGCTTTGCAACGAGATAGCAAGAATATTCAGAAACAAAATGAGAGAGAGCTGCGAGCTTGACGGTGTTATGTCTCAGCCCGGGGCGAGGCTCGTGCTTTCCGTGCTTGCCATTGAGGACGGAATAAATCAGCGAGAGCTTGTGGCAAGGACCCATCTCCGCGCTCCGTCAGTAAGCGTTATAATAAAAAAGATGGTGACTGAGGGTATGGTGGAGCTGAGAACGGACGAGAATGACATGAGAAGTACCCGAGTATATCTTACCGAACACGGCAGAGAAGTGGACGCTGAGAGTATCAACAAGATAAAAGCTATGGACGCCCGCGGTCTTGAGGGTATTGGCGAGGAGGAGCAGGCGGCGCTAATGGCCCTGCTTTGCAGGATAAGGGACAATCTTCTTGACAGTGAGCGGGAGGAGAACCAATGAGAAAAATTTTTCATTATCTGAAAAAATACGCGTTTTTGGCAATAATATCCCCTCTTTTGATGATGGGTGAGGTCTTTGCCGATCTTTGTCTGCCTAAGCTTATGACTGTCATAGTTGACTGCGGCATAGGCGCGGGGGGAGATGTGTCCTCATCTGCTCTCGGCAGTACGGTTATGAGGATACTTTACGGCGAGGGCGCATATTCGTCTATGCAGGTCATAATCACATTCGGCGTGCTTATGCTCGTGGTGGTGCTTATAGGAGGCTTCTTTGGCGTGCTTTGCGCTTACACGGCGGCAAAGGCGTCTCAGGGGCTTGGCGACGATCTGAGGCGTGACGCTTACGCCAAGGTCATGTCGCTTTCCATCGAGCAGACTGACAAGTTTACCACAGGCTCGCTGGTTACGCGAATGACCAACGACGTTACCATGATAATAGAATTTGTTGAGATGCTTCTGCGTATTCTGGTGCGTTCTCCCATGTTCTTTATCGGCGGACTCGTTATGCTTATGACCCTTGATTTCAGCTTCGGTATCGTTATGCTGTGCGCGCTTCCCGTTATGGCGATAATGCTTGTTCTCGTTCTCGGCAAGGCTATACCCATTTACGGCACCGTGCAGAAAAAGCTTGACAGGCTAAACTGCGTGGTACAGGAGAACGTAACGGGAGCGAGAGTTATAAAGGCGTACGTCAAGGAGGACTACGAATATGAGAGATTTCGCAGTGCCAACGCCGACCTTAAGGACACAAATATACGCGTTCAGCGCATAATGGCAGTCATGCACCCCGTGCTTACTGTGGTGATGAACGCAGCAATAATCGCGGTGATATACATAGGCGGCTGGCAGATACAGAACGTTGGCGGCACGGGAATGACGGCGGGTACGGTCATGGCGGCTATCACGTACATTACTCAGGTGCTCATGTCCATCATGATGGTAACAATGATGTTCCAATCCATATCCCGCGCAATGGCGTCGGTAAAGCGTGTAAACGAGATACTTGACACCGATCCCACTATCCGCTCGGGCGAGCTTACAGACGCAGAGGACGGCGTTGCCGTGTCCTTCAGAAACGTAAGCTTCAGCTATCCCGGAACTAAGGGCAGACCTGTGCTTCACGACATAAATATAGACATAAAGCGCGGAGAGACCTTTGCCATAATCGGAGCGACGGGCTCGGGCAAGACCTCTCTTGTAAATCTCATACCCCGATTTTACGACGCCACCGAGGGCGAGGTGCTTATAGACGGTAAGCCCATAAGGGACTACGATCTGCACGCCCTCAGACAGAAGATAGCCTTTGTTATGCAAAAGAGCGAGCTGTTCTCGGGAACTATCGCTGAGAACCTGCGTTGGGGCAAGGAGACGGCGACTGATGAGGAGATAGAACAGGCGGCAAGGATAGCTCAGGCGGAGGACTTCGTCCGTGGCTTCAACGAGGGCTACGGCGCGTATATCGCCGAGAAGGGCGCGTCACTTTCGGGTGGACAAAAGCAGAGAATGTCCATAGCGCGTGCGCTTGTACGCCGCCCCGAGATGCTCATACTTGATGACGCCACGTCCGCGCTTGATCTGGCTACGGAGGGCAAGCTCCGTGCCGCTCTCAAGGAAAAGCTTGAGGGTACTACCGTCATTATGATAGCTCAGAGAATAGCAAGCGTCCGCGACGCGGACAGGATAGCCGTTATCGACCACGGAACTATCAGGGATTGCGGCTCTCACGAGGAGCTTATGAGAAACAGTGAGACTTACAGAGAGATATACAATTCACAGATGAAGAACGGAGGTGGCATAAATGAATAACGGACAGCCAAGAAGAGCCCCCGCAAACGATATGCCGCCGCTCCGTCCCATGGGCGGACCGGGGGGCAGGGGAGGTCCTAACGCCCGTGTCAACGCCGAGAAGCCAAAGAACGCCTCAAGGACGCTTGGCAGACTGCTCTCGTACATAGGAAAGAGCAAGCTGCTGGTGGCATGCCTTGTGATAATAATGGTGATAGTTACCGTCACCGATCTTTTAGGTCCCGCTATGCAGGGCGCGGCGATAGATACCATAAGGATAACCGACGGGGGCATCACGGTGGATATGCCCTCAATGGTAAGATATCTCGGTATAATGCTCGTTCTGTTCATCATAAGCGCGTCTATGACGCTCTTTCAGGGCTTTATTGCCGCAAAGCTTTCACAGAATACGGTCTACTCCCTGAGAAACGACCTTTTCCGAAAGATATCGCGCCTTCCCATAAAGTTCACAGACACACACAAGCACGGCGACATAATGTCGAGAATGACCAACGACGTGGAGAACGTCTCAAACGCCATATCTCAGTCCATCTCCGCACTTATATCAAGCGTGCTGACGCTTATAGGCGCGTTTTCCTTTATGGTGTACTACGGCTGGGTCATGGCGCTTATAGCCTGCGTTACTATTCCCATGACCATAACGGTGTCGGCGAAGCTTGCCAAGTTTATGCGTAAATATTTCGTCCGCCGTCAGAAGCTCCTCGGACAGATAAACGGACAGGTGGAGGAGATGGTCACGTCGTATAAAACGGTGGTGGCTTACGGCAAGGAAAAGAAGGCGATTGAGGATTTCGGAGAGACCAGCGGAAGGCTGAGAAAATGCAGTATCAGCGCAAGAGTCTGGGGCTCTATCATGGGACCCTGCATGAACTTTCTCGGCAATTTTCAGTACGTGCTTATAGCGGCATTCGGCGGCTTTTTCGTGCTCAATCCCGTGTCCTTTATGAGAACGCTGACCATCGGAAATATACAGTCCATGCTCCAATATTCAAAGAAATTCACCCGTCCCATCAACGAGATAGCCAATCAGTACGCAAATATACTTACGGCACTTGCGGGCGCGGAGCGTATCTTTGAGATAATGGACAGTGCCGATGAGATAGACGAGGGAACGAATAGTATTGAGGTTAAGGACATAAACGGCGATATCCGCTTTGAGGATATACACTTCTCATATGAGGAGGGCGAGCCCGTGCTTAAGGGACTTGACCTGTCCGTCAAGGCGGGGCAGAAGATAGCCATCGTTGGCGCTACGGGCTCGGGAAAGACCACTATCGTAAACCTTCTGACAAGATTTTATGAGATAGACAGCGGAAAAATAACCGTGGACGGTATCGACATCAAGGATATGCCCAAGGAAACGCTGAGAAGGTCTATTGCCATAGTGCTTCAGGACACTGTTCTTTTCTCGGACACCATAAGGGCTAACATAAAATACGGCAGAGAAGACGCCGACGAGGAGGATATAAGGAAAGCGGCGGCGTTTGCCAAGGCGGATATCTTCATCGAGCGACTGCCCGAGGGCTATGACCGAGTGCTTGCCGAGTCGGGAAGCGACCTGTCGCAGGGGCAGAGGCAGCTTCTTTCCATTGCCCGCGCGGTGCTTGCCGACCCCAAGATACTTATTCTGGACGAGGCGACCTCAAGCGTTGACACAAGGACGGAGATGCACATTCAGCAGGCAATGGTGGCGCTTATGAAGAACCGTACCTCGCTGATAATCGCCCACAGACTGTCCACCATACGTGACGCTGACGTGATAGTGGTCATCAAGGACGGAGTCGTTGCCGAGGCGGGAGATCACGACGAGCTGCTCTCTCTTGGCGGTGAATACGCAAAGCTTTACAGTAGTCAGTTTGCCGGAGTGGCGACGTGACGGACGAGAAAAAAGCGCGTTTTGCCGAGCTTTGTCTTGAGGACAGGATAATGTACGGCAGTGACGGAGATGGGATAGGCACTTATAACGAGAAGCGGTTTCACCGCATATTCAAGCGCCTTGTTACCGACGACGCGGACTGCTATGAGGTCAAGGTGGGCAGATATATAGCCGACGTAAGGTGCGGCAGTCACATCACCGAGATACAAACGGGTTCCTTCCGCACGCTTGCGGACAAGATAAGGTATTATCTTACCGAGACCGACTGTAACGTGTCGGTCATAAAGCCCGTCATCTGCGAAAAGCGGATAATTCGGGCGGATAAGGATACGGGGGAGATAAAATACACCAAGCGGTCGCCAAAGAAGGAAACGGTCACGGACGCACTCTCGGAGGTGTATTATCTGAGAGAGCTTGTGGACACCTATCGGCTGAGCATACATTTCGTGCTGGTGAGGGCTGAGGAATACAGATATTCCGAGCGAATGAGATACCGCAAAAAGGGAAAATACGATAACGACCTGTGTCCGTGCGAGATCGTTGGAGAGAAGATCTTCTGCGGACTTGAGGATTACGTCAGACTGCTTCCAGAGGAGCTCTCTGAGAGGGAATTTACCGTGGCGGAGTATTCAAGGCTTACGGGCATCAAGGGTAAGCCCGCCTATTCGGTGCTCCATATCCTTACCGCCGCAGGGGTGCTGGATAAGCGCACTGAGAAGAGAAGCTTTATTTTCAAGCGGATAAAAAAATGAGCCATAGCAGGCTTATAGGGAGATATAAAGCGAGTTGCGGATTTTTCAAATTTTGATTTATTGGTGTGTTAGTACTTTCTTCGTTGTAGGGACAGGCGTCCTCGACTGTCCGTTCTTGGCGATAATGTATCTTATTGAAAATCATAAGATTTCTTTGT
>JAGAPH010000066.1 GCA_017623375.1 Clostridia bacterium | reverse complement strand
GTTTTCGCTGTCTCGCATTATTGCTTTCATCGTGCTTATTACGATATTAGGCAAATAATTTTGATTATGCTCAGATGATACGTAACCGCCGTAGAACAACACTGCCTTTTCGATAAATTCACTGATACTTGAGCAATTATCCTCCTTGTACCATTTACGTGCTACGTCAAGCGATGAGTCCTTGATATACAATGCAAATTTGTTTTTCTTATCTTTGTTTTCCATAATAAATTCCTTTCTTGTTTTTACTACCAACAATACCACATAAACAGATATATATCAAGTGATTTTGCGAAGAGTTATCAATTTGTTATCAAATGAAAAATGCGTCAGTTTTGACACCCATAAAACCCTTACAAATATTAAGTTTTCTTCATGAACGACCCACACTCCTGATCTATAGGACAGAAAATTGACCCACAGACATCTTTTAATTTAAATCCTCACAACCGCTTATTCTGTCGGCTCTGCCGACAGATGTGAAGAGCCCGTGGGCGCGTAGCGACCCACGGGCTTTCTCCTGCTATCAATTCGAAGCAGTATTTTAGGGTTTATGACCCATAGATTACTGTGACACAATTTATGAGATCAATTCGCAGCCAATTTTAAACAGGCACCTGAAAAGCAACTCAAATTTTAGACTACATTCGCCTTTTCGCACATAAAGCAGTTTTATATTCGTTCCAACTCTTATGGTTTCCTTTCAGGTAAAAGGCCATCTTAAATAATTAATATTCCGTTTTTTGCCAATCCGCCTTCGGATGTTTCCTTATATGCAGTATTCATATCCTGTCCTGTTTCTTTCATCGTCTTAACAACAGTGTCAAAAGATATCTTTCTTGTATTCCAGAGAAAAATCGAAAGGTTTACCGCGTTTATTGCTCTCATAGCGGCAACTGCGTTTCTTTCGATACACGGTATCTGAACAAGACCGCAAATCGGATCGCAGGTAAGCCCGAGGTGATGCTCAATAGCTATTTCGGCGGCGTACTCAATTTTATCTATACTCAGCTCAAAAAGCTCCGCAAGCGCGGCAGCTGCCATAGCGCAGGCACTTCCTATCTCTGCCTGACAGCCACATTCCGCGCCGGAGATTGAGGCATTGGTTTTTATAATATTTCCGATAAGCCCCGCAGTCGCAAGCGCGCGATATATTTGCTTGTCACTGAAGCCGTTTTTCTGCTGATAATAGTATAGAACGGATGGTAATACTCCCGATGCTCCGCAGGTGGGCGCAGTCACGATAGTTTCTCCCGATGCATTTTGCTCACTGACCGCAAAGGCATAAGCACACACTATCCTATTTTCCTTGGTGTGCGGTGTCTCGTCTATATGTTGACTGCCATACAGTGACTTTGCCTTTTTTTGTACGTTAAGACCGCCGGGGAGAATGCCATCGTCATTTAACCCGCGCTCAATCGATTGCCTCATGGTCGACCATATCGTTTCAAGAAACATCTCAAAATCCGTATCTTCCCTTTGATAGACGTATTCCCATAGCCGTATGCGATTTTGTTCGCAGCATTTGGAAATATCCGAAAATTTATTGACATCGTAGTATTCTGCTTTTTCTTTGGCAGATGAATTTTCAAATACTATACTGCCACCGCCCACGCTGAACACAAGCGTACTATCTGTAAGCACGTCGCCGTTGTACGCCGACAACCGCATAGTATTTGGGTGAGGTATATTATCCTCTGTACAATTAAACTCAATTTTGCACTGTTTGGGATAAAAGGTTTTTCTTATGACCTCGTCAGTGCCGTGTCCTTTGCCCGTCTTTGCAAGTGAGCCGTACAAAACAACTTCAAAGCGATTGGCACAAGGATTTTTTTGCAGAAACATTTTGCATGCTCTCTCAGGACCTATTGTGTGCGAGCTTGACGGTCCTCTGCCTATCTTATATAATTCTTTTATTGATTCCATAATGCCTCTTTCTTAATCATTGTTGCCGTTTGCTACGGTATCTTTATGACTTAATAAGTTCCAATGAAATTTAATAGCTAAAAACCGAATAAGTAAAACAAAAATTATTTCTACTACAGACGCAATAATTATGTTAGAGAATAAAAGAAATAATATATATACTGCTGCTCCGAGTATAGAAGCGCAAGCATAAAAATCAGTAACAAATACAAGGGGCTTGTTACCCGATACGACATCTCGTATAATGCCGCCGCCAATACCTGTGATTGCTCCCGCAAAAATGAGAGTGAACATATTTGCTTGCGGTAAAACGCCGAGTGCTGTATCAACGCCTATTATGGTAAATACAGCAAGACCGACAGAATCTGCAACGGCGATAAATACGTTACCTAATTTAATAAGTCTTGAAGAGTGAAATTTTTTCAAGGGCAATATAAAATAGAAAGCGGAAAGAATTATGGAGAGTATCGCCATCCAAGGAGCTTGCGGAGCAGACGGTGGGAATACCCCAAGAAGCATATCTCTCATAATACCGCCGCCTATGGTAGTTATCATACCAAGCATACAAGCACCGAAAATATCCATATTATTATTTTTTGCTGTCAGCGCTCCCGAAAATGCAAAAGCTATTACTCCTATTATTTCAAAAATTAAAAAACATATATACATTTGTTGTCTCCAAAAACTCGATAATGAAAGAAGATCATAATTCTAATAATTTCTCCCACACTGCGTTATTACAGCGTGGGAGATTTTTTTATCTTAAGTATTGTTGTAAAAAGTTATTTGCTTTGTTCCACGGAATAAACGCCAAGCTTTTCAAATTCTACCGAAGCTACAAATTTTTCGATATCCGAGCCTATTCCCGATATTATAGTTTCGCCCGTTAAAAGATCTGTTACCGTATAGACCTTGGTGCTATCAAAGCCCATGGCGGCAAACGGAACGGTCACCGTTCCCGATGTGCTTCCCTTTTGCGTATTAGGAACTATAAGCACCGCGCGTTCACCGTTGTATCTCGCGTAAGCGGTCGTATCTCCGAGTCCCTCTGTCAGAACGGCAACTATGTTTGACTCACGGTTGTTTTCCGCAAATTGAGAGAAGACATCAGAATAATTGCGGCGTATGGCTATCATTTGCTTCAGTTCTTCCATAAACAGTACGTTTGAGAAGCTTTCCTTTTGTGACCAATCCATAGTCGTGTACAGCAACGAGCCGCCCGCCTTCCAGCCAAACTCCTCACCTATATACCAGATAGGTATGAACGGCGCGAAAATAGCCTGATATGCGATAGTCAGCATGTTTTTATCTACCGCAGTTCCTTTGAAGTCGTGGCAGGAAACGCAATAGGTAAAATATCTGTAATACGCGCTTTTATTCTTTATTTCGGTTATATTCGAGCCGACGAATTTTGATTGCTTTATCGAAGCAACTATATTGTTGTCTAAAAACCAATTAAATTTTCTCTCCTGATGATCGTCAAAGGAAACGGTAAGCCAATCACTGACTCCGAATTGCTCGAAATCATAAGCACCGTCGCGAGTATTGCTCATCTCCGAGAAAATAACTATTTTTCTTCCCTTATTTAAGAGACGAGTTCTTATTTCTTTATAAAGGTCATAGCCCGAATATTCAGGCTCGCAGTCACATCTGATACCGTCAACGCCCGTTTTCATAACTATATCAACGCACGTAGCCGTAAACCATTCGCGAAGCCCCTCGCTTTTCCAGTTATACGCCGCATCACCCCATTTGCACGGTTCGCCCGTGAACCAATCCGATACGTCCATGCCCTCAAATTTCGTTCCGTTTACATAAGCCTGATATATTGGACTGTAATCGGCAGTTCCCCACGTTACCACGTCCATAAATACGCGTATGTTTTTGGAATGAGCGTAGTCCACGAACTCCTTAAATCTTTTCCAGCCTTCGTCGTAATCGGTGGTTTCGGTTATATCCGAGTCGATAGTGTGAAGTCCCTTGTTTCCGTAGAAGTGCACGGTCGTGCTGTCGCCTATCGGCGTCAGCCAAAGACCGTTGACACCCATCTGCGCAAGATGATCGATTATTTGCGTTTTCGCGTTTTCAAGCGTTCCCGAAACGTTTTTTATGTTTGCCTCAACTATAATAAGGTCGTTTACCCAATCGGGCGTTTGAGTTGTTCCGTCAGACGAGCTTGTCAGCAGCTGGACCTCGGAGTCCGGCTTTATCTTTGGAATAAGTGAAGAATTATCACTCAACGTATATGTATCAGTCACATTTAGTTCTTTTGGAACGTATAGCTTACCGTCTGCCTCTACTACCGCATTATCTAAAAAATAGTTTACAGCGTAGTATAATGAAAGGTCGTCTTTACCGACTATCACTATATGATGCTCTGTGATACAAAGCTTATATTCCTTATCGCCAAGCTGTGAATGAACGGCAGAGGAATCGTCTCTGTTGGTAAGACCAAGCAGTATTTCCTTATTATCCTGAGGAACGGCTTCTCCCCTGCTTACCCAATCGTTGTCAGACGGATACGTACTTCCGAGAAGAGTGGACAGTTCTCCGTGGAGTATTTTGAAAATATCCACTACGTTATCGTTTGCGCTGTCAGGACGAATGAGCTTGTAATCATCTGAGATCAATATATATTGCGACAGATCTATATTCTGCACACTATCCGCCGAAGTATCAGCTCCGTTGTTATTTTTGCCGCAGGAGGACAATGCCATAGCCAAAAGCAAAAAAACGGAGATCACACTCAGAAATCTTCTGTTGTTTTTCATTTTACTCCTTTTGCGATTTTATAAATCCAATAAAAAATTTCCAATCGTCGCGGCTGAAATAATGCGTACCGCCGCGAAGCATAAAACCAATATTACCCCTTGCGTTACTATATCCTACGGTAGGTATTTCTCTTGTTTTTGAAAGTCCCACGACACCGTCTCTTTCGTAAATTACAGACGCCGCCTCTGCCGACAGGAATTGCGCTTCGGTATCTGCCCACGTGTCCTGAACGGCGGCACATATTGATAGCTTTCGCGGAGATATAAGGGCGGTAAGATAGTGCTGGTCAAAGGGCATGCTTTGCTCGTTGTCAGCATATTTCAAATAGCTTGGGGCAAACCAATAGGGAAACTGCTTACATATCTTGGAGATAGTTTCTCCTCGCTTTTCTCTTGATATAGCAACGCCGCTGCAACCGGAATTGTTGGAGTGAACTCCGCAAAATTCGGTGTAGAGAGCCGCCGCGAGAAGAGCCGATTTTCCAAGCCTTGAATGTCCTGAAACATAGAGCTTGTCAGAAGAAGCATATCCCTTCTCAAGCATATATTTACCTATAAGCCCTGCCGCATACGCCCATATCATCAGCTTGCCCGCTGACATGGGTTTACTTCTATCAGTGAGCAAAGGTGCAATACCGTTATCAAAATCTCCGTCGTCCGAAGTTATATCCGTATATAAAACGCGAGCTACGGCAACACCCATATCCATAAGCTCCTCAATAGGACAATAGCATTTGTTTACGTCTATGGGAAAATCCAACGCTACTATAAGCGGATAGTCTTTATCAGTATTAGGAATAAAGATATCTACCGGAAAGCAAGACCTACGGTCTTGCTTTCTCAGTTCAAAATCAAACAGTATATGCTGTTTACATTTTCCCGCGTAAACGCTTTCCGTCCTAACCTTTACTACTGAAGCCGTAAGCTCAATGTTTTCATCGGAAATGCGTCCATATTCACAGTCAAGAAGAACGTCTATCGTTCTTTGACGGTCAAGATGCCCGTCCTCACTGTACAAATAATCGGGAAGTCTCAGTTCCTTTGAAT
Organism: Clostridia bacterium; assembly: GCA_017623375.1. Classification (GTDB taxonomy): domain Bacteria; phylum Bacillota; class Clostridia; order Oscillospirales; family CAG-272; genus HGM12713. The sequence goes on along the minus strand of JAGAPH010000066.1, from coordinate 11,362 downwards.
ATCTTTCCGAATCATTCAAAAGAGCTGAAGAAAAGCAAAGCTCTGACATTAGTTCAATCCTCTGCGCCATTAGTTAAATTCAGGTTTTCTCCGTCGTCCCACTTCATTTCATAAAGGCTGGTCGTTATAACATCGCTGTTTATATATAGATATTCAATTTGAGGATAAGTATATATTTTTTTCATTTTTAACCCTCCATAGGAATATTCCATTCAAAACCGTTGCCGAACTCGACCTCGACCCTTGTTATGTTGATATTCTCGGGGATTCCCGTGATAACTCCGCCGAAGATATATGCGTCACCGACGGCATAGTACATATCTCCCGCCGCTTCAACACTATGGAGCGCGAAAATATAATTTGCGGGAACGGTAAATTTCTTACCTTGGTTTTCACCGTAATATACGTTGATAACAATATCGGTCTTGTCGGTAAGCTCAGGTGTGGCACTGACAAGCAAAATTCTCAGCTTTGTGTTATCTATCGACTTCTGAGCATACGCATCGTAAAGCGCGGTAGATTTCTTTGCGATAATATTCTTCTGCGTGTTATTGCCCGAATCTACAGTGAGGTTAGTAGTGGGCAAGCCGTTCTTTACCGTATTGTTGTTAAAGGTCATGTTCCATACACAACCCGTTACCTTCAGCTTAATACCTGACGCTACACTTCCCGTACAGATAGCGTAAGGAGTAAATGTTCTCGCATCGTTTGCCACGGAGGACGAAATAACGCCCGTTGAATAGCAGTCGGTTATAACCGTATTTGAATTGTTTACGTAGTAACGTCCAATAATACCGCATGCGCCTAATTTGGGAACTCCTGTTGCATCATATATATAGTTTGCCGAAAGGCTTCCCGTGTTTCCGCATTCGTTTATTTCATAAGCTCCAAAGTTTACAACGCCTATGATACCGCCAGCGGTCGTTTTTGTAGCTTCATTACTCGAATATGATAATATCTCTCCGTGATTTACACAACCGTCAAGCTCAAGTACGTAGTCGTTACTGCCATTAAAATATGCGCCGCCAAGCACACCGCCCGCATTAACACCCGATGATATTCTTCCGGAATTTACACAACTTATAAAGCTTGCCTGATTATATGCTCTTGCAAGAACGCCGCCTGCGTAATTATCCGACGTTATAGCTCCGCTATTCGTGCAGCTCGTAAAGCCCGATTGCCCTGCGGCATAGCCTTCTATACCGCCGCTATAAGAGGTAGCCGTTATAGCACCGCTATTGGAACAGCTTGAAAAAGCAACGGGGTTATCCGTTTGTCCTACTATTCCGCCTGCCTTATCCGTTGCCGTAACAGCTCCTGAATTTTTGCAGCCGCTATAGCTTGTACCCGAATAATACGATCTTCCCGCAATTCCTCCGCTGTATGTAGTCGCTGTTATAGCTCCCGTATTAGAACAATCCGTAAACGTCGTAAGCTTATCCGTGTGTCCCGCTATACCGCCGCTATATTTGTCAGACGTCATATTTCCTGTATTGAAGCATCTTATAAAGGTTGTCTTAGCTTCAGTTCGTCCAACGACTCCGCCTGCGTATGAGTATCCTGAGCTCGTGCCACTCGTCCTTTTAGTTATATCAATGTTTGCATTGTTCGTATAATCAGATACAGTCAATTCTCCATTTTTATAATAACCGATAACCGAGCCTACTTTCGTATCGTATCCCGTAGCTTGGGCATTATCAGTCATTGATATTGTACCGGTAAAGCTACAGTGGGAAACTTTTAGGTTGCACACATTCGATCCATCAGAACGTCCGATAAATCCGCCAAGACTTAACGGCAACTCCATTTTTTTATTAACTGATATTTTACAATAAATATCAACTCCTGATATTTCAACGGTACCGCCTTCCGCAGAATCGGATAATATCTTTCCGGCTATTACGCCTGTTCCTATATGATTATCACTTCCGCTACCTGAATTATCTATAGAATATACTATCGGATTATCAGGCAGACCTATTTGAAGATTAATAATTTTTGCGTTGTTCTTTATTCCTTGGGCAAGTACACCGAAGGTTATGTATGAATTAGTATAGTTGATTTTAAAGTGTTTTATTGCGTATCCGTTTCCGTTTATTATTCCGGAAAGGACTGTGTTACTTCCAAGAATAGGATAATTATATGTTCCCGGAATACTGATGTCCTTTGCAAGTATATAATTTCCGTCGGGTGTGCTACTGATTGCTTTAAATGTTGTAGGCGATTTTACAACCGTATACGTTATATCGTTTTTCTCGTCATAATACTCACCGCCGTCTGGGTATTTTGTATCATTTGAAAGGTCAACCTGCACAAAATCCGTTGTCGTTGCCGTTGCCGTCATGCTTGAAATTGGGAACATGCACAGCATCATAGAAATAATAATAACTAAAGATACTATTTTTTTCATAACGTCCTCCTCAATTAAATTTATTTTTCTTATTTGATATTGCTATCGCGCCAATGGATATAACCGCCATAAGGAAGATAGGTGCGCCTACGAAAGAGCCGCAGCCCTTCTTTTTCTCCTCGGGTGCTTGCGTGTCCGTATCCGTATCCGCTTCTCCCGTATTCGTTGTGTCTTCTATGCCTTGCGTGTCACTTTCATCACCGCCCGCGGGAGGGGTTTCGGGTTTATCGTTATTATCCGTATCATCACCAGAGCCATATGCGGGAACTGCAAGTGTTTCCATAAAGCTTGCTATATAAGGATAAAGTCTGTCGTAGCCTACGGCACTTGGGTGTATGCCGTCGGGAAGATATGCGGACTTTGTGTTTGACGACTCAAGCACCGTCTCGTTTATCTCCTTATTTGAGAACATGTCAAGATATTCAATATCCCATTTTTCGCATATTTGCTTGGTTATATCCTGATAAGTAATATAGGTTCCGTGAGATTGATTTCTCGGACATTCGTAGGTTATCATAAATCCGACCTTTGCCTCGGGATAGGTCTTTGTCACCGTTTTAAACAGAAATTCAAGCGCGCCTGCGTAAGTAGATGTCTTAAGTCCCTGCTCAAATCCCTCGGTTATCGTTCCAAGCTCCACTCCCTTAAGGGCGTCGTTTATTCCGCCCTCAATAACAACGTAGTCAAATTTCTCTTCTTTGTAGGAATCAAGCTGGTTTACTATAAGCTTTTCGGTCGCCGTGCTTAAGGTCGCTCCGCTTACTCCCGCATTTACCCATTCCATATCGTAATCATACGCTATTCTTCCCGCGTATGATCTGAGCCTTCCGTTGATAGCCACGTCTGAAAAGCCATAGCATATTGAGTCCCCGATAAAGAGCGCGGATTTTTGCCAAAGGGGTGAATTGGAGTTGCCCTTCATTGCCTGTATTCCAAAATAATCATAATAGGTATTGGCATCAAAAGTATCGTTTACCGTCAAGAGTGTTATATATGCTCTGCGAGAGAACACCGATACGCTTATATAAGCAGTACCTTCCGTAACGGTATAGGAGTATATACCGTAGCCGTTTCCAAGGTCACCCACAAGTGTCATATCGGAAAGCGAAAGCTTTTTGACGGGATTTTTATTTGCGTCAAACAAATAGCCGAACGAGACTTGCCCCGCAGATAACGCGCCTACGGTTATAACGTCTCCCGTCTTTACGGTAAGATTGTTTTTTGTCGAATAGCTCTCATTCGCAACCCACGTACCGCCATCGCCGTAATAGCCTGCCGCACCTGCGGAAAAGAGATTTTCCATTCCCCCGTCAAGCGTGTATTTCTCGCGGACGGGAATGGGATACGCGTCTGTGCCAATCGTCTGCGTAAAGCCGTCGCCGAGCTTTGCAAGCAGAGTACCGTTTGCGACCTCGTCAGCCGTTACCGCACCGCTTTCCTTATATTTATAATCACCGTAGTCCTCAGTTATTGATTGACTGAGTGCGATAGTTTTGAGCGTTCCCTTTGTTGCCGTCAACGAGTAATGACAATTTGAAATAAAGGGGATATACGTCATTTTATCCGTAGACACCGCGCCCGTTGCGTATACCGAATAATTATCGGCGTAAGGCGTAAGGCTTCCCGTTGCGTAGCAGTTGGAAATAACAGACAGTCGCTCTGCGTCAGCGTTTACGTACAAGTATCCAAAGATGCCGTTTGTCGTTGACGCCGCATTTCCCGTTCTTCCGTTGCCCGCTATATTACCCGTAGAGCCGCAATTTTCAATGGTGTTATAGCCTCGGAGAAGTCTTCCCGCTATACCGCCCGCGCATGACAGACCGCTGACAATACGGTCGCTTTGCGTGGTCTTTGCGGTAACGTTTGCCGTGTTAAGGCAGTTGCGTATAGTCACGCTGTACGTTGCTCGGGTACTCGCTCCGCTTGTACTGTTGGGATTGGAAAGTCCGAGAATACCGCCCGCGAACATCTCGGCGCTGACTTCGCCGTGGTTTGTGCAGCCTATCATTTCGTAGGAGTAGGCGGTGTCTAATTGGCCGACTATCTTTCCAACGATTCCGCCCGCCGTTCGGTCGCCCTTGATAACTCCGTGATTTTCACAGTTTACTATGGCAAAGGAATAATTGGAGCTTCCGACTATACCGCCCACCAAGGTATCAACGTTTGCGTTGGTGCTCGGTCTTTGCGTAACGTCTATATCCGCGTAATTGTTGCAATTCACTATATCCATATGCTCGCCTTCTTGATTACAGCGAGCAACTATGCCGCCTACAATGGTTACCTTATCCTTTACGTATGCGCTTTCCGTGAATTTTATCGAGCCGTAGAAATTACAGTCAATGAGTGTTAACGGATCGCACTGACCTATAAATCCACCCACAAAAACCGATTGATTAACCGCCGACTCGTGAGAAATATCCGCATACACGTCCACGTTGGATACGGTAGCCTTCGCGCCTGCCACCGTATATCCCGCAAGACCTCCGACCACGGTAGCGCTTGTACCGCTTACGGAAAACCTAATTTTTTCCGTCTCGCTTCCTACCGTAAGATCTCGCACCGTCGCGTTGCCCGAAAGTCCGCCGAAAAGGAGTCCAACCTTTGCGTTGTAATTAGCTGTAGTAAAGAAATTTGTTATAGAATATCCGTTTCCGTCAAATATTCCCGAAAATGCCGTTCCGTTGTTGTCGTTGAAAATATACGACCAGAACTGCTTGCCGCCAAAATCTATATCGTTTCCGAGAATGTAATTTGCCGACATGTTCGCCGTAACGGTAGCCTTTATCGTTTCGGCGGATTTGAGAACGGTGTACTCGTTACCCTTGGCGTCAACGTATTTGCCGCCGTCGGCTATTGAGCTAAGGTCAACGCTTCCCGTTCCCGCAAAGACCGAAAATGTCGGAAGTATGCCGAGAAGAAATATTGCGCACAGCAATATGGAAATTATTTTTTTCATGTTTTTCCCTCCTTAATAGGATTGAGCCATGGAAATATCCTTTAACTTGGTTACTGTCTTATTTATAAGAGTTCCCGTAAGATCCTTATAGGAAGCAACAACGCCCGATATGGAAGAACCTGAATTTACCGCTTCTCTGAGCTGCGCTTGGATAATACCCCAACCGTCGTCTTCCTTATCTCCCCTATAGAGATTTGCGTTTTCAATAAACATGCTGTCCAGTATAATGTCCAACATAGAGGTCGATTCAACGTCGTAGGAATAACGGCCTCTCAAAGCCTTATCGTAGAAAGCAGGATTGAGCGTTCCGTTCGATTCAATGCACATAGCCTCAAGAACGAAGGCTATCTTACTCAGCTTTGCATTGTTTCCCGTGGGAATTGCCAAGAGATTGAGGCAGTTTCCGTCCGCAAAGTGGTTATACGTGGGCTGGTCGGTGGAATACTTTGGCATGGGAAGTATTCCGAACTTAACGTCCCAGTTTCTCATAGATACGACGGTTCCAAGCACCTCAGCCATAAACAGAGCGTTATTCTTTTTGAATGCCAAGTGTACCACGCCGTCGTCCTCGCAATATACACTGTTATCTCTGTTCAGATAAGTACCTATCCGATCGGTTATGGTGATATCGTTCTGAGATCCGAGAACGACCTCGGGAATATCGTTTGCGTTTTTATCGGTTATGCGAACGCCTGCCGCAGTCATGAATATGTAATGCGCTGCGACCTTCTGCACGGAAAGTCCGTATGAATCTCCCTTGGACTGTCCCTCTACGTCGTCCTTATCGCTATAGCATACGCTTGCCATCTGGAACATTTTTTCCATGGTCCATTCGTTGTTCTCGACCATGCTGTAAATGCTCTCGGGAGCAAATCCCATATTTTCGGCAAAGGTCTTGTTAAAGAACAGGCATCTGACCGCCATATTATCCTCGCATATTATATCTCCCGAGGCGTAAAAGAGTGTGTTTGCTATTGACATCTGCGCGTTAAGCGTGGTGTTCCACCACTCGCGCTCAAGGTTAAGTCCTTCAACGTGATTGAGATCACGCAAAACTCCCTGAACCGCTATCTTTGCCATGTCGTAGCCGCCAGCGGTTATTACATCGGCGGGACATTCACCTGCCATTACCCAGTTTATTATTCGGGTAGGATAGGATTGAGAAGCGCTTTCTTCAATAGCTATATTGAAATTGTACTGAGATTTCAAGGTTTCATTTCTCTCGTATACAGCGTCATTTATTACGTCGGAAAGTATAGAGTCAGCGTAAAGACTTTTTATATCCCAAATCCCGCCGTAAGAACGCACGTAAAAGGTTATGGTCTCTCCGCCAAGGTCTTTTTCGCCGAGAATATTCATTGCGTTTATCTCAGTATCCCCTGTCGTGGATACAACGCTTGAATCGGTATTGACACCTTCTCCGTCGTCGCTCTTTTTGCACGAGCATATCACCCCTGCAAGCAAGATCATAGCGAGCGCCAAAGATAAGATCTTAAATAAAAAACTTCTTTTCATATTTTTTGCTCCTTTTCTGTTTTTGTTTATGTTTTTTAAAACTCACCACGATAACATTATAGCATAATCTTGTCAATATTTCCTTTGAATTATAATGCGATTTCTTTGCATTCTTTAACTGCCAACTGCGAATTTCGTTGTGTTTTTGCAATAATTGCTATTGAATTTTGGTAATATTACCATTTACAATCCACCTTTTTTATGATATAATATACAACATACTTACATAAAAAAACAATGTTAAGGAGGACAACAATAAATGGTTGATGCAATAATCTTCGCCTGGGACAACAAGCACCGCATAGATTTCGTTCATACTGTCAATTACGTTACTGATATTGATGACCCCAAAAGCTTTCCCTTGCATATGCATACTCTTTGCGAGTTATATGTGTTTGTATCGGGAAATGCCGATTACATAGTGGAAAGCAACCGTTATCATATGCAGGCAGGTGACGTTATTCTCACCCAACCCAATGAATTTCATAGAGTTCAACTTCTGTCTCAGGGAGAATACGAATGCTTTTATATGAAGCTTCCTCTGGACAGCTTTGACGTGTTGCCGCCAAAGGTAAAGCCCTTGCATTGCTTCCTCGACAGAAGATTTGGAGAGAAAAATCACCTTCGTATGAATGAGCAAGACAGAATAAGACTGCTCAAAATATGCAATCTTTTTATTCAAGAAAAAAACTTTCCCAATGAAAATTCCAGAATGCTATGTATATCGTATATTTTTCAGCTATTAGCACTCGTCAACGACGCATACGACCACTCAAATGCTACCATAGCAAAGGGTGTCGTTTTGACTCCACTTATGAGAGATATTTTGAACTATATCAATGACAATCTGACAACAATAAAGACCGCCGAGCAGGTTGCAAATGCGTTTTTTATTACGCCCGCATATTTTTCAAAGATGTTTTGCAGTACTATGGGTGTTACGTTCGTCAAATATTTGAGAACTAAAAAGATAACTCTTGCGAAGATACATCTTATGAAAGGCGACAGTGTTACCGATGCTTGCTACGAAAGCGGTTTTTCAGATTATTCCTATTTTATAGCTACCTTTCATAAGGAAACGGGAATGACTCCTCTCCAATATCAAAAGAAGAAATATAAGGATAGCAGTCTTAATAGCTAACCATTATTATTGCAACGTCCTCGCTGCCAAGTCGTATACCGTCAACGCACAGCTTACAGTCAGCAAGCACAGCCTTGTATTTTTTGCCGTTCATAAGGTCGTTAGCTTGGAGCACGCAAGTGTTCGTGTTTTTAATTGCGTACTCAATGCTTACGGTTTTGAATTGCTTCGAGGGATTTGCAAGAATAATTGCCACGCGCTCATTTGAAAAACGCGTGTAAGCAAGCACGCCCTCGGTCACATTCACGCTTTCGATATTTGTTTCTCTTATGTCGGCAGGAAACACCTCGAAAACATCAGGATATTTTCGCCTTATCCATACAGCTCTTTTGAATTTCTCGTAAAAACGCTTGTTTTTGCGGGATCTCAAAAGGGCTTTTATGTTTATCTGCTTGCTGTTGAGCCAAACCTCTTCTTCGTCAACAAAGCCACACTCCTCACCGTAATACCATATGGGAATGAACGGTGCGAGTATCGCTTGATACACAGGCGGTATTATTTGCCCGTTGATAAAGCTCGAATGGGTATCGTGATTTGACAGACAATAGCTATAATATTGGAAATTATTGCAAAAATTCTCGCCAACCTTAAGCTTTTCCGTGTATCTCCGTCCATCAGCTATTTTTCCTTGCTTTACCGAGCTTACGATATCTTCCTCAAGAAACCAATTCTTTCTCGTTTCTGGCTTAAGCTGAAAGCCTATGGAGATCTCGTCGCCATAATGGATAACGCCCATCTGCTCAAAGTCGTAGGCGTATTCGCGCAGATTGTTTATCTCCGAGAAAATGACCAATTTACGCCCCGTTGCGTTCTCGGGATAAACGTAAGCCCCATCCGCTTCTCTTTGATAGCCCGCCGCGCGCAGACGAACGTCAGTAAATATATCCGCATAGGTGTCGGCAACTCCGTCTCCGTCGGCGTCATACCATAGATAGCTCGGCTCACTGTCAACACGGAATCCGTCAAAATCGTATTCCTTTATAAGATCAAGCATTCTGTCGGCAAACCAAGCCTGAAGCGTTTTGCTTTTCCAATTGTATCTGTATCCCGAAAATGCGGGGTTACCCGTAAACCAGTCCGATACGTCCATACCCTCAAATTCCGTTCCGTTTGCGTACGCCTGATACATGGGACTGGTTGCAAGCGCGCCATAGGTTACAACGTCGATGAAAACGTATATGCCCTTTTCGTGTGCGCGCTTTATGAAGCTTCTCAGCTCTTCTTTTCTCGCCTCATGCTCGGTAGCTTTAAAGCAATCGTCACCAAACGTTTGTGGACCGCGGTTGCCATAATGGGAAACCGCATTTGCGTTGCCTTTATTGTCGAAAATCGGAGTCACCCAAAGACCGTTAACACCCATATCTGCCAAGTGATCGAGCACTTCTGTCGTGGCGGCAGCAAAAGTCCCTTCCTTTGTCACCTTGGCTATATTGGCTTCAACGATTACGAGCTTTTCTATCCAGCGTGGCGGCGTAAATTTATACTTGCCGTCGACAATAGATATGTAATTGCTGATGTTTTCGAAAGTTACCCGTTCATCTCCCTCATATAAGGGAAGCTTGTTTTTTTCTTTAAAGAGCATATTATTCCTCCTGATGCTTATAATACAGTTTAAGTATAACAAAAAAGAGAAACTTTTTCTTTTGGATTATTGCATAATTACATTGTGTTTTTTAATTGGTTGGAATACGTGATTGAATTTTTTTGCTTTTTGTTATATTTGTTATATAATGAACGTATTATTATAATTGTACAAATAGGAGTTTTTATGGCGTTACATGTAATGGATGAGGCAAACCGCTGTTTGCAATGCAAAAATCCACAATGTGTTAAGGGGTGTCCTATAAATACGCCCATTCCTGAGGTTATCAGATTTTTAAAGGATAATAAGCTTGACGAGGCAGGTAAGCTTCTTTTTGAAAATAACCCCTTGACAACCGTTTGCAGTCTTATTTGCAATCACGAAAAGCAATGTGAGGGATATTGTGTTCTTGGTAAAAAGGGCGCAGCTATACATTTTTCAACGATTGAGCAGTATATCTCTCGCACGTACGCGCCAAAAATGGTCAAAGGCCCCGCGGAGTGGAACGGTATGCGAGTGGCTATTGTCGGTTCAGGACCTGCGGGCATTACCATTGCTATAATATTGGCAAGATACGGATACAAGGTTACCATATTTGAAAACAAGAGCGAGATCGGCGGAGTTCTTCGCTACGGTATTCCCGATTTTCGTCTTTCCAAAACCGTTCTCGATGACATACAATACCGTCATATTGAATTAAAAGGCATAAAAATAAGACCGAACACGCATATTGGCGGATCGATCGGGATCGAAGACTTATTCAGGGACGGCTATAAAGCCATATTTGTCGGAACAGGCGTTTGGAAACCCAATGCTCTGCATATTAAGGGAGAAACGCTTGGTCACGTACACTTCGGTATCAACTATTTGAACAGTCCAAGCTCCTTTAAGCTTGGGCAGCGAGTTATTGTAATAGGAGCAGGAAATGCGGCGATGGATGTTGCCAGAACGGCACTGAGACACGGAGTGGAATATTTGACCTGTTTTTCTATCACGAGAAAGGTTGCTGCAAGTCAGTATGAATTTACTTATGCAAAACTTGAGGGCGTTGAATTTGAATATAACAAACGCCCTGTCGAGATAGTTGATGAAGGCGTAATATTCTGTGATGTGGTTGAAAACGAAGACGGAAGCTTTACGGACGTGGAAGGTACGAACTGCCTATACCCAGCGGATAGCGCAATTGTTTCTATCAGCCAAGGACCTCAGAACGTAATTGTAAAATCCACCGAAGGACTTGTCACAAGCGAACGGGGATTGCTTGTTGCGGATGAATACGGTAATACTTCACGTTTGGGTATCTTCTCAAGCGGCGACGTAGTTCACGGCCCGCGAACCGTCGTCGAGACTGTTGCTCACAGTAAGATAGTTGCAGAAACAATGCATAAATATATGCAGTCTTTAAATGATTAATCTAATAATCGGTGGATTTTCATGGCATCAATAAAGCATCAAATAAAAAATCGGCAGTTTAAAACTGCCGAAAATGTGGGCAAAACAGGTGAGGAAGTAAGAAAAAATCAAGGTGCTTTAACTACTTAAATCCACTCCAAAACCGTGGGTCGCGGGTTCGAATCCTCCTGCCCCTGCCAAACAGAAAGTCCGTCGCAAACGCAGCGGGCTCTTAAGGACAGTTTTTAAGAATTAAGAATTACGAGCATTGCGAAGGCGAAGAAAAATACGAGAACATTTCGGTGTTTCTCGTATTTTTCTTTTTTACACATTTGCAGATTTTCCGTCTTTATAGTACACTTAAAG
>JAGAPH010000065.1 GCA_017623375.1 Clostridia bacterium | reverse complement strand
CCCCCCCCCCCCTCCCCTACGCTCGTCAGAGAGTAAGTGGCATATTATCAACCCACCGACAAATCAAAATTTGAAAAAGCGTGTTATGTCTGCAAATTGGGATTTATATGTCTGTTTGGTGTGTTCGCACACCCCCAAAACTGTAGGGACCGTGCGTCCAATTCCGCTACGCTACATGACGGTCCGTTCTATGCGACAGTGTAACTATTGAAAATTATATAAATTTCACTGTGTTTAGGGCGGACCGTCGAGGACGCCTGTCCCTACAACAAAGAGAGTGCGAACATAGATTATAAACCCACCGACAAATCAAAATTTGAAGGAATATCAAGCGTGGGCAGGCAACAAAAAAGGTAACCGAGAGACTTTTGCTCAGTTACCTTTTTTAATTACGCGTCGATCTTCATATCTCCCGTCTTTACCCAGCCCAGCTTGCGGAGTATTTCGTTAAATATAAAGGACAAAATCGCGGGAAGTACAATGCAAAGAAGCACTATTCCTATCCATTTCATAGCGCCGTTGGGCGTTGCGGAAATAATTCCGATAGGTCCTACCAAACCGCATGTTCCCATTCCCGCGGAAACGCCCACACATTCAAGCTTGAACACAAGGGTTGAAAGCGGGCCGCACACCGCCGCCGCAAGCGTTGGCGCTATCCATATCTGCGGCTTTCGGCAGATATTGCTCATCTGCAGCATGGACGTTCCAAGTCCCTGCGCCACCACTCCGCCCCAGCGGTTCTCTCTGAAGCTTATGACCGCAAAGCCCACCATCTGGCAGCAGCAGCCAACAGCCGCCGCACCGCCCGCAAGTCCCGCAATACCGATACTTGCGCAGATAGCGGCACTTGATATGGGAAGCGTCAATATAATGCCGACTACAACGGAGATTATTATACCCATAAGCAGAGGCTTCATGTCGGTAGCAACATTTATAAAGTTACCAAGCGCCTTCATAACAAAGGCAATACCGGGACAAAGAAGCTTTGCTACGACAAAGCCCGAAAGCAAAGCGACCGTGGGAGTAACAAGAATATCCACCTTGGTCTTTTTTGATACGAGCATACCTATCTCAGACGCCACAATGACCGCAAAGAAAGCTCCCGCAGGGCCTGCTCCGCTCATTCCGTAGCCCATGCTTCCCACCACCGCGCAGGTGCACACCACCAACGGGTGCGCCTTGAGAGCCGCAGAGATAGCACAGCCTATCGCCATACCCGATGCAGCTGAGGCATATGTATTTATCTCGTTAAAGAACTCAAGCCCCGTATACTTTCCGACAGTACCGAAAATAGTGCCGATAAGAAGCGAAGCGAAAAGTCCAAGCGCCATAGCACTCATAGCTTCGATAAAATAACGGTGAAGATACTTTTTTACTGTTTCCATTTTTATACCTCTTGGAATTTGAAAATATTATATTGTCTTTGCCGTGTCACCAGGGCAAAGGAATATACTGAGCCGCTTCCCATATAACGGGCACGAGGAGTGCGGGGAGAAGATTTCCCACGCGTATCTTCTTGGGCCAAAGGAGATTTACGCCTACGGCAAAGATAAGTATCGAGCCAACACCCGAAAGCGTGGAGATAAGCGCGTCCGACATAAAGTCGGCGATAAACACGCCGAATACGGTGAATATTCCCTGATATACGCCAACTGCCAACGCAGAGAACAGAGCGCCCACTCCGTAGACAGATGCCAGCACCATCACCATTATCATGTCGAGAATTGATTTTATGTAAAGGGTGGTGGAGTCTCCCGTCAGCGCCTCATCGATAGGTCCGCAGATAGCCATAGCTCCCACGCAGAACACCAGCGACGCGGTAACGAAGCCGTCAACGAATTTGTTGTCGTTCCCTGCCTTGACAAGTTTTTTGAGCCTTTCGCCCACACTGTCAAGTCCCTTTTCTATGTTGATAAGCTCGCCCACAAGTCCGCCTATGACAAGTGAGATCACTATGAGCATTGTGTGGTTTGAGGAAAGCCCTGTCCCCTCAACGCTGAATATCATCTCAAAGGCGCCCGCCGCTCCGATAAACACCACGGCAAGACCGCAAGCCTGTGTGAGCACCTCTCTGAAGCGCTCCTTGAGTCCGCCCTTGAAAACAAGACCGATCAAGCCGCCCACAACTATGGCAATGACGTTTACAATAGTACCGAGTCCGATCATTTTTATACCTTCTTCTGTGGATAATGGGGATATTATAGCACTTTTTGACGGCTTGTGCAAGACATATCGCAAATTTTTTGGAAAAATTTTGTTATTTCCTTGATGGTGATGAGATAAATAAATTGGGATTTATCGGTGAGTACGCTATGTTAGTACTTACTTCATAAGGCTCCCTCCGGGAGGGAGCTGTCAGCGAAGCTGACTGAGGGAGAGTGCGTCAAAACATAATGAAATCTTAACTGTTATGCACGCAGGCTCCT
>JAGAPH010000064.1 GCA_017623375.1 Clostridia bacterium | reverse complement strand
TTCAAATTTTGATTTATCGGGGAGTTGATGGGATCGGACGACCAATGGTCGCCCCTACACTGTGTGATCGTTTGCCGTGTGAGTTTACAACCTATGTTAGCACCTTCTTCGTTGTAGGGACCGGCGTCCTCGACGGTCCGTTTGTAACACAATGAAATCTTAACGTTTTTAATCAAGATACATTATCGTCAATAACGGACCGTCGAGGACGCACGGTCCCTACAATTTGTGTGGTGCGTTTATATCGAACACACCGATAAATCCCAATTTATACACAAAAGTAAGGAGCGAGTCAGTGACTCAGCTCCTTATTTATTGAAATTATTGAAATTGAAAAATCAAATATTTGCCATTGCCGACTTGATCTCCGAGGAAGTATAGCCGTATCTCATCAAGGCGGCAAACACCTTGCGCTCCTCTTCTTTGTCTCCCAATGAGGCACAGTAGCGTTTTTTCAAAAGCCTTTTGCAGTTTTCCTCATAGTCAACACCAATACTGTCCAGATGTCTCAGGGCGTGCGCCACCGCACTGTCGGAGTATCCCTTGGCGTAAAGCCCCGCCGATATCCTTCTCTTGCCCCAAAGCTTTTCCGCCATTCGCTCAGCCTCTCTCGCCGCGTCATCATCAGCTCGAAGAAGTCCCATGGAGCATATCTGCTCCACTGCCTCGGCGGCAATATATTTATCATATCCCTTTGATATAAGCTTAAGCCTCAGCGCTTTTTCCGAGCAAGCCCCGTACGAAAGGTATGAGACTGCCTTTTTTACCGCCAGCCACACCTCCGAGGCATGACTTACCGCATCATAGGTCTCCTCGTCCGACTCTCCCTTGGATAGTCCCAGCACGAGATACTGCTTGGACGATATAAGAAATCTCTCGCGGCAGGTCTGTTCACCGCCGTCACTAACCATCTCAAAAGCCACCTCTGCCTCTTCTCCGCCGCTTCGGGCAGTAACCGAGGTTATATATATCCTCATCAGATCTCGTCGTCCGAATCCATTGTGCGGATATCGAACTCATCGTCATCGTCGTCAAGCTCAAATTCCGAGTCGTTCTCGGGAAGCTTATCCTTCATAGCTCTTACACGCATATCAAGCTCTGCCAGCAGTGCGGGATTGCCCTCGATGATCTTGCGCACGTTGTCCTTACCCTGACCGATACGCTCACCATTATACGAGAACCACGAGCCGCTCTTCTTAATGATATCAAGAGCGATACAGTAGTCTATTATCTCACCCGAACGGGAAATTCCCTTTCCGTAAAGTATATCAAACTCAGCCACCTTAAAGGGAGGCGCTACCTTATTCTTAACTATCTTGCAGCGAACGTGGTTTCCAATGATATCTCCACCGTTCTTGATCTGATCCTGCTTGCGCACGTCAATTCGCACGGAGGCATAGAATTTAAGCGCGCGTCCGCCCGGAGTAGTCTCGGGATTTCCGTACATAACGCCCACCTTCTCGCGGAGCTGGTTAATAAATATTACCACCGCGTTGCTCTTGGAGATAACTGCAGAAAGCTTTCTCATAGCCTGAGACATAAGTCTCGCCTGAACGCCCACCATTGCCTGTCCCATATCTCCCTCGATCTCCTGTCTGGGAACGAGCGCCGCAACGGAGTCGACGACTACCACGTCAATAGCTCCCGAGCGCACAAGCGCCTCGGTAATATCCAGCGCGTCCTCACCGCAGTCGGGCTGAGAAACGAGCAAATTTTCTATATCAACACCAAGTGCCTTTGCGTAAACGGGATCGAGAGCATGCTCCGCGTCAATAAAAGCCGCTTCTCCGCCCGCCTTTTGCACCTCGGCTACTATATGCAAAGCAACCGTAGTTTTACCCGACGACTCAGGTCCGAAGATCTCAATGATCCTTCCGCGCGGAACGCCGCCGATGCCAAGCGCCACGTCAAGAGAGATAGAGCCCGTGCTTACCGCCTGCACCTCCATATGAGTGTTCTCGCCAAGCTTCATTATAGTTCCCTGACCGAAGTCCTTCTCAAGCTGAGCAATAGCGGTCTTAAGCGCCTTCTGCTTAGCCTCCTTATCACTGTCGCGGGGGATCATTTCTATTTTCTTCTTAGCAGTTGCCATAAAATTTCTCCTCAAAAAAGTATGTTATGGCATCATTATACACCATCTCCCCGTTCTTGTCAAGGGCTTTTGAAATTTTTCTTCCGATTTTGGAATTATTTTTTATTTTCGCTTCTCAAAAAATCAATTCAATAACTTTAAAATTCCTCAAAAAGAAAATGAGACCTTGGGTACAAAAGAAGCCGAGTCGTTATCCGACTCGGCTTCAAAATATCATTCACTGTATTCCGAAACGTCTATTTTCTTAAGCTCGGCATCGGGTATCTTGCCCTTGGTCTTTTCGTAATACGCCACATTATTTCTGACCATAAAGGCAAACTGTGCCGCAGGCGAACGATTCTCCGCCGCTGAGACGAAGAGGAATTTTTTGAGAAGATCCTCTGATATCTTAAGCTCAATATTGCAATTCTGTTTCATATCCTTCTCCGCAGATCATTTCTTTTTAGGCTTGTTGCCCTGATTTCTTACGGTACCCTTCTGATCCTTCTTATCCGAGCGGATCATAAACACCGCAAGCACAGCTATTGCCGCGATAACTATAACAAGGATAACTATTGCTATTACAGTTCCGACGGTGGTCTTTTCCTTTTCCTCCTCCATGGGCTGGGTATCCGCCTCCGTTTCGGCTGACGTCTCCGCTTCAATGGGGGTGTAGGTTACGTCAACTACCGTGGTGAATTTGGATATAGCACCGCTCACGGTCAGGAAATTAGCTTTATATCCGCCTATTTCGGGAGAAACAACGGAGTAGGACGAGCCGTATGCCAGCTCTGCCGTATAAGAGTCTGCCGCCTTGGTGCCGTCAGCATATACGTAATTTACTGTCAAGTTAGCCATGCCAGACTGTGACTCGGTAAATTCCGCTGCCGCAAAGGTCTTGGAGCAGCCCTCAAAGGCGTTCTCCGCCACACTTATTCCCTGAGCCGCCGTATTGAAGCAAAGCGTCTCAACTGCCCGACAGCCCTTAAAGGTAAGTGCCTTTATCTCCGATATATGTCCCATGATTATCGCCGTTTTAAGAGCGGAGCAATGCGCAAAGGCACGCTCTCCCAGGCTTGTGACCGCCGCGGGAACGTATATTCCCTCAAGCGCTATACAACCCTCAAAGGCGCTATCTCCAACAGACGTAAGTCCCTCTGGTATGGTAACGGCTTTAAGTGACGAGCAAAAGGCGAACGCAAGCTTGCCTATGGCGGTCACGCTTGCGGGAATGCTTATCTCGGAAAGCTTTGGAGAATAATAGAACGCATAGTCACCGATAGACGTAATACCCGCCGCAACGCTTATCTTTTCCACGCTATGTCTTACGGCGTACCACGACACCTTTTCCGAGCTTTCAAAATTTGGCATAGCGCCCGTTCCCGTAAGAGTAAGAGTCTTACTCTTTTCATCATAATTCCAATTTATGCTCGCTCCATCTACGGCTCCGCTTGCGCTTTCCGCATCGGGAACGCTTCCCGACGTATTCCCGCAGGACGCCATTGAAACGGCAAGAATACACATAAGCACGAGAGAGGCTACCGCTCTGAATATCTTCTTTTTCATCTTTCAACCTTTCCTGAATATCATATTATTATTAAAATTATACCACAGCGCAAACGATATTTCAACAGCTTTAAAAAATTGTTCCATTTTATTCATGATTTTTTCGGTTATTTCCATGGAAAATCTTGAGGGTTGCTTTATGCGCCGAGATATAGTATAATTTAACTACCTCGGAAGAAAATCGCGTTGGTAGCAAATTAAGTAATCACGCAGATTTCACCGCACACACATATGTTGTACCGAGGAATTTATACAAGGAGGTGTAAAGCCTATGAAAAAGATCAAAACGACATCTAAGCTTTTGCTCTGCATGCTCATAGTTGCCGCAATGCTTACGGCTACGCTTTCGGTAGGCGCGGCGGGATATGAATTTCCTCCGAATTCAGTTCCCGTCAACGTCACTCTCGACGGTAAAGCCGTTCTTCGCGGTGAGGCAGTAATAATCAATTCTGTTACATACGTGCCTCTGCGAAGCTTCTCAGAGCTTATGGGAGCGGATGAGATAAGCTGGAACGCAAAGACAAGCACCGCTACCGTTAAAAAGGGCGCGGTGACCGTCTATCTGACCAACGGTGCTCTCTACATAAGCGCAAACGGAAGATATTTCTTCACTGTTGAAAGGATACTCAACATAAACGACAGACTTTTCGTGCCCGTGAGAGCTATTGCAGAGCCGTTCTGCGTGAACGTTGATTGGAATAATTCCTCTCGCACCGTCGTGCTCACGTCCACTAAAAAAACGCTTGTCAGCGGAGATAATTACTATAACTCCACCGACCTTTATTGGCTCTCCCGTATAATCAACGCGGAAGCCTCGGGCGAGTCTCTCGTGGGACAGATAGCAGTGGGTAACGTGGTGCTCAACCGTAAGGCAAGCAAGATGTATCCCAATACCGTCTACGGCGTTATTTTCGACCGTGTCGGCGGTACGCAGTTCTCTCCCGTGGCAATGGGTACTATCTACAATAAGCCCTCTCAGTCGAGCATAATCGCGGCCAAGATATGCCTCGACGGCTATTCTGTGGATACGGCGATCCTATTCTTTATGAATCCCGATATCTCTACAAGTAATTGGATCTCCAAAAATCGCCCCTTCGCCTTCACCATCGGTCAACATGACTTCTATTATTAGGTAGTTACATTGTATAACGATTTTATGGGGGAACTTCTTTCGCAGAAGTTCCCCCATACCCCTTCAAGAACCTAAATGATTATTTATTTAGGCTGTACCAATATAGTTTGATCGTATATTTAAGAATTTTCTAAGGTAAAAACTCGGACGCGCTACCACGCTTTCCGAGTTTTATTTTTATGGGTAAATATTATTTTTCGCAGAACACATAAGTTATATGCCCAATTTTTTTAAATAAAAAAGGAACTCGGTAAGCGAGATAGCGCGTCCGAGTTCCCACCTTGTGAGATACTACAAATTACCCACAAAAAATATTGGAGCAATTAATCTTTTTCTCTTTAAAGTTCTTGAGAGGAGTCTGAGGGGAACTTCTTTCAAGAAGTTCCTCTCAGAAAAAACTATAACTCAATTATCTAAAACAAGGTTATCGATCTGTTCTTTAGCGAAGGCAGTGAAATCGGAGACGGACATAACGCCCATATCGCCCTTCTTACGTGAGCGGACGGAGACAGTACCGTCAGCCATTTCCTTCTCACCGATGACCAGCATGAAGGGTATCTTTTCCATTTGAGCAGCACGGATCTTATAGCCGATCTTTTCGTTTCTGTCGTCAACGGAAACGCGCATGCCCAGCTTTTCCAGATCGCGAGCTATACCGCGAGCGTACTCTGCCTGTTCGTCACCGATAGGCATAAGTCTTATCTGCTCGGGAGCTATCCACATGGGAAGCGCGCCTGCGTACTTTTCAAGCAAGAGAGCGAGCGTACGCTCGTAGCAGCCGAGAGAGGTTCTGTGAATGATATAGGGCGTTACGCGCTTATCATTGGAGTCGGTGTACTCCATACCGAACTTCTTAGCCAAAAGCATATCTATCTGAAGGGTGATAAGCGTATCTTCCTTGCCGTGAACATTCTTTATCTGAATATCCAGCTTAGGACCGTAGAACGCCGCCTCGTCGATACCGATCTTATATTCGAGACCTATATTGTCAAGAATGGTCTTCATAGTAGACTGAGCCTCGTCCCACTGCTCGGGCGTTCCCTCGTACTTATCCGTTCTGTTAGGATCCCACTGAGAGAAGCGGAAGGAGCAATCCTCACGAAGTCCTACGGCATCAAGCATATAGAGTGCCAAGTCGAGACAGCCGCGGAACTCCTCCTCAAGCTGCTCGGGCGTAAGGATAAGGTGTCCCTCGGAAATAGTGAACTGACGAACACGGATAAGTCCGTGCATTTCTCCGCTATCCTCGTTTCTGAAGAGCGTAGAGGTCTCGCCCAGCCTCATGGGAAGATCGCGGTAGGAGCGCTTCTTGTTAAGGAATACCTGATACTGGAAGGGGCATGTCATGGGACGGAGCGCGAAGCATTCCTTAGTCTCATCATTGGGGTCGCCAAGCACGAACATTCCGTCAAGATAATGATCCCAGTGTCCCGATATCTTATAAAGATCAGACTTTGCCATAAGAGGAGTCTTTGTCAGCAGATAGCCGCGGCGGCGCTCCTCGTCCTCAACGAATCTCTGAAGATTCTGAATAGTTCTCGCACCCTTAGGCAGCAAAATGGGCAAGCCCTGTCCGATACTGTCAACGGTGGTAAAATACTCAAGGTCACGTCCGATCTTGTTGTGGTCGCGCTTCTTAGCCTCTTCGACCGCCTCAAGATAAGCTTTCAGCTCGTCCTTTGATGGGAAAGCCGTTCCGTATATTCTCTGGAGCATCTTATTGTTCTGGTCGCCCTTCCAATAAGCGCCCGTGCACTGAGTAAGCTTAAGCGCCTTTACCGCTCCCGTTGAGAAGAGATGAGGACCTGCGCAAAGGTCTGTGAACTCGCCCTGACGGTAGAAGCTTATTACCTCTCCCTCGGGCAGCTCCTCGATAAGTTGAACCTTATAGGGCTCATTCTTCTCGGTCATAAGAGCGATAGCCTCCTCGCGGGGCAGCTCAAATCTCTCGATCTTCTCGTTCTCCTTGACTATCTTCTTCATCTCCGCCTCAAGAAGCCCAAGCACCTCGGGAGTGATAGACACCTCACTGTCAACGTCGTAGTAAAATCCGTTATCGATAGCAGGACCTATGGTCAGCTTTGTTTCGGGGTAAAGTCTCTTCACCGCCTGAGCGAGTATATGGGACGCGGTGTGTCTGAACACATGCCTTCCGTCCTCGTCCGCGAAGGTGAGAAGCTCAACGCTTGCGTCCGCCTCTATAAGCGTGGTAAGCGCGCATACCTTACCGTTCACCCTTGCCGCAAGGACTGCGCGGCTGATGATGCCTGCCTCTGCCGCCGCGTCATACACGCTGATCGGCTCGGACTTCTCAATGATCTGTTCACCAAAATTGATCTTCATAATATTTCCTCCAAAAATTGTTTTTAAAATATAAAAGCACCCCAAACGGCTATCTGCCGTTCGGGGTGCGAAAAGGCTTACCTTCGCACGGTTCCACCCGAGCTTTTAACTTTTGAGCATATTCAAAAAAGCACGCAAAGCGGTACCCCTGCCGGCATATCACAAGGGCATCTCAGCAAACGCGAGGCGTTTTGCCCTCTCTCTGTAGTGCCGTTTCGGCAAGGACATATCTTCGGTGTTATCCTCCGTCCAAAACTTACTTATTCAGTGAAGAACGGGGATTTACTATCTCACGCCAATCAAGGTCTCCCCTCTCAAGAGCGGTTATTATGACCTCTGCAGTGGCAATATTGGTAGCAACGGGAATATTGTAAAGGTCACACATACGCAGAAGCTCGTGTTCTACGGGGTTGTTTGCGTTGGTAACCCTGGTATCTCTGAAAAACAAAAGCACGTCTATCTCGTTGTAAGCAACGCGGGAGGCTATCTGTTGCTCTCCACCGTGCTCACCGGACATAAGCTTATCTATCTTAAGTCCTGTTGCTTCGGAAATGTACTTTGCGGTAACAGCAGTGGCACAAAGGTTATGCTTGCTGAGTATTCCACAGTAAGCGATACAGAACTGAGCCATGAGCTCTTTTTTCAAGTCGTGCGCGATTATTGCTATTTCCATTTAATTACCTCCGTAATCATAAAATGTGTATGTCAATTTGTTTATTGACCGATATAAAAACGAGGATTTATTCTCGCCAATTGCTAAACCTCTTTTATTATACCATTATTTTTAGGTGTTTGTCAATGACATAAAACAATTATTTTGTAAAATTTTAGAATTGTTTTCAATATAGCTATTGTTTTTTTGCATTTTATGGTTTATAATATACCTATAATTTTTATTTTTTCCGAATACATTTATTGGAGGTACAAAATGATCGATGAAATGATTGCAAAGATCGGCGCTACCGATAAGGAGATCGCCGACGCCATTCAGGCTGAATTTGACAGACAGCAGGACGGACTTGAGCTCATCGCTTCCGAGAACGTGGTTTCCGAGGCGGTAATGTGCGCTATGGGCTCCGTTCTTACTAACAAATACGCAGAGGGATATCCGGGAAAGAGATACTACGGCGGCTGCCATTGCGTGGATATTGCGGAAACTATCGCCATAGAGCGCGCAAAGAAGCTTTTCGGCGCGGCTTACGCAAACGTTCAGCCCCATAGCGGAGCTCAGGCAAATACGGCGGTTTATTTTGCCCTTCTCAATCCGGGCGACACTGTCATGGGAATGAGCCTCGCGCACGGCGGACATCTGACTCACGGAAGCCCCGTAAACATCTCGGGCATGTACTATAACTTTATTCCCTACGAGCTTGATCCCGTCACCGAGTATATTGACATGGAAGCATACGAGAGACTTGCCAAGGAGCACCGTCCCAAGCTTATCGTAGCAGGCGCGTCCGCTTACCCCAGAACCATTGACTTTAAGAGAATGGCTGAGATAGCTCATTCCGTCGGCGCTTACTTTATGGTAGACATGGCGCACATCGCAGGTCTTGTTGCCGCAGGCGAGCACCCCTCCCCCGTTCCCTATGCTGACGTAGTTACTACCACCACCCATAAGACGCTCCGCGGTCCTCGCGGCGGTCTGATACTCACCAACGACGAGGAGCTTGCCAAGAAGATAAACAAGGCAATATTCCCCGGTATTCAGGGTGGACCTCTCATGCACACCATTGCCGCAAAGGCAGTATGCTTTGGCGAGGCACTGACACCTGAGTTCAAGGTATATCAGCATAATATCGTTGAGAACGCGAGAGTGCTTGCCGAGGGACTTCTCGCCGAGGGCTTCGACCTTGTATCGGGCGGAACGGACAACCACCTCATGCTTGTCGATCTTCGCCCCATGAAGATAACGGGCAAGGAATTTGAGGCAAGGCTTGACGCGGTACACATCACCGTAAACAAGAATGCCATTCCCAACGATCCCGAAAAGCCCTTCGTAACGTCGGGCGTGCGTGTTGGAACTCCCGCAGTTACCTCCAGAGGTCTTGGAGTTGAGGATATGAAGACCATTGCCAAGCTTTTTGGAAAGGTAGCAAAGGATTTCGACGGAAGCGCAGACGAGGTTCGCGCAACCGTAGCGGAGATCTGCAAGAAATACCCTCTTTACAGATAAGAATGATAATAATGACAAACAAGGAGTTGAGCCGTTTTCGGTTCAACTCCTTTTGCTTCGGACAATATTGATAAATTGGGATTTGTCGGTGTGATTGATATGTTCGCACAAACCCACTATTAAATTCAGGTCAAGCCTTTTTAAAGGCTTGCGGGTTCTCAGGGCAGCGCCCTGAGCCGACCTCCGCAGAGGTCGGAACTCCTTGTCGTGTAAGAAAATGCAGGAGAGAGTGAATTTTGAGGCATATATGCCTCAAAAGAGAGAGAACAAAGTAACGCAAGCGTTACTACCATGAGGGGTTCTCTCTCACCGTAACACAGTGTATCTACAAGGGGAAAACCCTCATGTGGTTTTCCCCTCTTTCAAGCCACAAGTGTCTTGAAATTCACCCTTTTCTGCATTTCCCTGCACGATAGGGGTATTTCGCCGTCTGCGGACGGCGACTTGAGGCTCTGCCTCAAGACTCCGCAAGCCTTTAAAAAGGCTTGACCTAAACTTTAAGAGTGGGTTTGTGCGAACATTTCGATAAATCAAAATTCGCTTTAATTGATAGTCCCCTTTTCAAGCGTAAACATTTTATTTACCTCTGCGGCAAGTCCCGGAAATTCCGAAAGATCGGGAGATCTGTCAAGCAATGACTTTGCTTCCTCAAATGCCGCGCGCATCAGTCCCGCGTCGTCACAAAGCTCGGCAAGTCTGAATTTGACGCCTCCGCTCTGTCTTACCGTCTCGTCGGCGTTGCCTTTAAGAAAATCGCCCGGTCCTCGCATGGCAAGATCACGCTCGGCTATCTCAAAGCCGTCATAGCAGCTCTTCATGGTAAGAAGCCTTTCCTTAGCCTTACCCTCGGTATTTATGGCGTCGGAAACGAGGACACAATAAGACTTTCTCTTTCCTCTACCAACTCGTCCGCGAAGCTGATGAAGCTGTGACAGACCGAATCTTTCCGCATTTTCAACTATCATAAGGCACGCCTCGGGGACGTTTACTCCCACCTCGATAACTGTGGTGGATACCAATACCTTTATGTATCCCTCGGCAAAGCTCTTCATAATGCCGTCCTTGTCTCTCGGCTTCATCTTACCGTGAAGAAAGGCGACGTGATATTGCGGAAACTTGTCGGCAAGCTCCGACGCGTAATTTACCGCGGACTTCAGCGGCAAGCTCTTTTTTACTCGTCCCTCTCCGTCGATGTCGTCCATCAGCAGATCGGCATCCTCGTCCTCTCCTTCCTCTACCGCGGGACATACTATATACACCTGTCCACCCGACTCCACCTGCTTTGAGATAAACACGTTCAGTCGGTCACGGTATCCCTCGTCAACGGCAAACGTGTCCACTCGCTGACGTCCCGGGGGCATCTCATCTATCCTTGAAACGTCCAGATTACCGTACATGGCAAGCGCCAATGAGCGCGGTATGGGCGTAGCGCTCATGACAAGCATATGCGAAAGCTTATTCTTCTCAGCAAGCACCGCCCTTTGATTTACTCCGAAGCGGTGCTGCTCGTCAGCCACCACAAGACCAGGGCGGGCAAGCTCCACGCCTGCGCTCAAAAGCGCCTGCGTTCCTATGACCACGTCAGTCTCTCCGCTTGCGACGCGTGCGTGTATAGCCCGCTTCTGAGCCGCCGTCAGCGAGCCGATAAGAAGCTCGCAGTGAACGCCAAGCTTGCCGAGCAAAACGTGCAGATCGTTGTAATGCTGCGTGGCAAGTATCTCGGTGGGCGCCATAAGCGCCGCCTGTCTGCCGTTCTTTACCGCAATATATATAGCCGCCGCCGCGCACACCGTTTTTCCGCAGCCAACGTCTCCCACTATCATTCGGTTCATGGCGGTATCCTTCGCCATATCACGCTTTATTTCGTCAACCGTCCGCCTTTGCGCTCCCGTAAGAGCATAGGGCAAAAGCTTCTCAAGAAGTGATATATCAGTGTTTTTGCACGGAACGGCGGGCGCAGGCGCGCTTTTGGTTCCCGACATGGAAACACCCAAGGCAAAGGTAAACAGCTCGTCAAATATCAACCTTTTTCTTGCCGCCGCCAGTGAAGAAAAGCTATCGGGGCTATGAATATTCCTCAAGGCAAAGGAACGCACACAAAGAGAGTACTTGCTTCTTATATCATCGGGCAGAAAATCCTCTCCCGCATCGGAATACGCGGCAATTATAAGCGCCGAGCGCATATCCTTGCTTATCTGCTTCTGTGACAGTCCCTCGGTCAAGGGATATACGGGAAACAGTGGTGCAAGAGCCTCGTCGGGACTATACGGCTCGTAGGCAGGGGAGGACATGGTGTATCCGTTTTTGGCTCTCTGTACCTTACCGTAAAATCTGAACTCACCGCCGACAGGGAAAATGCTTCTGAGATATTCCTGATTGAAGTAGGTGATCTCACATATGCCGCTTTCGTCGTAAGCCCTGAACTTTACCAGCGTCATACGGTTTTTAAGTCTTGCCACCCTCGGTTCGGTAGCCACAGTCAGCAAAACGGCGGTCTTTCCCTCTGTATCGGCGTCCTTCAAAAGGCGCACGTCGCCTCTGTTCTCATATCCTCTCGGATAATGCGCCAGCAGGTCGCCTACCGTTTGTATGCCGATCTTGGCGTACGTAGCGGCTCGCACCTTTCCCACACCGTAAAGCTTTTTTATGTCCGTATTAAGCGTATTTAGCTCCGACACTTACCTCACCTTCCCTTCTTTTAATATTATAATCGCCAAGTCTGTCCCTGTCAAGATTTTTTTGCATCATATCACCAGCCCCAAATCGGAAAATTGCCAAGATTTAATAAAAAATTTGTTAACAGGACATTTTACATATTGACATTTTAACAAATTTGAGTTATAATATCATTTGAATACAGTAAACGGAGGATTATTTCCAAATGAAAAAGCTTTTGGCAGTTACTCTCGCAGCTCTTCTTGCGCTCAGCGTGATGGGTTGTAATAAAGATGAAGAAGACGGCGGTGCCGAGATCGAAAATAACGTAGCAGCAGGTGATGTTCTTGAGCACGGTGATTTTGAATACTCTGTAAATGAGCAGGGTGATTATGAGATCTCCGGATACAACTATTACGGCGCTGAAAAGAAAAAGGTCGAGATCCCCGCTGAGATCGACGGCAGACCCGTTACGGGTATCGGCGCAGGTGCCTTCAAAAAGGCTGCTAATAATATTAACGGCGTAGTTATTCCCTCTTCGGTTACATATATTGACGAGTTTGCTTTCTACGGTTGCACCGCTCTTACCGAGGTGGTAATTCCCGATTCTGTTACAGAGATCGGCATGGGCGCTTTCAAGGATTGTTCTTCTCTCGAGAAGGTAACACTCTCCGCTACGCTTACAACCATCGGCGACGCTTGCTTCATGGGTTGCAAGAAGCTCTCTGCGGTAACTGTTCCCGCAACTGTTAAGACTATCGGCATGGGCGCTTTCTGGAATTGCACCGCTCTTGAGAGCATAACTATTCCCGAGTCCGTTACCGAGATCGGTGATGCGGCATTCTACTGTTGCACCGGTCTTAAGACGGCTGAGTTCCTCGCTAACGAACTTACTCTCGGCGAGATCGTATTCAACGGCTGCAATCAGGAAGTTCTCGTTATCCGCGGAGCAAAGGATACCGCTATACAGAAGTATGCTACCGATTGGGGCTTCAAGTTTGAGATCAGATAAAAAGAATAATCTATAAATATTAAAGTGACTGAGTCGATCCAATGACTCAGTCACTTTTTTGCGTGTATTGTTGTAAAAGCGGCTCAGTTCCCCGCTCTCCTTGTCCGCTTGCGCTTTATTCTCCGCCTGCGCAGCATTTCCGACGGATCGGGTGACTTCAAGCCAAGCAATGCCCAGTCGGGAGATATGGGAGAAAATCTTACGTGCGCCACTCCGTCTCCTACCATATATTCAAAGAACAGATTTTTTCTCATAGCAAGAGTGCGAAAATCGTCAACACCCACTATCTTCGATCCTTTCCTCTTAGCAACAGTAAAGCTCATTCTTATTACCGTACCTATACTGTTGCTCTCAAAGGATACGGATATTTCCGAGCGACCCGAAACTATTCGGGCACACATCATAAATACCAGCACAAAGGCGGTAAAAAGCGAAAAATCAAATGTACCGAACTCCTCCACCGCATCGTGACAGACCAGTCCCGCAGGGCAGCACGTATAGTATGAAAGCGCATATACCCTATCTTCAAGCATAGCGGTAATATCCCCAGATGGCAGCCTGTCATTACTCAAGGAGCTATACGGTGATAACGCCTCGTGTATCAGCTCCCAATGGCGCACACAGGTATCCTCCTCGGCATAGCTTCTTTTGGACGACCTCAGCCCCATGGCGGATACCGCCGAGGATAGCTTTAGCTTCCACCCCTTGCGCCGTGCCACACGGCATAGTTCGGCTCCTCCCACGTAAGGAAATATAAGTATTCCAAGACTACTTGAGGGCGCAAGCCACGGTATGGCTATGGCAATGCCGAAATCCGTGCTTACCGCCATGGGAAGCTCTCCATACTCGAGAAGGTACTGCCTGAGCTCCTCAGCCTCATCTATGCCCATTACGTCGTAAATGGTCTCACCCATTTTTCTATAAGCCTTGTCAGCACAAGGAACGATGATCTTACAACCGCGCGACAGGTCGAAAATACAGCGATCATCGTATATCTCGCTGATGCTGACGTTAGGCTTGAAATATATTTCATTTTTGTATTTTCCCGAAAGATATTTACTGTATATCACCGCTTGCTCTCCTAAAAATATAATATTTATTTTAACACAAAATATAGAAAAATACAAGAGTTTTGCGTAATACAAACGAAAAACGGAGAAAAAAGTCAAAAACTTTTTTAAACTAAATTAAAAAAAGTATTGACAATACAGGATTAATGTGTTATAATATTTAAAGTAACGAACAATACTGTACGCCGGTGTGGCGGAACAGGCAGACGCCCGGGACTTAAAATCCCGTGATACGTAAGTATCGTACCGGTTCGACCCCGGTCACCGGCACCACACGGTAAAAAATCAATATCGCGGAGTAGAGCAGCTTGGTAGCTCGTCGGGCTCATAACCCGGAGGTCGTGAGGTTCAAATCCCACCTCCGCAACCAAAACAGATACCCGAAAAACCTTGATAAATAAAGGCTTTTCGGGTATCTTTCTATTTTTCAATACATACAGAGAAATATGTGCAAAATCACTTTTGGGGTGAATTTGGGGTGAATTAGAAAATCGGGAGCTGTTTTTAGCCCCCGATTTTTTTTATTGTGGTACTTTGTGCTTGAATATGCTTGCACGTACATTTTCTGCCTTAGCCTTTGCCTCTGCAATCTGATGAGCGTATATTGTAGCCGTTGTAGTGGCGCTGGCGTGTCCTAATTCATTTGCCGTGGTTACTATGTCCACGCCGTTTGCGATCATTGTAGAGGCCGCTGTGTGCCTGAAGGCGTGGGGGTGTATGTGCGGTAGGTTATTTGTCTTGCTAAATTTATTGAGCCAATCTGTAACGCTGTCAGGATTCATCCTGTCGCCGTTATCACGGGTGAACACATATCCTGTTTCTATCCATGCGTCCCCGTAAGCAGCTTGAGAAATGAGCTGGGCCGTGTGATACTCCGTGAGCAGATCAACTGTTTCCTGTGCTAATCTCAAGGTGCGTTTCTTGCCGGTCTTAGGTGAGCCTTCATATACCCCTCTCTGAGGGCTGTACAGCAGCGCTCTTTCGATTGTCATTATTCCTGTGGATAAATCTAAGCTCTCCCATTTAAGCCCTGCTGCTTCGCCTCTACGGCAGCCTGTGTCAATAAGGAGATACGTCAAGGCTCTCCATTTCAGAGGAGCTTTTTCAAGTGCATCAAGAATAGCTGAGATTTCCTCCGGCTGATAGTAGTCGGGATCTTTTCTTTCAAACTTAGGCGGTGTAGCTTTGGTTGCAGGGTTAAAAGGTATCAGCATTTCTTTTTCTGCCTGAGCCATAACGGTAGATATGAGCCTATGATGCTCAAGAACAGTTTTATTTGAAAGTGGAGAGGAATCTTTTTCAATATCGAAAATAGCTTCTGTCTTTTCACCTAAAGCCTTAGCTATGGCCTCTGCCTTTTCGTAGCTAATAGTGTTACCGTGAACAGCAGCGGCGGCGGTTGAGCTTGCCATGCCGGTGTGTCTTGCCAATTTGCTTATTGATACCTTCAGCTCTTTTAGACGTGCCTCAAGGTCAATTTTGGCGATTGCTTTACATTTATCATTCCTTACTCCCTCGGCGGCTAAGTTTTGGTAAAAAGCGTTGAGGTGCTGAGGTCTAATATCCGTCAGTTTCAAATGACCTATAGCTATGTTAATTCTCTTTAGCAGATCGGTGTAGCGGTCAATCGTTCTCGGCTTTACGCCTGTACGCTCCTTCAGGTCCATAACATAGGCGGCGTACTCAGAAAAGGTCTGTTTATGATCCAACCTATATCCCTGTTCTATTTCACGCTCAAAGTCCGCTACAGCCCTGTTAAGAGCCTTTTCTATCTGCTTAGGAGTCATATCAGGCTTGGGCGGCTCCCATGTTCTCCTCATACGTATCTGCTTGCCGGTGCTGTCTATTCCTCCGGCTACAGTAATTCTGTAAGAGATATTACCCTTTTTGCCTACTCTCTTTTCAACCGTTGCCATTTCTTCTCCTTCTGCTTATACAAAAACACTCAAACAAAGTATGCTCTTCTAATTTTGTAATTAAATCTGATAGCTCTTCGTCCGTAAGATACAACGGGCGGAGAGCTTTATTTTTATCACGTAGTTTATGTGGCCCGTCATACTGATGTTTCGCAAAATCGTACTCTGCGGTATTTCCTATATACTCATAGGTAAAGCCGCACAGCTCAAACAGATTCTTATACCGGGCTATCTGAGCCTTTTCCTCAGCATAGTAGGCGCTCATAGCCTCATCACGATCCTGCTCTAACTGAGAGTAGTACAAAAGAGGATCGCTAATATCTGTTTCTCCTTTAATGTACTCAGGAACAACACCAAAGATTTTTGCAAGCTGCTCCGCCTTAGTGTTTCTTACTCCCGGACTTTCGGGCAATCCGTTTTTCTCATAACGTTTGATTTGTTCATCACTTACGCCTATTTCCTCTGCAAGCTGCGCCTGCGTGAGCTTTTTGCCACCACGAATTGTCTTAACTCTTAAATCTTTAATCCTCTGAGCCTCAAGTTTTTTGTTTTGTGTCATTGTAAAATGCCCCCGTTTTCTTCAATAATGATACCTTTTTACCTCTGCTTTGTTTTCAATGCTCGGTATAGTTTACTATGCAGTAGATTTTAGGTCATACTGCGCTGTGTAGCTTTTTTACACCTTGCCCTGTACACATAAAGTATCTTTTGGTATCATTATTATAGCACAACAACATTGTTGTTGTCAATATGAAAGGAGCATTAAAGTGAACAATGATGTAAGAAAACTTATGCGAACACTGGACCTCAAGCAGTGGCAAGTAGCAGAAGCCATTGGAATCAGCCCGTACACCTTGAGTGTGTGGTTGAGATACGAATTGTCCCCTGAACGGCGCAAGCGTATTCAGGATGCCATTTCAACGCTAAGCAAAGGAGGAAAGACGGATGCCTGACAAATCTATCCTGACTATTCAGGAAACTGTCAGCAGAGCCAAAGAGCGCGGTATGCCTATTAGCGAATACACTCTTCGCAGGGCTTTACGATCCGGCGCTATTCCCTGTAGGCTTGTTGGCAGAAAATATTTGATAGCGTGGCCGAATGTGGAGCGTTGGCTTATGTGTACTGACGGCTCTGATAATGCTGCACCTACCGCTATCAATTCTATTCGTCCGCTTAGCATTATGGGTTAAGGGGGGGGCTGCCAGCATGAATTATGACAGACAAATTGGTATCTCTGTTGGCAATAGCCGTAAATCTCTGAATTGGCAAAACACACAAGTTAGTATTTCAGAGTTTTATGAAAAGCTAAAAACTCCTGTACGTGGCACAGAAACCTTTGAAGAGTATATGAAAATGAAAAAGGCTCAGCAGGACGAACTAAAGGACTGTGCAGGCGGTTTTGTAGGCGGTACTCTCAATGGAGTGCGCCGCAAAGCAAACAATATAACAGGCAGAGATATTATTACCCTCGATTTTGATAATGTACCGGGCTGGCAGACAGACACCGTGCTTCAGAAGGTAGAAGAGCTTAATTGCAACTACTGTGTATATAGTACACGCAAGCACACGCCCTCTGCACCGCGCCTACGCATTATTATTCCCCTTGACAGAACAGTAGCCCCTGATGAATATGAGCCGTGTGCAAGGCGTATAGCGGCGCAGATCGGTATAAATATGGCTGATCCTACTACCTTTGAGCTTGCAAGGCTATTTTACTACCCTACTTGCAGTGCCGACAGTGAATATGTATATAAGGTAAAAGATGCACCGCTTATCAGTGCAGATTTCCTGCTCAGTACATACGCAAATTGGCGTGATTATGCAAGCTGGCCTCAAGTCCCTAACGCTGTAAGCTATCAAAAGTTAGCTATGAAGCAGGGTGATCCACTTGAGAAAACGGGAATTGTAGGAGCGTTTTGCCGTACTTATGACGTTATCTCAGCTATGGAGGCGTTCTTGCCTAATATCTATGAGCCTGTGGATAGCTCAGAGGATCGCTATACTTATCTTGGAGGCTCTACTACGGGTGGCGCTATTATCTATGATGATGCAAAATTTCTGTATTCCCACCATGCAACTGATCCTTGCGGCGGACGTCTTGTAAATGCGTTTGACCTTGTAAGGCTACACCGCTTCGGGGACAAAGATGAGAGTGCTGATCCTAAAACTCCAGCAGCAAAGTTGCCTTCTTATAAAGCTATGTGTGAGCTGGCTATGCAGGATAAAGCGGTATGTACAACACTTAACCGTGAGCAGCACGAACAGGCTATGAAAGATTTTGAGGGTGTTACTGCCGGTGATACCCCGAAAGATGAGCCGCTTGATTGGGCTGAAAAGCTACAACGCAACTCACAGGGCTTAGTAGCAAAAACATCCGCTAATTTTGCAGTTATTCTGTCAGAAGATCCTCTGCTCAAGGGGCGTATCAAATATGATACCTTTTCCCATAGGCTGTTGGGTGTTCCTCCTCTTCCGTGGGGACAAAGGGAAAAAGCAACAGCAAATTTCACTTGGGTAGATGAGGATGACTCCGGGCTTAGAATGTACATTGAAAAGGTGTACGGTATTCGCGCGGAGAACATGATGAGTGATGCCTTTAATGACTGTGTTGCCCGTAACAGCTTTAATCCCGTACAAGATTTTCTGAACGGGCTTACTTGGGACGGTATACCGCGTCTTGATACTCTCTTTGTTGATTATCTCGGTGCAGAGAACACTGACTACAATAAGGCTGTAACCCGTAAAGCCTTCGTAGCTGCTGTGTCAAGAGCTATGATCCCCGGCTGCAAGTATGACAATATGCTTATTCTTTCAGGACCTCAGGGTATTGGTAAAAGCACCCTGCTTGATAAAATGAGCTACGGCTGGTTTAATGACAGCATACGTACATTTGAGGGCAAAGAAGCCTCAGAATTGCTCAGGGGTGTATGGATTGCGGAAATAGCAGAGCTTGACGCCTTCCGGCGTTCTGATGTTGCCCGTATTAAGCAGTTTTTGTCAATCAGAGAAGATAGATACCGTGAGGCTTACGGACACCACGTAAAAACTTTTCCCCGTAGTTGTGTGCTGTTTGGTACTACAAATACAACGGACTTTTTGCAAGATGCCACCGGCAACCGCCGCTTTTGGCCAATAGACGTTGGAGAGCATAAACCTACAAAAAACGTGTTTACAGAGCTGGATAACGAAAAAGAGCAGATATGGGCTGAAGCAAAGGCCCGTTGGCAGACAGGTGAGGCTATGTACCTTGCTGACGCAATGGCTGAAGAGGCTATTAAGCAGCAAGAGGAACACATGAGCATTAACCCGTGGGAAGGTCTGATAAGGGAATTTCTCGAAAAGCAAATACCGGCTGATTGGTCTAAATGGAAACTTGACCGCCGCCTTGACTATTGGGCTGGAGCTACACACGGCGTTAACGAAATACGTCTTGTTAACAGAGAGCGTGTATGTATTCCTGAGATATGGTGTGAGGCAATGAAAAGAAGGCTCGGTGATATTAGCGATAATCCTAAAAACAATAAGGAGATCGGCGCTATACTCCGCAGGCTTGGCTGGGTACAAAAAAGCAATCAGCGCTTTGGTGAATACGGTTTACAGCGGTGCTTTGTTCCCGTTAACAAAAACTAAAGTGCGTTAACAAAAATAGAAAAATGTTAACGGTGTTAACGCAGTTTTTATATAAAAAGAGTGTAAAAGTATGGCGGCTATGACCATATACACGCCATAGCCGCCATAAATACACAGATATTTATAAAATCTGCATTTACATTAACACCGTTAACATAGTTGGGAAAAATGATATGAAGCGGTTTGAAAGTTTTAGGGATGATGAGCTTAGTGTTGAGCTTCATGATGCGCGCTGGCGTGCCAGCTTTGCGATTATATATTTTGCATTGCTGAAAGAAAGAGCGCAGTATGAGGGTACAGCTGATCTTGAGCCTATGAAAACAAAAATTGCAGAGGCATACAAAGCGGCTAAAGATGCTTCTGCAAAATATCATGCTATAGCCGCAGAAAAGGAAGGTAAAACAAATGAATAATGAAATTGGATATTGTCATGCGTGGCCAAATGAACTTAAAGCCGCGTGGAGAAAAGTAAACCGGTTGCAATGCAAGGTGCGTTGCCTCAGCAGTAATATGGAAAAAATCAGCTATGAGGACTTTGACGATCTGATGTGTGAGCTGGAAAAAACACAGCAGGAATTGTATGAGGCTCACTTTGATTTTGACCGAATGAAGCAAATGTGGGACAGTATGATGAGTCAGCACATAGCAAAGTCGCGGCAAAGTGAAAATGCCCCCTTCTGCAATGTGGCTGCAAAGAGAAAAGGCGGGTTTTTGTAATATTGAAAACTCCATTTTTCGGGGTAAAAAACTAACAAAGGAGCGCTCGATAGCCGGGCGCTCCTTGACCTTCTGCAACGGGGTAATATGTGTTAGCCTTCTGTGTTCTCAGCTACCAGCAGTGATATATCAAACATCAGAAAACCGCTATAAGGACCGGCAGCCGTTGTAGGCTCAATTTGTGGGGTGATTTGCAGATAGCCTTTGTCAGTAGCGTTATCTGCTGTATAGGTGATAATGGGCGCTGTAGCAGCGTTATCCTTTGTGATCACAGTACCCTCTGCGTTTGCAGTATTGCTTGCAGTAAGGGTACAGGCCATAGTGCCGTTGCCGTCTATCTGAGAGAGCTTAAAGCTGCCGTCTGCATCAAAGGTAGAATCAGCAAGTTTTACGGTTACGCTCTCACCCTCTACAAGATGCACATAGTCCGCAGAAAAGGTGATTGTATCGCCCTGAGATAAGAAAATAGAGCTGGGAATAGAAATACAGTATTGACCGCGCAGGGTGTAATATACGCCCACCTGCGCCGAAGGCGTGTCCTGATCCACAGAGGCAGCAGAGGCAGATACAGAGAAACAGCCTACCACCAATGCAAGGATCAATAAAAGCAGGGATATTCTTTTCATGGTGTTACCTCCAAAATAAAGTGTGTTGTAGCACCGTTGAGGGGTGTACGGCTCTCATCAAGGCCGTAGCAGTAATAAGTAAGGGTTGCATTATATTTACCCTCTGCAAGTGGCTCTGTGAGCGTCAGAGAGTAGATAGCTTTACCGGGTGCAATCAGCCCTGACCTGTATATCTCGCGCCCGTCCTCAAGCTCTATGACCGCCACAAAGTAGCAGTTATTATGAGAGGGGTTAAAGATATTACCGTCCACGGTCTTTGTATTTGCCCGTATTACCATACTTTCAAAGCCGGGTATAGAGATACTGTCAGCAGCTCCGCCCGTCCCGTTTGGGCAGTCTTTGATATTCTCGGCGTTAGTGTCCTCAAACAGAGCCGGACCGTCTGAAGCCGGATCGCCTCTGAATACACCAAAGCCGATAAGTAAACAGATAATAACAATAACCGTAATCAACAGTGCAAGGATCAAATATAGCTTTTTGTCTTTCATAGCGTACCTCCGTTGCTTTGAGTCGGTAATAGAATACACCCACAGCTCATTTTTTACGAGGCAAAGTGTGTGGGTGATTTTTCCACCGGCGTATAGTGGAATCCTCAGCAGGGCAGGCTTGCTCTACCCCTGCAACTGTATCTCTTATAAGCTGGGCTTCGTAGTGCTTAGAGGGCTGCATAAAGTCAGGCAGCTCAAGATGCACACAGCGGCACAAGGGACACTGTAAGCGTCTGAGCCTGTACCACTGTTTAACGCCTGCACGGTCAATGCAGTGCCGCCTACGGGTATCATAGCCGGACATAAGAACACCGCAGGAAGGACACAGAGGGACGTCATAGCTTATGATCCTATATGTATTTGTTTGGGTATCTTGGCATATTTCATAATCCTTTGTAATAATCATCTGCAAAAGTTACTAAATACTATGTTTTGAGGAGTATTTAGCACAATATATTGCGTAAAACTGTTGACATAAACGCTAAAAAGTGATATAATTTAAAATAGAATATGGTGTTATACGTTCCAATGGGTAAACCTTCTATCGGGTGAGCTGAATTATGCACGTAAAGTAGTCCTCCGGGGCTGCTTTACGTGCTATTTTTATTTTCTAACAAAAAAAAGGAGTTTTTACAATGAAAACATATTTTGAAAGACTGAGCAAGATCGGCGTAGAGGCCGTACAGGGGTTACGTCAGCTTGACGCACAGCACACAGAAATGACACAGAGATGCCACGAGGATTATATGAAGGGTAATATTACCCGTCAGGGCTACGAAAGATACCTGAAGGAGCTTGACAAAGCCAGTGATAGGTATATTGCTGGTGTTGCTACAAAGATCGACAGCCTGAAGGCGGAATTTGCAGAGGCATCTGAGCGTCATACCACGCCCACCAGCGGCAATCTGAATATGGCGGATATGGAAATCCTCAAGAACTTTGAACTCTCTCCTAAGGAGTTTGAGAGCCTTGCCCGTAAGTACGATAACAACGCTACTATGGGACGTATGCTGGAGAAGTACCGTGTGGATCACAACGTAAAAACCGATTGGAGATTCCAAACGGCAGAACGCAGAAACGAAATTTTCAACCGTGCTTGTAATGCTGTTTATTTCACCGTGAAGCAGTCTGATAAATACAGCCCTGCACGTGAGGCTAACATTGAGCGTAGTATAGCCACTGCATACCATAAGCTGCAAGGCAGCATTGCAGAAGTTATGCCTATTCCTGATGATCCTACTCCTGCACCCGGTACAGTAATTGCACAGGATAATGCTACCGGCGCTACCACTGTTACAGGTCAGTTTGGTGGTGTAAAGACTATCTTTTAACGCATAGGAGGTTTTTATATGCGTACAGAGGAACTTGCTGCTCTCGGTTTAACTAAAGAGCAAATATCTAAAGTCCATGCAATGAATGGCAAATCCATTGCGGAACATGAAAAGAAACTCGCAGAGTTAAAGGCTGAATGCGAATCTCTAAAAGCTGAAGCGGAAAAGGCTGAAGCAGCACTGTTGAGCCTTGAGGGTGTTGATGCAGAACAGGTTATCGCAGAAATTCAGTCATACAAGGACACCATTGCCATTGCAAAAAACAATTTTGATAAGCAGATGACAATGCGCGATCAGAAAGCGTGGGTTGATAAAAAGTTGAACGAATACGGCATAAACTCATCCTTCGCACGCCAGCAACTTACCGCTGACATTATGGCAGAAGATAGCGGTTTGGTTTGGCAAGACGGCGAATATTACGGCTTTGATGACTATATGAGGACAGCAAAAGAAAAGGACGGCAGCTTGTATCAAGAGAAAGATACAAGTGCTGTTGTAGAAACTCCGCGCTTCACCGGGCCTGTAGACGGGCATTTGAAGATATACGGTGAAAGCCGTAAAATGCCAAAGATTTTCTAACATAACGGAGGCAGAGCTACACAATGGAGGATAAAAAGAGGATCGCCGTCCACAACAAAGACGGTGAGGAAATAGGGGCATTTTACTGCCCCACAGATGCAGCGGCTCTCAAGAGGTATGTTGAGGGCGTAGGGCGATATAAAAAGGCTGTTGCCCTACTTATCTGCATTGATATTGCCCGGGACGGCACAACCCACAACAGAGGCGGAAGGCGTATCCTTCAGAACGCCGAAAAACGTATCTTTGAGCTGTTTGATTATATCCTCGGTTATGAGGGTGCTTCAGATGCGTTTTTCTCTGCCGTCCGTCCCTTTGCAAGAGTTAAAAATAAATTCTATTGCGAACACTGCTTAGACGTAGTGAAAAACTATATTGACGCTCAGGAGGTCAAATCTCATGGAGAATAAAGTTGAAAAGGCCGTACTGTACGGCTGTATTGCGGTCCTGATTATGTTTATGATCGCAACAGCGGCTATCCCTGCTGTACTTGCTTATAAGTATTGCTGGGCGTGGCTGTTTGTCTATCCGGCAGCTCTGCTTGCCGTTTCTATCTTTGCACGTAAGCGTAAGTAAAAAGTCAATTCTTCAAGTTTTCATAAATCCCCCTAAAAATCTATCAGAGAGGAGGTAGTACCATTGGCACTGTTTAAGAATCGCCGTACAGGTAACATTATGAATGTTACAAATGAAATCACTATTGACATCATGCGAGATAGTGATCAGTATGAGGAACTGGACGAAAACGGAAACCCCATAAATCCTAAACCTGCTGTTGATCCTCACGAAGGCGTTAAAGCGGTATTTAGGAACAAGCAAACCGGCAACATATTGCCCGTTAAAAATGACGATAATATCTACTTTATGCGTCATAGCGATCAATACGAGGAAATCACCTCTGAATAAAAAAGTCAATTCTTCAAGTTTTCATAAAATCCCCCTCCAAAATTTCCCACGCCCCATACGCAAGGGCAAAAACGCACAACCACATTAACCAAAGTAAGGAGGTGATATTGTGGCAGAACACGCTGACGGCTCTATTATCATTGATACTGAAATAGATACCGAAGGCTTCAAAGCAGGTACGAATAGAATCCATAAAGCTATAGGCTCTTTGAATAGCAAGATGAAAAATCTCGGTCCTACCTTCCAAAAGGCACTCTCCGGCAATGCCGGTGCGGTTTCCTCCTTTAATGCAAAGGCAGCAGTCTTAGAGAGTACCATTTCTGAGATTGAGTCGCAAATGAGGAGCCTTGGCAGTGCAAATGTACCTACAGACGATTATCAGTGGCTTACCACTGAGATCAACAAGGCTAACGCTGAGCTTACAAAGCTATATGAGCGTCAGTCTAAAATGGAGGCTACAGGAGTGAAGCAAAACTCCCGTGCTTGGCAAACCCTCCAGTATGATATTGACCTTGCAAAGAGGAAAATAGCAGACTATAAAGCTGAACAATCTTCCATGCGCGCGGACGGTACAGCTTTTCAATCGGGTGCTGACACGGCAGAATACGCTAAGCTCAGTAGCGCCTTAGCTGGTGCAAAAAACAGGCTTGCAGAAATGCAGTCTGAAGCAAAGAAAGCAGCAGCCTCAACACGGGCCTTAGGTGCGGTTGGTAAAACCCTAAAAACCACTTTTGGTAAAATGGGTAGTACAGGACAAAAGGCTATCTCTGG
>JAGAPH010000009.1 GCA_017623375.1 Clostridia bacterium | reverse complement strand
TTACTTCATAAGGCTCCCTCCGGGAGGGAGCTGTCAGCGAAGCTGACTGAGGGAGAGTGCGTCAAAACATAATGAAATCTTAACCGTTATGCACGCAGGCTCCTCCACCCGCTACGCGGGAGCCCCCTCTCGGAGGGAGCCCTATGTGAGTGCGAACACAGATTGTAAACCCACCGATAAATCAAAATTTGAAACTCATACGTCTGTTACGATATCGGCTTGCAAACGTGGGGTGTAACGCCTGTCTGTTTTATTGCCTCGGCGGCACGCAGGGCGCTCTTTTCGTCTGTAAATATGCCGAACACCGACGGACCGCTTCCGCTCATCATAGCGCCGATCGCGCCATTCTCAAGCAAAATGCTCCTAAGACCCGCCGCCACGGGACGTACGGAAAGCACGGGCTCCTCAAAAATATTGTACATGCTCTTGGCAAGAGAGATCACGTCCCCACGCTCGGCACTCTCCCTCAGGGCGGACATGTCCCTCGGTACGTAGCCGCAGCCCACCGCAAAGCCGCCGTAAAGCCTGTCAAGCATTCCGTAAGCCTCGGGCGTTGACACTCCCTCGCCGCCGCAGGCGACTACCACAGTGCAGTCGGGCATGGAGGGGAAGGGGTGAAGCAGGTCTCCCTTTCCCGTGGCGTAAGCGGCGCTTACGCATACGCAGAAGGGAACGTCCGCCCCAAGCCTTGAGCCTATGGCGCAAAGCTCCTCCTCGGACAGTGGATCACCGCAAAGCTCGTTCATGCCTCTTAGTACCGCCGCCGCGTCCGCGCTTCCTCCCGCAAGACCCGCCGCCATGGGTATGCGCTTTTCAATGTATATGTCCGCGCCGCAGGCACATGAGACGGCTTGCTTATAAAGGAGAGCCGCGCGTACGGCAAGATTGTCGTTTCCTACGGGTACGGCGCTTACGTCACACTTAACGGTGTATTCGGAGTCGGCGCGCCTTGTGAGTACTACCGTGTCACATAGTGACAGACTGTGCATGACGGTGTTCACACTATGGTATCCGTTTTCCATAATCCCCGTGATATCAAGATGAAGATTTATTTTGGCATAGCCCCTTTGAATAGTCTTTTCCATAAGCCCCTCCGTTCTTTACGAGAATAATATAACATAAAAATGTTTTTTTTTCAAGTAAAAAGGTATATTTTTGTGTTTAATATGTAACATTTTATAGAATACTATTGACTTGCGTCTGAAAAGATTATAAAATAAGATATATATTTATATTATTATTTAAAGTATCCGCGGAGGCAATAATGAAGGACGAAAATCAGAAGAAGGGAAGCGGCTTGCTTGCGTTTACCGTGTTTGCGCTTATCTTTCTCGTCATATACGTAATAGTCAATATAGGGGCGATATCGGACGTTTTGTCTTACGTTCTTTCGGTGCTCAGCCCGTTGCTTATCGGCTTTGCCTTGGCGTATATGCTCAATCCAATACTAAGACTGTTTGAGTTCAAGATATACAAGAAAATAAAGAATATACACGTGCTCAGAGGACTTTCACTTGTGTCCACGTTTGTTGTGGCTCTGCTTATCGTTGTGGCGCTTTTGTGGCTGCTCGTACCGCAGATAATAACCAGCATTGAGGGGCTTGTGGCGCAGTACGATACCTACATATCCAAGACCACGGGCTTTGTAAATAACCTTATCAGCAAATTCATGTCCGAGGGACATGTCTCCGAGTACATCAACGAGCAGCACATAAGAGATTTTGTGGCAAATTTCTTCTCCATGTCGGGTGACGTGCTTGATAGCGTTATGGCGTATATCAAGGAATACGGTATGGGGCTCTTTGAGGGTGTCAAGAATACCATTCTCGGAATATTTATCGCCATTTACGTGCTTATCTCCAAGGAAAAGCTTCAGGCTCAGGTGAAAAAGCTTGGCGCGGCATTTCTGCCCGATTCCAAAGTGAGAAAGCTTGGAAAATATATAAACATAACTCATAAGACCTTTTCGGGCTTTTTCGTGGGAAAGATAATAGACTCGGCCATAATCATGGTGCTGACTCTCATACTCATGCTTATCTTCAACATGCCCTACGCACTGCTGGTTTCGGTGATAGTGGGCGTGACGAATATAATTCCCATCTTCGGACCTATCGTGGGAGCTGTGCCGTCATTCTTCATTATCTTCATCGTCGATCCTCAGAAGGCGCTTATCTTCATCGTTCTCATTCTGCTCATACAGCAGCTTGACGGAAACGTTATCGGACCTATGATCTTGGG
The DNA here is from genome assembly GCA_017623375.1 of Clostridia bacterium. Taxonomy (GTDB): domain Bacteria; phylum Bacillota; class Clostridia; order Oscillospirales; family CAG-272; genus HGM12713. Next base: position 545 of record JAGAPH010000009.1, on the reverse strand, counting down.
CGACTCCACGGGCATCAGCTCACTTGGCGTTATTGTTGCTATCGTCATTATGGGAGACCTGTTCGGCGTTCTTGGAATGATAATCGGCGTACCGATATTTGCAGTGGGAACGACGGTCATCAAGGAGATCGTTGAGACCAAGCTGAGAAAGAAAAACAGATCCATCGACACGGCGGACTATTACCTTAAGGACGCTATTGCCGATCCTCACGATCATCACGAGCCTATCGCCACGAGGATAGTCAAGAATGTGGCACATATGTTCAAGACCATCGGCGACCACGGCAAGAAGCATGCCGCGGCAAAGCAGGCAGAGGACAAGGAAAAGGAAGAGAAGCAAGCCGACACAGTGGGGCAGGACAACGCCGAGGACGGCGAGGAAAATAAGGATAACGGTAATTCATAACGGTAAATTGGGATTTAGCGATGTGTTCGCTATATTAGCACTTACTTCATAAGGCTCCCTCCGGGAGGGAGCTGTCAGCGAAGCTGACTGAGGGAGAGTGCGTCAAAACATAATGAAATCTTAACCGTTATGCACGCAG
>JAGAPH010000008.1 GCA_017623375.1 Clostridia bacterium | reverse complement strand
CTGCGTGCATAACGGTTAAGATTTCATTATGTTTTGACGCACTCTCCCTCAGTCAGCTTCGCTGACAGCTCCCTCCCGGAGGGAGCCTTATGAAGTAAGTGCTAATATAGCGAACACATCGCTAAATCCCAATTTACCGTTTAATTCCCCCACGCCGCGCTCTGTCCTGCCAAAGCGCCCGTGGAAAAGGCTATCTGCAAATTATATCCTCCCGTGTAGGCGTCCACGTCTATGACCTCTCCCGCAAAATAAAGCCCCTCGCATAGCCGAGAGCTCATTGTTTTGGGGTCGATCTCGCGCACGTCCACGCCCCCCTTGGTAACTATCGCCTCGGCAATGGGACGGAAGCCGTCTATCCTTACGCGCAGATCGCGTATCACGCCGCAAAGAGCGGCTCTTTCCTCTCTTGTAACCGAATTTACCTTCTTCCTCGGATCTATCCCCGAAAGCCCTATAGCTACGGGTATCAGCTTCGAGGGCAGAAGATCGCCCAGAGCGTTTGCAAAATCCTTGTTGGAATACTTGGCAAAATCCGAAAGTATCCTTGCGTCAAGCGTTCTTTCGTCAAGGGCAGGCTTTAAATTTATATGCGCCTCGTATCTTCCCGCCGCCATCTCCGAAAGATGCGCCGAGGCGGAAAGGATCATGGGACCCGTCATTCCGAAATGAGTGAACATCATCTCTCCAAAATCCTCGTAAACAGTCTTTCCCGACACCGTGTCCGTCACCTTAAGCGATACGTTCTTCAAGGACAGTCCCTGCAGCGACGGGCATATCTTGCTTTTTGAGGTAAGAGGCACTAAAGACGGCACAAGGGGAGTTACGCTATGACCCGCGCTTTTTGCCAGACGGTGTCCGTCTCCGTCCGAGCCCGTACCGGGATAGGACACCCCTCCGGTTGCTATTATCACGGCGTCCGCCTCCACCGTCAGGTCTCCCGCGCGGCAGCCTCTGACAGCTCCTCCGTCCATAATAAGCCCGTCCACTCTTCCCGTGACAGTTTTGACACCAAGCTCCGAAAGCCTTGACGTCATGGCGTTGGCAATATGCGCCGCCTTATCCGACTGAGGAAAGACTCTCCTGCCTCGCTCCACCTTAAGCGGAACGCCCGCGCCCTCAAAAAAGCTTACGGTATCCTCTGTGGAAAAGCAGCTCAGGGCGCTATAAAGAAAGCGGGGGTTTGTGGGAACGTGCAAAAGGAACTCCCGCGTATCACAGTCGTTTGTGACGTTGCATCGTCCCTTTCCCGTTATCCTCAGCTTTTTACCGCAAAAGGAATTTCTTTCAATAAGCGTCACCCGTGCGCCGTTCTCGGCGGCGCTTATAGCCGCCATCATTCCCGCCGCACCGCCGCCTATAACGGCTACGTGCCTTGTATCGTTATTTACGTTACTTTCATTCATAGGCTTATCCTTGAGTCTTGTCGTAGACTTCATATTCGTCCCAGATCTCCTCAAGCCTGCGCAGCCTTGCCGTAAGCTCGTCCTGCTTCTTTCTGGACACCGCCACCACGATAGCGTTTATTATGCTCAGCGGCGCAACGAGAGAGTCAACAAAGGAAGCCATGTCGCTTCTCGCAAGCAGTATCTGGTTTGCCTGCGGAGCTATGGGAGACGCCGCGCTGTCGGTTATGGCGATTATGTTCGCCCCTCTGTGCTTTGCGTAGTCCACGGCGTTTATTATCTTCTTGGAATATCTCGGAAAGCTTATGGCTATCATAACGTCGCCCTCTCCGATATTGAGTATCTGCTCGAACATCTCACTTCCCGAGGTGGTCTGCACGAATCTTACGTTGTCGAATATCATGCCAAGGCTATGGCTGAGGAAGCCCGCCAAGGACGAGGACGAGCGTGCGCCCAACACCGATATGGTCTTAGCTCCCACTATACTGTCCACAGCCGAGTCAAAGGCGTCTCTGTCTATCTCGTCCAGCGTATGCTTTATCTTGTCCGAGTCGGCAAGCAAGACCTTGGTCAGAACGTCACCGTCACCGATAAGGTTATTTGTGACCTCAATACGCTGAAACGACGTCAGCTTGGTTCTGACTATCTCCTGCAGGGAATGTTGAAATTCGGGATATCCCTCAAAACCCAGCTCAATGGCAAAGCGCACCACCGTGGACTCCGAAACCTTTACTATAGCTCCAAGCTTTGCCGCGGTCATATAAGCCGCCTTGTCGTAATTATCGAGTATATACACGGAGATAAGCTTCTGCCCCTTTGAGAACGTGGGCATACGCTCCTCTATCTCCTTCAAAAGATTGCGCTTCATTAATGTCACCTCTTTTTGGGCTCGCGCTAACATACGCGCGCCACAAATCTTCATTAGTATATTATACCTTTAAAGCACTCAAAAGTCAATACGTTTTTAAATTTCCGCAGAGCGGAATTAAATTCAAATTTTGATTTGTCGGTGGGTTTACAATCTGTGTTCGCACTCACATAAGGCTCCCTCCGAGAGGGGGCTCCCGCGTAGCGGGTGGAGGAGCCTGCGTGCATAACGGTTAAGATTTCATTATGTTTTGACGCACTCT
>JAGAPH010000063.1 GCA_017623375.1 Clostridia bacterium | reverse complement strand
GCCTACGTGCATAACAGTTAAGATTTCATTATATTTCTACGCACTCTCCTTCAGTCGTCTCCGACGACAGCTCCCTCCCGGAGGGAGCCTTATAAAAGTGCGAACATAAAATGTAAACTCTTCGATAAATCAAAATTTGAAGATATCAGAAATTATCTCCGCGATCAAGGTTGGAATATTCTCTTACGATGCGGTTCCACGTAGCCTCATCGACCCTTCCCGTTTCGGGAAGCAGATTGATGCGCTGAAAATCGCGTATCGCCTTTTCGGTCTGGGGGTCGTATGTGCCGCTCTCAATAATATCCTCAAAAATATCGTAGGTGGCGCGAAGCTCAAGAAGCAGGAGCTGTATCACGTTGACAAGCAAAAGTGTGTCCCCGAGTGTGACCTCATAATCAACAGGCGTTTGGGGGAATAAGTACAGTCCGCGCAAGTTTCTTTCTTTGTCCGTTACTCTTTGATATTCAGCGAAAAGAGAGTCCCACGTGCGCTTGTCGGCAACTCCCGTGGCAGGAAGCCCCATATTTCTTTGAAATTGAGTCAGTGCATCTCGTGTGTCGCGGTCGAATATTCCGTCTATTGGCACTCGGTTTCCCTCAAGCCCCTCGTAAGAGAGCCGTCTGAGATACCGCTGAAGATTGGTTATCGCCTGCTCCTCGTTGAGTGGCTGTGTTCCTGTGCCGTTGGTTATATCTTGATTCATGCTCCCACCTCATATCCGGGGAACTGTCCCTCACCGAGACGAGTTCCGTTGTAAAGATCACTGTAAAGATTTGTTATGCCGTCCCATGTGGCGGCGGCGACTGTGCCTGTGGGTTCTATACCCAAGAGATTTTGCAGAGCTATTACCGCGCTTTGTGTCTGCGTGCCGAAATACCCCGTCGGATTGACAGACGGTATCTCGTCAAAAAAGCCCGCGATGTAATTTATGTAATCCTGAAGCAGCCTTACCGTGTCCGACTCCGAGCCGAGGCGCAAAGGAACACCTGGGTAGGGAAGCACGTTGCCCTCGATATACTTGAAGGGTATCGCCTCAAGAAAACCGATATACGTTCGATACATGATGTCCCACGTGGGAAGGTCTACCGCTCCCGTTACGGGCAGCTCGAAGGTGCGCTGAAAGCTTCGCACCGCGTCGGCGGTGGCGCTTCCGTATATGCCGTCAACGGCGACGGAGGGAATGGTATTGTAGAACTGAGCCAGATAGGCAAGAAGATACTGCACGTTATTTACCTCAGATCCCACATCTCCCTCTGAAAGCTGACCTGGATACTGCTGAGTGACCTCGTCAAGCCTTATTCCCTCGGAGTTCAACTCATTGAGGCGCTTGACCGCATTGTATATCAGTTGTATCCTATACCAAGTGGCAGGACCGACGATGCCGTCGGGAGTTAGTGAGAATACCTCCTGAAAACGCCTGACGGCGTCCTCGGTATCAAAGGAAAACACTCCGTCGGGAATGGCTATCTTGGGAATGGAAGGGTAGTTGTCTGATATTCTGTTGAGTCTTATCTGAACGCTTCGCACCTCGTCGCCGCCGCTGCCAAGCCTTAAGGGCACCTCGGGAGCTGTTCCGTCTATGCTCATGACGGGTGCGCCTCGGACTATCGAAATATCGTCTCCGTAGTAATACTGAAGTATCTCAAACGGTGTAAGCCCTCTGTTGGCAAGCGTAACCGTACCCCACTGTGAAAGTCCGCCGCAGGTAACCTCAACGCCGTCACAGTATTGAGTGAACAAAGGCTCTACCGAGCCGTTTCTGCGGACGTAGTTTGAGAATATCTCGTCAACTATCTGGCTGATATTTTCAAAATAGTCTCTGTCGCGGACGAAGGACTGATCGGAGGCGGTGGAGTTGGTTATATCAAAATCGTATCCGCGGGCGCGGTAAAATTCCGTATATACCCTATTCAGAGCAAAGGAGATCTGGGCGTAGATGTTGGCGCGCAGAGCGCTTTCAGGCCAAGTGGGGAATATCTCGCTTGAGGCAACGTTCTTTATATAGTCGGGAAAGGGCAGCGTAACGTTTTCCGCCTCTTGATCGGGCGCGCCCAGATGAACGGTTATCGTTTCGGGAATAAAAGGAAGTCTTGCCTCGTTCATATATCCTCACCTCCCACGCCGCCGTTTCTCGTTTCAACTACGTTTCTCGGTGTGTTCAACTCACTGCCCTCAATAAATGGCACAAGCACCGCGGGCTGTACCGAGTTTATTCCCGAAAATACAGGGACGTTGTGAAAAAATACGGGGATATATCCGTCGGCATACACGTCAACGTTGTACACCGCATAGGCGGGGACGGTGTCCTGCGGCACTTCGGACGCGGAGCGGGGAGGAGTGGAGAGCGACACGGTGGGAGTCAAGCCGTCGGAGTTCGTGGTAAGCGCGTAGATAACCGAGGAGTCCTCAACGTCTCCGCCGCGAATGTTGACCGACGCACCCTCAAGAGGAATAGCGCCGCCAGCGGTGGACACGCGGACGGTCAGATATCCGATTTCCGTATTATTTGGTAGCTGATTGTTCTGCGTCATATTCAGAGATCTTCCTTTCCATGCTTTATTGCTATATAAAATATATGCCGAAAATATGCGATAGTGCATGTTCGCACAAAAAGGACAAAGCTAAAAATAAAATTTTACCCAATCAATATCGCATACAATAACGTGGGGGGAGGGTTATTGACGGATAAGGGAAAATATGGTATAATTATAACGTAAGATTTACCATGAGAGGAAAGGAGCAATTTATGAAAAGAATATTAATGCTTCTATTGGTCGGCTGCATTGTTATATGCGCCTTTGGCTGCGAAAAGAAATACTCGGATTGTCCTCCTATGGAGGTATACGCCGATAGCCTTGAGGGAATATTCAAGTGCCTTGTGATCGCCAAGACGGGTGAGTATGAAAAAGATAAGCACAACGATAAGAGCTCTTATGAGGCACATAGACTGAGCGAGATAAACGTAATAACCGTTCCGAATTTCAATTATGGTGAATATAAGTTGCAAGGCGTGGGAATTCACGAGAATCAGACATTTTATACGTATCACGGAAAAACTGATGATATTTTTGATAGCATACAAATAAGTGTTTCACGCATAAGAGGCTCGTTTGAGGTTTATATGTTTAAAAATGAGTTAGAGCCTGTGGACGGAAAATATTATGATAGCTTGAATAATACGTGGTATATTGAATGTAACCGTTACTTAGTCTCGCTGAGATTCCCAAAAGAAGCTTCAGCAGAGGATTTTGAATTTACCGAGGACGTACTGAGCTTTACAAGATATAAGGTTACGGAGACAGGAGTGACGGAAGAAAAGAAATAAAGTGTTTGCCCCGCGATCTGCGGGGCTTTTAATTTTATTAGGTGTGATTTATAATGTTCAAATTTTGATTTGTCGGTGGGTTTACAATCTGTGTTCGCACTCACATAAGGCTCCCTCCGAGAGGGGGCTCCCGCGTAGCGGGTGGAGGAGCCTGCGTGCATAACGGTTAAGATTTCATTATGTTTTGACGCACT
>JAGAPH010000062.1 GCA_017623375.1 Clostridia bacterium | reverse complement strand
TTCTTCCACAGTTTTGTCCTTCCAAGGCATTTTAACAACCTCCTTTGCGGTCATTTTCTTGCCTTTATTATATCACAAAACTGTATACAATCATCTTGCACTACCTGTATACTATCATACTACACTGTACAGTCCTCGACGGTCCATTCTATGCGATAATGTAACTATAAAATATTAAAAAATATATAAATTTCATTGTGTTTGGAACGGACCGTCGAGGACGCCGGTCCCTACAGTTTTTGTTTGGTGCGAACACACCAAACAGACATATAAATCCCAATTTATTTCAAAGATTACGCAAAATGTCTTGCTTAAACCTCGAATGTGTGGTAAAATAAAATCAACAAATAAAAAAAGGGAGACACTATGAAAAAGAAATACAGTTCCCTGTCGGCGCTTCTTACGCCCGACTATATGTTCGACTCCTTCACGGACGTCACACCCGAATTTCTCGCGTCCCTCGGCATCAAAGCACTGCTCATAGATATTGACAACACCCTCGCGCCCTACGAGCAGCCCGAGCCCGACAGGCGTATAATAGATTGGTTCTCCGCCCTCAGAGAAAACGGCATAAAGGCGGCTCTTATATCCAACAACCACCCCCCAAGGGTGGAGCTTTTCAACAAGTCACTCGGGCTTGACGCCTACCCCGACAGCGGTAAGCCAAAAAGCGGAACGCTTATCAAGGCGATGCAAAAAATGGGCGTCACACCCGAAAATACCGCGGGGCTCGGCGATCAGCTGCTGACGGACACTCTCGCCGTTCACCGCCTCGGTATGATCTCCATTATCGTCCCCCCCATAAAGGACAAGACCACCCCATTCTTTAAGTCAAAGCGCCTGCTTGAGCGCCCTTACATAAGAAAATACCGCAGGGCACACGGCATAGTGCCCGAAAAAAATTCACTATCCGAAAGGACATGGAAATGAAAAGAATAGATCACCCCACATTCGGCCCGGGAGGAAACAGCGACGCCTTCAAGGCGGCAGGAAAAAAATCAACGGTCGAAGCCCCCGAATGGATACGCTCCATCGGTCTTGACGCCTACGAGTTCGAGGCAGGCAGAGGAGTAAACGCAGGCGAGGCAGTCCTTCGCAAGATCGGCGAGGAAGCAAAAAAGCACGGAATACTCATGTCTCTACACGCCCCCTATTTTATCTCGCTTTCGGGAGTTGAGGAGGAAAAGCGTCTGAAGAGCATCGACTATATCAGCCGCTCTCTTGCCGCCTCGGAGCTTCTGGGCGCGGACACTATAGTCATACACACGGGCAGTGCCGCCACCATCTCCCGCGAGGAGGCAATGCGCCTTGCGGCAGACACCCTTGAGAAAAATCTTGAGGTCAATGGCGAAACCGATATACGCATGGGACTTGAGACCATGGGAAAGGTAAATCAGCTCGGAACTCTTGAGGAGGTCATCGAGCTTTGCCGCATCTCGCCCAAATACCACCCCGTTGTGGACTTCGGTCATCTCAACGCGCGCCACATCGGCGGTCATTTCCCCGACTGCGACAGCTACAGAAGAGTATTCGACACCATCGGCTCGTCCCTCGGAGACGAGTACGCCTACAATCTGCACTGCCATTTTTCAAAGATAGAGTTTACCTCAAAGGGTGAAAAAAAACACCTGACCTTCTCGGATACGGTTTACGGTCCCGACTTTGAGCCTCTTGCCGAGGCGATAATAAAGGAGGGTGTTGCCCCAAGAATAATCTGCGAGTCTGACGGCACTATGTCCGACGACGCTCTCGCCATGAAGCGCATGTGGCTTGAGGCAGGAGGTAAGGCATGACGCAGCTCTCACGCTTTCAGTCCGCACTCGCCTCCACGGACGCGGACGCGGCTATAATATCCTCCGAGCTTAATATCCGCTATCTTTGCGGCTTTGACTACACCGACGGGTATCTTCTGATATTTCCACATAAGGCGTACCTTCTTGCCGATTTCAGATATATCGAGGCGGCACGGGCGTGTGTTAAGGATTTTGAGGTCATAATGCCCGACTGTGACATGCTTACGGCGCTTTACGAGCTTTTACGACAAGGCGGCGCTCTTACGGTGTCCATAGAGGACGCAAGTCTTTCCTGCGCGCAGTTTACAAAGATGTCCGAAAAAATGTCGGGGATCACTCTTGCCACGGGCGCGTCGGAAATGCTTCGCACCCAAAGAGCGGTAAAGCTTCCCTACGAGCTTGAGCTTATAGACAAGGCTCAGCGGATAACCGATGCCGCCTTTGAGCACATACTCGGCTTTATCTCCCCAAGCGTCACCGAGCGTGACGTGGCTCTGGAGCTTGAATTTTTCATGAGGCGAATGGGCGCGGAGTCTACCGCCTTTGACACCATAGCGGTAAGCGGCAAGTCCTCTTCCCTGCCTCACGGAGTCCCCGCGGACAAAAAGCTTTCCCACGGATTTCTCACTATGGACTTTGGAGCGAAATACATGGGCTATTGCTCGGACATGACCCGCACCGTGGTCATAGGCAAAGCCGACGATGAAATGAAAAAGGTCTATAACACCGTACTGTCGGCGCAGAGAGCCGCCCTTGAGAAAATACACGAGCGTATACTTTGCCGAGAGGCGGACAGGATAGCGCGTGATATCATCACCGATGCAGGCTTCGGCAAATGCTTCGGACATTCTCTCGGTCACGGCGTTGGTATGTATATCCATGAGTCCCCCTCGCTCTCTCAAAGAGCTGACGGGGACAGCGTGTTGTGTCGAGGAAACGTGGTAACCGTCGAGCCCGGAATATACCTTGAGGGAAAATACGGCTGCCGCATTGAGGATATGATAGCAATAGACGAAAGCGGCAACGTCCTCAATTTCACTCAAAGCCCCAAGGAGCTTCTGGAATTGTAAATTGGGTTTTATCGGGGTGTCCGATATAAACGCACCACACAAATTGTAGGGACCGGCGTCCTCGACGGTCCGTTCTTGGTGATAATGTAACTATTGAAAATTATATAAATTTCACTGTGTTTAGGGCGGACAGTCATGTAGCGTAGCGGAATTGGACGCACGGTCCCTACAATCAAGAGAGTGCGAACACAGATTGTAAACCCACCTATAAATCAAAATTTGAATATCAACGCGTAAAAGAAAAAAGAGCGAAGTCGTTCTGACGACTCCGCTCTTTCTCCGTTTTCAGCCCTTTATGCTTTCGTTTACTTCTTCTGACATATCCACAAACTCGGAGGCATTGACGGGAACGCTTACCTTCGTAGTACCCACGTCCACTATCTTCTGCTCGGACAACACCTTGAAGTTAAAGCCCTCCATAAGCATATCATATTCCATTACCTCGGATATGGGATAGAAATCACCGTCAAAGTATATCTTGTAATTTACGTCTCCGACTATCTCTCCGCCAAGTCCCATAGCACTGTATATCTGCGAAAACTTCTCTCCGCTTACCTCGACCTCAAGATAAAAGCCCTTTTCGTCCCGCTTGGTCCTTACGTCATTCAGCCATTCCGCGGGAATAGCGGTGATACCCGCCTCCGTGCCTATTCCCATACCCGCAAGCTCGCTGTCTATCTCGTCGGTATCCACCGCATACTTTATCTTACGCTCCATGAAATCCATGTAGCACAAGCCGTCAAAATACCAATATTCAATTTCGGCATCTTCAACACCCTCGGTGGAAAAATATACGTTCTTGCCGTCCACCTTAACGGTAACGCTCTGCATCATGGTTACAGCCACGCCCTCGTTTACCGTGCTTATTTGCTGCTCTGCCAATGTGGTATAGTTATCCTCTATGTCCGCAACGCTCTCTCTTATGATATCAAACAGCTCCGCTGCCTCCATCTTCATGGGGTCAAGCGTTGGCGTGGTCTCGTCATCGGTCGTTTGAGAGTCGGCAAGCTCGCTGCCGACGGAATTTTCGTCTACTATTCCGTCCATCATATCGTCGCAGGAGACCATAATAAAGGAACTCCCAAGAAGTAATACCGCAAGCATCAATGATAAAAATTTTTTCATAACAATATCCTTTCTTATATGTGTTAGTTAGGTCTGAGCTTCACTGCCTTTCCCGAAAATGCGGGAACTGTGCGCACCGCAAGAGTACACAGAGCAAGAGTCACTATAAGCTCGGGGTGTACCGTCAGCTTTTCCGCATTCCACAGGTATATCAACCACACGGCAGGGCCAACTGAAAGTATGGCGTCAATAAAATATATGTCCGTCAGCAAAATACTGATGACCGTCAGTACGAGATAAATAAGCGCGGCGGTGGATAAAAGCTTTATATCCATGTCTCCGCCGTAAAGCCTGAGCTCACGCTCGAAGGGATTAAACTCAGGACCGTCATAGGAGATCAGGGAAAGCTCCTCGGTCTTTTTATAAACGTAATAGCAGAACGCCGCCGTAAAAAGCGACACGACCTTAACGGCTATGGCGCTCCGCCGCTTGGAATCGGCTCTGTCCATGCGCACACATTCGTATATAGCCGCCATCACGCCAAGAGCGCCGAACAAAACGTAAAGCATGGGGTATTCCTTGATGTACTCTGCCTTTATCATGTCAACCGCAAGAAGCAGAGGCGGCAGAGCGGTGACAACGGGGATAAAGCTAAGTCTTTTTGCAAACAGTCGGCTTGAAAGCACCGATGCGACAAAAAACAGCGCGAGTATCAAAAGCAGCAAATTGTCGTACTCATCGGTCTTTGAAAAAAACTGCTTGAGCTTTTCAAGGCTTCCCTCTGTCTCCTCGTGGGGAGTAAAGGTCATATATTGCCTGAAAAGATATATCAGCGCCGTAAAGGCGGCAAAGCCCGAGCAAAAGTCGGCAAATTTTTTAAAATAGCTCATTAAATGCTCCAATCATGTCAAATTGTGATTTAGCGGGGAGATAAGTAACGCACACGAAATCATATTCGTAGGGGCGACCATTGGTCGTCCGTTCCCACAAGCTCCCCGATAAACCAAAATTTGAAAAAATGATCATTGACCGTAACTTAATTTTATTTTACCACACACCTACGCTTTTTTCAATAGATAAGTGTACAAAAATAATAAAAAATTCATAAAAAATCTATTGCGCAAATATCGGTAAAATGATATAATAGTATTTGTAATGTTATGTAATCAATTCATTGGAGGTTTATTATGAACACGTCTATGACCAAAGCACAAATAAATTCTGGAGCTCTTGACAAGACTCTCACCTATATCTACGGCGAAGCGGCTCTTGAATTTCAGAAAAAGAGATATTCCGCCGCTATCGACGAATTTGAAAAGATCTACGGCGACCGCGATATCTCCCTCTTCTCCGTTGCGGGAAGAAGCGAGCTTTCGGGTAATCATACCGACCACAACCACGGCTGCGTGGTTGCCGCTTCCATCGATCTTGATATCATCGCGGTTGCCGCAAAGCGCGACGACGGCGTTATCCGCATAAAGAGTGAGGGCTTCCCCGAGGACGTGGTAGATACTGCCGTATATACCGCTCCCGTTGAGGAAAAGTTCGGTACGTCCGAGTCCATCATCGCGGGTATGTGCGCGGGCTTTGTCAAGAACGGTCACGCCATTGGCGGCTTTGACGCCTATACCACCTCAAACGTTCTCAAGGGATCGGGACTTTCATCCTCCGCCGCATTCGAGGACATGGTGGGAAATATCCTCAGCCATATGTATAACGACGGAAAGGTCGATAACGTTGAAATAGCTATGCTGGCTCAGTATTCCGAGAACGTGTTCTTCGGAAAGCCCTGCGGTCTTATGGATCAGGTGGCTTGCGCCGTGGGCGGTATCGTGGCTATCGACTTTGCTGACCCTTCCGCACCCATTATTGACAAGGTCGATTTTGACCTTTCCGCACAGGGCTATAACCTCTGCATCGTAAATACGGGCGGAAACCACGCCGATCTTACCGACGACTATGCCTCCGTTCCCGCTGAGATGAAGGCGGTTGCGGCTCACTTTGGCAAGAAGGTGCTCCGCGAGATCGATAAGGACGCACTTATCAAGGAGATCCCCGCGCTCCGCGAAAAGGTTGGCGACAGAGCAATACTCCGTGCCTTCCACTTCCTCAATGAGAACGAGAGAGTGGCAGCTCAGAAGGCAGCACTGCTTAAGGGCGACCTTGACGCGTTCTTTACCGAGGTGATCGCCTCGGGACGCTCCTCCTTCTGCTACCTGCAGAACGTTTACACCTCAAAAAATCTCTCCGAGCAGGGACTCTCATTGGCACTCTGCCTTGCCGAGGGCTACCTCAGCGGCAAGAAGGCGGCTTGGCGTGTTCACGGCGGCGGCTTTGCGGGAACTATACAGAGCTTCGTTCCCTCCTCTGAGGTGGAGGGCTACCGCGCGCTCATGGATTCTGTATTCGGCGAGGGCAAGTGCATAGTCCTCCGCATACGTCCCGTAGGCGCTGTGAAAGTATTCTGATCATGTCAAATAAAAAACGCAAAAAAAGACCTGCCGCGGTAGAAAATACCGCGGCAGTATCAAAAATGGATAAAAAAACTGCCGCAAGAAACGTCTGCCGTCTGCTTATCACCATAGCCGTCACTATGGTCATATTCTGCCTGTACAGATACCTTATCAATTTCTACTATTTTGAGATCGTTCTTGGAATCTATATGGCGGTGGCGACCGTTGTGATATTCACCTACGTGATCTATAACAGAGGCTTCTCCAGAATGGGGCTTACACCCGAGATGCTCCCCGACACCATGACAGAGGAGGAAAAGGCTGAGTTTATAGAGGACGGCAAGCAAAGGCTTCGCAAGTCCCGCCCCCTGTTGATACTTATCTTCGCCTTTGCCTTTACATTCATCTTCGACATTCTTGAGCTGTTCGCCCTGCCTCTGGTAAAGGAGCTGCTTGGAATATGAGTACGCCAAGATTTGCCACGCTTTACTCAGGCTCAGAGGGAAACTGCACATTCCTCTCCTCGGGTAACACCTGTATACTTATTGACGCGGGCAAGAGCGCGCGCACGCTCTGCTCGAAGCTTTGCGAGATAGGCTCGGGAATAGAGCATATCAGCGCCATATTTATAACTCACGAGCACTGCGATCACGTATCGGCTCTTGAAACACTCTCCAAAAAATATCACATTCCAATACATATGACCGATACGTCGGCAAAGAAATTCGACAGAGATCCCGACTCCGCCGTCCACTCCTGCCTCGTAAGACACGACACCGTTTTTTCCGAGCAGGTGGGCGACATTACCGTCAGCTCCTTCCGCACACCTCACGATAGCAGAATGAGCGTTGGTTATCGCGTTGAGTTCTCCGACGGAGAGCAAAGGCGCGTTCTCGGCGTGGCTACCGACATAGGCTACGTTTCCGAGAGCGTTTGCGAGGGACTGTTCGGCTGCGAGGCGGTAGTGCTTGAAGCAAACCACGACGAGCAGATGCTCATGGACGGGCCCTACCCTTACGACCTCAAGCTGAGGATACGGTCAAGAAAAGGACATCTTTCAAATATAGAGTGTGCCGCCTTTGCCGCAAGGCTTGCCCAGACGGGCACGAGGGGCTTTATTTTAGCGCATCTCAGCCGTGAGAACAATCAGCCCGAGCTTGCCTTCGACGAGATACACAGTGCCGTGTCCGACGCGAGCGTGGCTATCCGCGTGGCGTCCCCCGACGAGCCCACGGAGCTTTGTATCGTAAAAGCAGAGGTGTGATATGGTAGGAGTAAAGATCATCACCGTCGGCACGCTGAAGGAAGCCTATCTGCGAGACGCGGCGGCGGAATATGAAAAAAGGCTGAGCGCTTTCTGCAAGCTCAGTCAGACAAACCTCAAGGAAGAAAAGCTGCCCGACTCACCGTCGGCATCTGAGATAAATAACGCCCTCTCAAAGGAAGCGGAAAGGATACTCGCCGAAATGCCGAGACGGGCTTATAAAATAGCTCTGTGCGTTGAGGGACGTCAGCTATCCTCGGAGGAGCTTGCCGAGAAGCTGGGAGACGTGTCAGCCACACACGGCGAGGTTTGTATAGTCATCGGAAGCTCTCACGGGCTTGACGAGTCCGTCAAAAGCGCCTGCGACCTGCGCCTGTCCTTCTCAAGGCTCACCTTCCCCCATCAGCTCATGCGCGTTATACTCCTTGAGGCAATATACAGAGGCTTCAATATACTTAAAGGAACACATTACCATAAGTAATTGTGTCCCGTTGATCTTGAAAGCAGCAAATGAATCGGTGTTTATCGGGAGAGGGTCGTCCGTTCCCATCAACACCCCGACAAATCAAAAATCAATCATTCAACGTGATATATAGCAACAATTTACGTTATTTTTTTGCATTTTGGGGTGAAAATAACTTTGTAAATTGTTAAAATGGGAAAAATTCGGTCGCTAAATGTATTTTTCTTGACAACAAAATAAAAAAGGTATATAATTATAATCAAAGTAAAATATTCTTACTATTTTGGAGGGATAAACAAATGGACACAAACAAAAGACCCGATGATATGAAGCGTATCACCACCCCCGAGCTTGCTAAATCATTTATAGACGAGCAGGTTCATGCGGTGCGCGAACAGGTAGGAAACAAAAAGGTTCTTCTTGCTCTTTCGGGCGGAGTTGATAGCTCAGTCGTTGCCGCGCTTCTTATAAAGGCTATCGGCAAGCAGCTGATATGCGTTCACGTAAATCACGGACTCATGCGTAAGAATGAATCCGAGAACGTTATTAAGGTATTCGGGGAGCAGCTTGACGCAAACCTCGTTTACGTTGACGCCACAGACCGATTCCTCGATCTTCTTGCGGGTGTTTCCGATCCCGAGAGAAAGAGAAAGATAATCGGTAAGGAGTTCATTGAGGTTTTCGCTGACGAGGCTCGTAAGCTTGAGGGCGTTGAGTTTTTGGCACAGGGCACAATTTATCCCGACATACTTGAAAGCATCAAGCAGGCAGAGGGCAAAAAGGCAGTAAAGTCTCACCACAACGTGGGCGGACTTCCCGAGGACCTCAAGTTCCAGCTTGTTGAGCCTATCAAGCTTCTGTTCAAGGACGAGGTAAGAGTAGTAGGCGAGGCGCTTGGACTTCCTCACGCTATGGTCTACCGTCAGCCATTCCCCGGCCCGGGTCTCGGAGTACGTTGTCTCGGTGCTATCACCCGTGACAGATTGCACGCGCTCCGCGAGGCAGACGCAATACTGCGCGAGGAGTTTGACAAGAACGGTCTTGCAGAGAAGGTATGGCAGTATTTCGTGGTAGTACCCGACATCAAGAGCGTAGGCGTTAAGGACGAGAGCCGCTACGAGGGCTGGCCTGCAATAATCCGCGCCATAAATACAAAGGACGCAATGAGCGCGACTATCGAAGAGATCCCCTACGCCGTTCTCCATAAGATAACCGCAAGAATAACCGCAGAGGTGGAAGGCATCAACCGTGTACTTTACGACCTGACGCCTAAGCCTGTTGGGACGATAGAATGGGAATAAACGGCTTCACGCCGCCTGCGGCGGATCAAGTGAAGACGTTTATTGCGCAGCGGTCAAAATCGCGCGTCGCTCCAAGACGCATTGCGATTTTGGGAACCGCAAGAGGGTTCCTCTTAAAATTTTAATAAGCTGATGACATCGCAAATATTTATCCGTTTGCGGTGTCATTTTTTTGTATTTTCTATTGAAAGGCTTGAAAATATATGATATAATGACTTCGGTCTATACTACATCTTTAAAGTGACACATAACAGAGCCAAAGAAAACAAATAATTGACAGGCTAAGGTTGACTTCGCCATTTTCAGGAGGCAAAAATGCAATTTAAAAGTGTAGAGGAAAGAATTGAATTTCTTCGTGAAAATCCTATCTTCTGGACCGGTTCGGAATTGAATACGAGCAGGGAGACTGGCAAAAGCACACCGCCAACGCGCAAAGGCACAAGGCTCTTTTCGACAAGGGCATAGTCGTACATTCAAGCGTCATTCCCTCGGGTTGGGTAGCTCCCGACACCTTTGATTACGCTGAAACAGACCGTTTGCTTGAGCTTCTTTTTTCAACCGCTCCCGATATAGTCTTTCTCCCCCGTGTCAAGGTAAATGTTCCCGAGGGCTGGTGCGCCGCGCACCCCGACGACGTTTTCGTGTATGCGGGCGGTCCGCGCACGCGAAAAGAAATACAGAACATGATAGGAACACCAAGCCACGGCTCACACCCCACAAGGTCAACCGACCTCATTGCCCAGCAGAGCTTTTCCTCAAGACAATGGCTGAAGGACGCATCTGAGGCGCTTCGCCGCTTTGTTCTGCATATTGAAGGCTCAAAATGGGCGGACAGGATCATCGGCTATCATATCGCATACGGAACGTCGGGAGAGACCTCTCAATGGGGCTCATGGGACACAAATCCCCGACACAAGGGTGATTACGGCATAAACGCCACCAAAGCGTTTATTGAATACGCGGCAAAGCACGGAAAGACATATACGGATATTCCGCCCGTTGAGGAGCGCTTTTTCATAGGCGACAGTCCCGTACCTCATAACAAATTTCACGTTGGTGCACCCACGCTTGAGCAACTGTTTTACGTCTCTCCCCGCGACGAGAGATGTATCCTCTACTCCGAATTTACGCGCGACGTAAATATGGACGCGGTGGAGACTCTCTGCAAGGTGGTAAAGGATATTGTTCCCCAAAAGGTAACGGGCGTATTTCACGGCTATATCTCCGAGCCCAGCGTTTGCGCCAACACCCAACACACGGGCTTTGACCGTCTGCTGAATTCCCCTTACGTAGACTTCATATCCGCTCCCAAGGGCTACACAAGAATAGGGCCTACCGAGCCTGGGTTCGGTCAGTCCGTTCCAAATTCTATAAATCGCAAAAAGCTTTTCCTTGACGAGCTTGACAACCGCACCCACCTTTGCGACGCGAAGGGCTCAAGGAACGCTCCCGCAAAGAATATCGATCAAACGCGAGCCGTCTATTGGCGGGAATTTACCAAGAACGTGGTCTTTCATCAGGGCTATTGGTGGATGGATCTCGGCGGTGGCTGGCTTGACAGTGAGGAGATACAGAACGAGGTGCAGCTTCTGAACAGCACATCAAAGCAGCTCTATCTTGAAAAAGACAGACAAAAGAGTGTGGCAGAGGTGTTGGTGGTGATAAACGAGAACGTCATGCACCGCATGCGCCCCAACTACGCGCTCCACGACGCTACCGTCAACTACACGGGCTCTATCATAAAGGAATGCGGTGTGCCCATAGATTATTACCGCACCGCTGACCTTGCATCATTGGATCTGTCCGCCTACAAGGTGATAGTATTTCTCAACGCCTTTTACGAGGATCATGAGAAGCTTAAGGATATCCTTAAAAAGACGTCTGAGGATTGCCACATCATATGGAACTATGCGGCGGGTATAATAAACGGAGAGGACGGCTCATTTGGTCTTGATAACATCCGCCGACTTACGGGATTTAAAGCAGAGGAATATTTTTCGGACAAGCCACAAGAGCATAAGGACTCCTGCTTCCCTCTTTTGTATATCGATCCCAACAAGGAAATAACTCCCATAGACTACTATTCTGACGGAAGAATAAAAATGGCAAAGCGTACCCTTGACGGGCGGACGCACATACTGAGCGCCATGCCAAGCGACGTTACGGTGGAAGTGATGCGAGGGCTTCTTGACCATGCGGGTGTCCACCTATACGCACCCCCTTACTGTGTGGTACATACCGACAACCGCTTTATCTACGTTCTTTCCGAAAAGAAAATGCGCATAGATGTCACGTTTGAGCAAAAGACTGACTGTCAAGACACATTTACGGGTAAAATATATAAAAACGCCGATACAGTCAGCCGAGAAATGGAGGAAGGTACGTGTATCTTTCTTAAATATATCAACGCCTGACTCCGACGTAGTGACAAAGCAGTTAAAACGGGGCTGTCTCAAGTACGATAAAAAAGCATTTGAGACAGCCCCGTTTAATTAACACATGATGTAATATTCTTACAGATTAACAAATATCGTCAAAAATATTGCTTTTTTGTTTTAAATATGTTATAATTACATGATTAGCAAAAAATACAACAAAAAGAAACGGAGATTATTATGGACAATCAGAAAAATTTTAAGCCGTATATCCCCGCTGAAAGGATCACTCCCGAGATAACAGTCACCTCGGTGATCATGGGAATCCTGCTTGCGGTCATATTCGGTGCCGCAAACGCTTATCTCGGATTGCGCGTGGGAATGACTGTTTCCGCATCTATCCCCGCCGCAGTTATCGCTATGGGCGTTATCCGCGTTATCATGCGCAAAAACTCAATTCTCGAAAGTAATATCGTTCAGACCGTCGGCTCGGCAGGTGAGTCCGTTGCCGCCGGCGCTATCTTCACCCTCCCCGCACTCTTCCTGTGGGCGGCTGAGGGCACTATGGACAAGCCTGGTATCATTGAGATCACTCTCATCGCCCTTCTCGGAGGACTCCTCGGTGTATTCTTTATGGTTCCCCTTCGTAACGCGCTTATCGTAAGAGAGCACGGTACTCTTCCCTATCCCGAAGGAACTGCTTGCGCAGAGGTCCTTCTTGCAGGTGAGGAGGGCGGTTCCAACGCCTCCACCGTATTCGCGGGCATGGGCTTTGCCGCACTCTTTAAGTTCATCATCGACGGCATCAAGGCAGTACCCGGGGAGATATCTCTCAGAGTCAAGGGCTATGCGGGAGAGATAGGAACTCAGATATACCCCGCCGTAATGAGCGTGGGCTACATCTGCGGTCCTAAGATATCCTCCTACATGTTCTCGGGCGGTGTGCTCAGCTGGCTGGTTCTTATTCCCCTTATCGTCCTTTTCGGCGCTGAGACTATCCTCTACCCCGGTACGCAGACCATAGGCGCTATGTTCGCCGCAGGCGGTGCTTCCGCTATCTGGGGCTCGTATATCCGTTATATCGGCGCTGGCGCTCTCGCGGCAGGCGGTATCATCAGCCTTATCAAGTCGCTTCCCCTTATCGTAAGAACCTTCCGCGATTCCATAAAGAGCATGAAGGGTGGTCAGTCTCTTGACTCATCCCGTACCGCTCGTGACCTCAGCATGAAGCTCGTGCTTATCGCTATCGCTATACTCACGCTTCTCGTATGGCTGGTTCCCGCTATCCCCGTAAGCCTTCTCGGCGCGGTAATAGTCGTTATCTTTGGTTTCTTCTTCGCTACCGTTTCCTCGAGAATGGTAGGTCTTGTAGGAAGCAGTAACAACCCCGTTTCGGGTATGGCTATCGCTACTCTGCTGATAGCTACTGTTATACTTAAGATCACAGGTGACGGCGGCGCGCACGGTATGAGAAGCGCTATCGCTATCGGCTCTATCATATGTATAGTTGCGGCTATCTCGGGTGACACCTCTCAGGACCTCAAGACAGGCTATCTCCTGGGAGCAACGCCTAAGAAGCAGCAGATCGGTGAAATTATCGGTGTTGTTGCAGCGGCGCTGGCTATCGGCGGAACGCTTTATCTCCTTGACAGCGCGTGGGGCTTTGGCTCGCAGGAGCTTGCAGCTCCTCAGGCAACGCTTATGAAGATGATCATTGAGGGCGTTATGGATGGCAATCTGCCTTGGGGACTTGTGTTCACGGGCGTGTTCATCGCTATCGTCGCAGAGATCGTGGGTATCCCCGTTCTTCCCTTCGCTATCGGTATCTACCTCCCCGTACAGCTCAACGCTTGTATCATGGTGGGCGGTATAGTACGTCTTGTATTCGACAAGATGAAGAAGCGTGAGGAGAACGAAAAGAAGGGTATCATCAACGACGGTATCCTCTTCTGCTCGGGTATGATCGCGGGCGAGGGACTCATCGGAATATTGCTGGCTCTGTTAGCCGTATTCGGTCTTGATCAGCTTATTGACATTTCCGAGTACATCAACCTCCCCGAACCCTTTGCAAGCATTTCGGGTCTTGTAGTGTTCGGACTTGTTATACTCTCTCTGCTTAAGTTCTCCGTATGGAAGAAGCGCAAATCTAAGAAATAATTATGAAGAAAAAGAAAAACGTTATCTCCGAAAACTACCTTGAACGCCGCCCCATGCGAGCGCCCCATCTGCGGTGGTCGCAGGACGACAAGGGGCTCGTCACTCTCGACATCGACAACAAGGGCGTATTCAACAGGATCGCGCAGGTACTATTCAAAAAGCCCAAGGTCTCTCATATCCACCTTGACGAGATGGGAAGCTTTCTCTGGCCGCTCCTCGACGGGGAGTTATCTATTATTGACCTCGGCAAGCTTGTTGACGAGCATTTCGGTGAAAAAGCACACCCCCTCTATGAACGCCTCGCCAAGTATTTTCAGATACTTGACAGCTATAAATTTATTGAGTGGGCTAATAGTTAGTTTGTATTGGTTTTTTTCTTGGGGGAACTTCTTTCGCAGAAGTTTCCCTTGCCTGTTGCGTTTAACGTCTCTGTCATCGCAAGCAAGCTTGCTCGCCAATCGCCGAACGCTGCCACTCCTTTTTCCTCGCTTGATCGCCCACTGGGCGCGCTCGGAAACGTCCCCTTCAAGAACCTAAATAATTATTTATTAAGTTATTTCAATATTGTTTGTGGGTAATTTAAAGTATCTCATAAGGTAGGAACTCGGACGCGCTATCTCGCTTACCGAGTTCCATTTTTATTTAAAAAATTGGGAGAACAATTTATATGTCCTGCTCAAAATAATATTTACCCATAAAAATAAAACTCGCTAAGCGAGATAGCGCGTGCGAGTTTTCACCTTAGAAAATTCGTAAATATACGAACAAACTATACTGGTACAGCCTAATAAATAATTTTTTAGGTTCTTGAAGGGGTTTGGGGGAACTTCTGCGAAAGAAGTTCCCCCAAAAAATCCCCCCACAAACTAACTCCTCAAAACAATTCAGTAAAATACACGCCGCCGTGGGAATTACAGAAGCTTTGTATTTTGGGCTCAGCGCCGAAGCCAACGAAGGGAACGCCCACGGAATAAGCGAACACGAGGGCGTGATATCTCATACCGCAAACGATGGACGAGCGCCGCATAAGCGCCATAACGTCCGATGGACTTATGGGGTAGGCAAGAACCCCGCCGCAATCGTACGCAAGTCTTTTGCACATCTCAAGATCCTGACGTGGGTACATGACCACAAATATAGGCATGATCCCCTCAGCGGCAAGCGCTCGTACCCACTTTTCAAGCGCCACCACGTATCCCTTCTTTTCCACTCCTCGCAGCGCCACCACTGCCGTTTTTCTGTCACGCGCCACACCAAGTCGGTCAAGTATATGCTCCACTCTCCCTCGCTCCTCGGATATTTCCCTCATAGCAAGATCGGGCTCAACCACCGTCGGTGGTAATTTCAAGCCATACTGTGAGATAAGCTCATTTACCCGCAACAGTGACGCCCTGTCTCTCAAGCCAACGTAATGGCAACGGGAAAGAGCTGTCGCCGTCCGATAGCGCCACGCCTCTCCGCTGACGTTATCCACGCCGTTGCCCCATAGCTCCACCCGTTTTCCCTTACTCTGCGCGTATCTCAATAAAAACAGATAATACCCCAAGGAGCGCCTTGACGTGGTATTCTGGAGCAGCGTTCCACCGCCAAACACCACTGTATCCGCCTGTCTCATCTCTCTCATAACAGTCAATATCCGAGAGCGCCTCGCGCACCTTATGCCAAAGCGTCTGCCGTCTTTTCTTCCTTTTTCCGTCAGCGCGCATATTGGCACACCTTTAAAGCTTTTTCTTGCCCGCTCTATTGCTCCGAGAAGAAGCATATCGTCCCCCATGTTCCCGTATCCGTAATATCCGCATAGCAATACTCCGCCGCCCCCATTAGTCCACGTGTTAATGGAGCTTCGGTAAACCTTTTCGGTCATGGCGCAGGTCGCGTCTATAGAATGGTATCTGAGCACGTATTCTCTGTGCTCCTTCCCCAATGCCTGCCTTTGCTCCAACGTGCGGTCGAGTATATTACACAGAGCTTGAAGCAACGCTCTGTCCTTGATCTCTCCACAACCACGGCAACAGAAATTCGTTTGCTCTCCACGCTCCAAGGCGTCCCCCTCAGCCACCCCAAGAAAGCCCTCGTTTCCCGCAAGCACAGTAGGCACTGCGCAGGACATTGCCTCAAGTGCCGCTCTCGATACCCCCACGAAAGCGTCTGAGCACTGAAAGAAGGTAACTGTGTCCGCCACCTCTCCCACAGTGCGTATAAGCTCCCTGCCCTCCTGTTTGTTTATCTCCTCAGCCGTCCGCTTTATATCCTCAAGAGCATCTCCACCGCCGCCTATGACTATCTCCACGTCCCCGTATCTCGCCGTAAGCTCATGAGAAATTCGGCAAAGCGCATACGCAGCCTCACTGCAATCTCCGTCAAGCCTGCTCAAAAATGATATTTTTAATTTGTCCGACGGCTTGCCGCCCGCCGGACAAAAAGCATCCGTATCCACTCCGTTTGGTATAACATGAATGTGCTCAATGGGAGCGTTTTGTCCGTAAGAGAGCAGATAGCTGTAAAGGTCGTGGCTTACGGCTATCACCGCGTTCCCCCAACGGGACAGCCCGTGCAACAGCCTGTTGGTCGAGAAATGGGCGTGAATGGTTGTGACAAGACGCAGTCCTCTTCTTTGGCATATCCAAGACGCTACAAGAGCGGCTATCCGCGAATGGGCGTGGACTGTATCAAAGCTTTTCTCCTCGGTAAGTCGCATGAGTCCCGAAAAGCTCTTTGCCAAAGCGAAAGGGCTCTTTCTGTCAAGCGGAAGAGTACAGTGTGTTATCCCGTCCCTCTCAAGCGCGTGGGCAAGCCTCCCGCCGGACGACGCCACCGTCACCTCATGCCCGCGCCTTGTGAGCGCACGCGCAAGCTCATACACGTGGGTCTCCGCGCCTCCGTTGTGCATCTGTCCCGTAAGCAATAATATCCTCATATCGCGCCTCCTGCCTTTTTACATAGTATTTCCACTCGTATTATGTGCAATTCGTCAAAATTTGCGCAAACTGCTTGAAACGAGACAATTATTGTGATATAATATATAAAAGCAAACCAAGGAGGATATTCGTATGAAATATGAAAACAAGAGAGACGATTTTTATTGCCGTGATTCGGAATTCTCTCAAAAAACGCTTGGATATACCTCCCACCTTCACTATCATATCGAGCTTGCTCTGGTAAAAAGCGGACGCACACAGGTAACGGTTGACAGCGCTGTCTACGACTTGAGTGAGGGTGATATTATGATAATATTTCCCAATCAGATACACCGCTTTGATACGGTGGAGCGTGAAAAATACATATTGATGATAGTTAATCCCGATATAATCTCGGAATTTACAAAGCAGTTCATCTCAAGCATTCCCGCATCAAATCTTATAAGAGGCGGCGCCCTTGACCCCGAGCTTTCCTACCTTGCCGAAAAGATATCGAAAAGCTATTACGGAGACGAGCAGTATAAGGACGCCATCCTCAGAGGATATCTGCTCTCGTTTTTCGGCAAGCTCTTGCAAAATCTGGAGCTGAGAGACATACAGTCAAAGGAATACAATGTTCTCGGCGCTATACTAAATTACTGCATAAACAATTCCGACAAGCCCCTGTCCCTGGACATGCTTGAAAAAGAGCTTCATATAAGCAAATATTATATCTCGCATATCATGAGCAGTAAGCTTCACATGGGCTTTAACGATTACATAAACTCACTGAGAGTTTCAAATGCCTGCAAGTACCTGAAAAAGACTGACAAATCCATAACCGAGATCAGCGACATAGTAGGCTTTAATACACTGCGCACATTCAACCGTGCCTTTTTCAAGCAAATGAAGATGACCCCCAGCGAATACAGAGCGAAAAAATAAATATTCATATTAAAAGGAGCCCTGCTTACACAAGGCTCCTTGCTTTTTCTTGTTTGTCATTCAAATTGGGATTTAGCGATGTGTTCGCTATATTAGCACTTACTTCATAAGGCTCCCTCCGGGAGGGAGCTGTCAGCGAAGCTGACTGAGGGAGAGTGCGTCAAAACATAATGAAATCTTAACCGTTATGCACGCAGGCT
>JAGAPH010000061.1 GCA_017623375.1 Clostridia bacterium | reverse complement strand
GATATTCCTTCAAATTTTGATTTGTCGGTGGGTTTATAATCTATGTTCGCACTCTCTTTGTTGTAGGGACAGGCGTCCTCGACGGTCCGCCCAAAACACAGTGAAATTTATATAATTTTCAATAGTTACACTGTCGCATAGAACGGACCGTCGAGGACGCCGGTCCCTACAGTTTTGGGGGTGTGCGAACACACCAAACAGACATATAAATCCCAATTTGAAGATATTTCTTTACTTCTTTGAACAAAAAATATGTTTTTTTGGTGAAGTCCGTTTTAATTCGTAAAAATATGTGGTATAATAATTAAGTAAACCGAGAAAAGGAAGTGATAGAATGGGGAAAAAGCGGGAAAAGGTTAAGCGACTGTTTGCGGACAAGCCGCTTAAGGAAACCAAGCATTATTCAAAGCGGTACGCCGCTACTGTGCTGTCGGTGATATCCGTGTGCCTGTGCGTGCTTTCCGTTCTTGGCTTTATTTTTATCAAAACGAGATTTTCCGATACGGACGCTATAAAGGCGTGGGTAGACGAGAACTATCTTATTGCCGCCGTGGTAATGACGCTTTTGTGTGCAGTGCAGGTGGTTATCGCCCTTATTCCAGGAGAGCTTCTGGAGATAGCCTCGGGATATGCCTTTGGGGGTGTCATGGGAGCGGTCATATGTACCGTTGGCATACTTCTCGGAAGTGTGGTGGCTATATTGCTTGCGCGAAGGCTTGGCAGAAGATTTGTGGAGTCACTGTATCCCCGTGAAAAAATTGACGCTATTCCGATCCTTAACGACCCCAAGCGGCGTAACGCCATGACCTTTTTACTTTTCCTTATACCCGGGACGCCCAAGGATCTTTTTACTTACGTTATAGGAATGACAGAAATGAGCATACCATTGTATATAGTTCTCACTATGTTTGCCCGCTTGCCGTCAATAGTTATGTCAACTCTTGGCGGAGGCGCGCTGGGAAGCAATAAGCTTATGCTTGCGGTTGTTATTTTTATCGTTGCCGCCGTTGTCAGCGCCTGCGGTTATCTTATCTACCTTACTATTCAGAATCGCCACAGGAAAAAGACAGTCAAGGACAAATGAGATCGTATTATAAAAAATGAGCTTCTTTTTACAGAAGCTCATTTTTTTGAAAACGCTTATTTAATTATCCTTCTTCTTGGAAAGCTTAAGCACGTATTTGCCGATAAACGCGCGGAATTTGGTCTCCTCGCCTGCGCGGATACGCTTGATGTTTTGGGTATGCTTATAGAAAACGCTTGCAGAACATACCGCGGCAATGAGAAATGCGGCGATGCTTTGAAAATGGAAGCCCGTCAGCACAGGGAACAGTACAGCCGCCGAGAGCGCAAGCAC
Source organism: Clostridia bacterium (assembly GCA_017623375.1). GTDB lineage: Bacteria > Bacillota > Clostridia > Oscillospirales > CAG-272 > HGM12713. The sequence goes on along the minus strand of JAGAPH010000061.1, from coordinate 6,253 downwards.
GCAGCCGTAGTTAAATATAAACGCTACGGTTATGCAAAGAACGAGAAGCATAAGGAACATCAACGGACTTACGGCGAGCACAAGACCGCCGAAGCTTGCAAGACCCTTACCGCCCTTGAGCTTGAGGTAGAATGGGTAGTTGTGACCGAGAACGGATGCACAGCCCGCCACAAGTCCCGAAATAGCTATCTCATTGAAGATCAGCTGACATATCTTTACCGCAAAAAACGCCTTCATTATGTCGAAGAGCATAACGAATACTCCCCAGAATGTGCCGAAGTGCATAAAGGTGTTGCTCGCGCCAAGATTTTTTGTGCCGTCCTTACGGATATCCACCTTTTTCAATCTGCTTAAGATATACGATGGGCTTATGCTACCGAGGATATAGCCAATGCCCGCACTGCAAATATAATACATTTTTACTCCTGAAACTGTGATATGACAATTAAGATTATACTAAAAATTCGACTTCAAGTCAAGAGAAAAAAGAGATTGTTACACTTTTGACACAATTTTGACGGATTGCGTTCGCTTTATATGTAAAATTTTTTTGAAACCCCTTTAAAAAAGTAAGAATATGTATTATAATGTATGTATATTTATATAATTTACAGACGGAGGTGTCCGATGAGACAGAAATATACTATAAGAGTAGCGGATATCGAGATGAACGTTATCAGTGAGGAGTCTCCCGAGGCGGTAGAGGCTCTCGTGGGTCTTGTTGACAGAAAGATGAGAGAGATAATTTCCTCAAGCAAGAACTGCTCAAAGACAGAGGCGGCTCTGCTTTGCGCTCTTGACTACTGCTCAGAAAAGATAAAGATACAGAGAAGAATAAAATCTATTGAGTCAAAGCTCGCCTTGGCTGAGGCTCAGATAGAGGAGCTTGAGATGGAGAACGAGGACCTGAGAAAGCAGGTTCCGGGTTCCTTCGGAATTTGACCTGTATGGCTGAAGCAGCTATACCAAACCCGATCGCACGTGATATAAGAGAGGGAAGGCGGCTTCCCGAGCTTTTGTGCCCTGCAGGATCGTATCGCGCGCTTGAGGCGGCGATAGACGGCGGGGCTGATGCGGTATATATGGGCGGTGTTGCCTTTAACGCGCGTATTAACGCCAAAAATTTCACACCGGAGGAGCTTAAGCGAGGAATAGAGCTTGCCCACTCATATGGAGCTAAGGTATATATTGCCGCAAATACGCTTATATATGACAGGGAGCTTGACGGATTTCTCCGCGCGGCTGAGTATGCTTATCTTTGCGGAGCGGACGCGCTGATAGTGGCGGATATAGGAGCGGCTTGTGAGATAAAGCGACGCATACCTATTGAGCTTCACGCAAGTACTCAGCTTTCGGGACATAATGCCTACGCGTCCGAGGAGCTTGCCCGTGCGGGCTTTTCAAGAATGGTGCTTGCCCGTGAGACGGGCAGAGAGGATATAAAGCGGTTTGTGGATACATCTGTCCTTGAGGCGGAGGTGTTCGTTCACGGTGCGCTTTGCGTTTGCCACTCGGGGCAATGTCTGTTCTCCTCGCTGGTGGGCGGACGTAGCGGTAACAGAGGAGAGTGCGCTCAGCCCTGCCGACTTCCTTACAGAGGTCGGGGCGGTAAGCAGGAATATCCGCTATCTCTCAAGGACTTGAGTCTTGCCGAGCATATCCCCGAGCTTTGCGCTCTTGGAATAAGCTCGTTGAAAATAGAGGGACGAATGAAGTCGCCCGAGTACGTAAGAGACGTGACGAGAATATGGCGCAGACTGCTTGACGAAAGACGCGCCGCGTCGGGAGAGGATATGAAAGAGCTTGAGGCGGTGTTCTCACGGGGTGGCTTTACCGACGGATATTTTACGGGACGGATAGGCAGCCGTATGCTCGGCGTGCGCTCCGAGGCTGCAAAGCAGGTAACGAGAGAGCTTACGCCCTTTGAAGGAATAAAGAGAAAGATCCCCATAAAAATGCAGATGTCTGTGCTTAAGGACACGCCCGTGTCGCTTACGGTTTCTTTGTATGGCGGCAGTAGGTCCGTTACAGTACAGGGAGACGTGCCGCAGGCGGCGAGGACCGCGCCCATAGACGAGGCGACCGTTAAGAGAAGTCTGTTGAAGCTTGGCGATACACCCTATGTGGCGGAAACCGTGGAGATAAAGCTTGACGGAGGGCTTATGCTTCCCGTGTCGGCACTCAATGCGCTGAGGCGCAGGGCAATAGAGGCGTTGGGCTCGGAGAACGGACATGAAAGAAAGCCCATAGGCTCGTGGGATAAAAGCTTTCGGCAGCCCATGGAAAAGCGTGGGAGAATGCGTTCGGCTATGTTCTATGAGCCGAGAGAGATACCCGAGAGCGCTTACGGATTTTTTGATATCATCTATACTCCGCTTGAGAAATATATCGGTAATACGAACGGCGTCGCCTTTCCGCCTGTTATATTCGACTCGGAGCGACAGGAGATAAAGCAGATGCTTGAAGAGGCAAAGCGCATGGGCGCGGAGCACGTGCTTGTGGGAAATCTCGGACATACAGATCTTGCTAAAGAGTCGGGACTGAGACTGCACGGAGACCTTCGTCTGAATATCTGCAACGGAGCGTCGGCGGCTTTTCTTGAGGAGCTTGGCTTTGAGGACTATATACTTTCTCCCGAGCTTACCTCGGCGCAAATACGGGACATAGGCGGCAAGAGTCTTACCTGCGTTTTTGGCAGAGTGCCGCTCATGGTGACGGAAAAGTGCATTGGTAAGGAGATAGGCGGCTGCAAGACCTGCGAGAGCGGAAGGGCAGTGCTTACGGACAGAAAGGGAATAAAATTTCCCGTTCTGCGCGCTTACAGGCACAGAAGCATCATATTCAATTCGGTTCCGTTTTATATGGCTGACCGAGCGGACGTTCTTGCCAAAAACGGGATCACCATGCAGCATTTTATTTTTACAACGGAAAGCGCGGAAGAGGCGGCGGCAGTGATAGATGCGTATAAAAAGCGTATTCCACCCACCGATAGCGCAAAGGTGAAAAGAATAAAATAATATATAAAAGATTATTTTGATTTATTGGTGTGTTGGCACAAACCCACTCTTTAAAGTTTTCGCCCGCTTTTTTAAAAGGCGGCGCGTGTGAAGAAGGTTTCGCAAGCTCAACCGCAAAGTTTCGCAAGCTCAACTGCAAAGTTTCGCAAGCGAAACTTCGGACGCGGAGTCCTTGTCGCCGCTCGCAAGCGGCGAAATACCCCTATCGTGCAATAAATGCAGAAAGATATGAATTTTCATCTGCATGCAGATGAAAAGAGGAGAAAACAAAGTAACGCAAGCGTTACTACCATGAGGGTTTTCTCCTGACAGTAACATAATGTATTATTAAGGGCACCCCCTCATGTGGGGTGCCCTCTTTCAAGCCACATGTGGCTTGAAATTCACCCCCCCTGCATTTTCTTACACGAAAGAGGTATTCCGACCTCTGCGGAGGTCGGCAAGGCTGCGCGCCTTGACTACCAAAACTTTCTTGAATTGGTTTGTGCGAACAACACCTATAAACCAAAATTTGAAGATATATCAAGCGGGGAGGATAAGCGCTTCATCGGTGGCGCATAGAGTTACGTTGTCGGAATGGGGAATAGCGCCCTTGAGTATCTCCACCGACAGCCTATCCTCAACGTATCTTGTGATGATACGCCGTATATTTCTCGCACCGCATCCTTCCTTAATGCTCTGCAGTGCAACCATGTGCGCGACGGACGGGTCAAAGCAAAGGTTATAGCCCATGGCGCGCGCACGCCCTGAAAGCTCGTCGAGCATGGACTGTGCTATTGCCTCAAGAGAGGCGGTGTCGAGATCGTTGAATACTACAGTTTCGTCCACTCTTCCTAAAAATTCTGGCTTGAAGATATCCTTCAGCGCACTCAGCATGCGCTCCCTTTGGGCTTTATTTCCGTCTGCCTGCGAAACAAAGCCTGTGACGCGGTGATCGTCGGAGGCGCCTGCGTTTGAGGTCATTATTATCACCGTGCTTCGGAAGTCCACGGCTCTTCCCTGAGAGTCGGTAAGCTTGCCGTCCTCAAGTATCTGAAGAAGAATATTGAAAACGTCGGGGTGTGCCTTTTCTATCTCGTCGAACAACACCACGCAGTAGGGTCTGCGCCGTACTCTTTCAGTAAGCTGACCGCCGTCTCCGTATCCGATATATCCGGGGGGCGCGCCGATCAGCTTTGAAACACTGTGCTTTTCCATATATTCGGACATGTCAAAGCGTATAAGAGCGCTTTTGCTTCCAAGCAGCTCCTCTGCGACTGCCAGCGCAAGCTCGGTCTTTCCCACTCCCGTTTTGCCGAGAAAAATAAACGAGCCCATAGGTCTTGCGGGGTCGCGCAGACCAACTCGGCTACGTCGGATAGTGCCGCATACCAAGGAGACTGCCTCGCGCTGACCGATGATGCGTCCGTTCAGCCTCTCCTCAAGCCCCAGCAGAGCCTCTCGCTCGTCTCCTAACAGTCGGCTCACTGGGATACCCGTTTGCAGACGGACTATTTCGGCAACCTGCTCCTCCTTTAGCGTAAAGAGCTCTTGGTTCTTTTTCTTCTTTTGCTCTCTCCTCAGCGCGTCCAGTCTTTGCTTGACGTCAAGCTCCTTTTGCTTCAGCTCGTCAGCCCTGTCGTATTCCTGAGACAAGGCGCAGTCGTTCCTTTGTTCGCGTATCTGCTCAAGCTGCTTCTCAAGGGGGGCTATCTCTGGAAACAACGCGCACGCGGCGATGCTTGCTCTTGCGGCGGCTTCGTCGATAATATCTATTGCCTTGTCTGGAAGAAATCGGTCGTTTATATACCGAGCCGATAGTCTGACTGCGGCATCAATAGCACCGTCGGTTATCTTCAAGCCGTGGTGCTTTTCGTATTTCGCGCGCAATCCCTTTAATATCTCAACGGTATCCTCCACAGTTGGCTCTTCAATGAGCACCGACTGAAATCTGCGCTCAAGGGCGGGATCCTTTTCGATATGCCGTCTGTATTCCGAGACCGTGGTAGCACCTATTAAGCGTATAGCACCCCGTGCAAGTGAGGGCTTGAGGATATTGGCGGCGTCCACCGCTCCCTCTGCCGCACCCGCGCCCATTATTACGTGAAGCTCGTCGATGAACAAGATTATATCTGGATCCTTTGCCGCCTCAGCCATGACGTTCTTCATTCTTTCCTCAAACTCTCCGCGGTATTTTGCGCCCGCTATCATAGAGGGAATATCAAGACAAAGTATTCTTTTTCCGTCAAGGCAGGACGGCACGCATTTGTCGGCAATACGCTTAGCCAGCCCCTCTACGACGGCGGTCTTTCCCACACCCGGCTCTCCTATAAGACAGGGATTGTTCTTCGTTCTGCGGGAGAGTATCTGTATTATACGCTCGGTCTCCTTGTCTCTTCCCACGGTAGGGTCGGTCTGCCCCTTGGCGGCAAGCTCGGTCATATCCCTTGAATATTGGGTGAGGGCAGGGGAGAGCCTTGATCTGTGCTTTGGCTCGCGGCTTGCGTCACTCTCCTTTTGATCCCTTTTGGCTATACTGCCAAGAGAGCTTTGATGAGATGAGAGATCCTCAGCAAGCAAGGCGCAGGGTATTCCCGCGGCTTCTATTATTCTCGCACCCATAGAGCCGTCCTCGGAGAGGAGTGCGGCAAGCAGATGCTCAGTTCCTATATAGGTGCACCCTTTTTTCTTGGCTATATTTCCCGACGACTCGATTATCCTCTTTGCTCTGGGGCTCATATCCTGAGGTGAGGGACGGCAACGCTCGCCCTCTCCCGCAAGCCCGATTATACTGCTTCTTATGAGAGGGGCGCTTATCCCGCGGGCGGAGAGGATACGGGCGGCAATACTGTCCTTTTCCAGCGCAAGGGCAAGTAGAAGATGCTCCGATCCGATATAGGCGTGCCCCAGCGTTCCCGCCTCGGATAGCGCGCGGTTGAGAGTGTTCTGCGCCTTTTGAGTAAATTTGTTTTGCATAAGAACCTACTTTGCTTTGTATTTTGTCCCTTGATTATTTGACGCTTTTGCCCCGATTTATAACGCTTTTTTGCTTTTTGGGGACAGTGAACGTAAAATTGTAGTGTTAAATTGAGATTTATCGGTGTGCTTGATGTGTACGCATGATCATCATAAGGCTCCCTCCGAGAGGGGGCTCCCGCGAAGCGGGTGGAGGAGCCTACGTGCATAACAGTTAAGATTTCATTATATTTCTACGCACTCTCCTTCAGTCGTCTCCGACGACAGCTCCCTCCCGGAGG
>JAGAPH010000060.1 GCA_017623375.1 Clostridia bacterium | reverse complement strand
TGGATACTTGACCGTTGCGAGGGTAAAGTCGATGCTGACATCACTCCTATCGGATATGTTCCTAACGCAAAGGACATCAACATCGAGGGGCGTGATGGCGTAACTCTTGACACCATTAAGGATCTTCTTACTGTTGACGTTGATTCTTGGCTCGCTGACGTTGAGAACATCAAGGAGTTCTATGCTCAGGTCGGAGCAAGAGTTCCTGCTACGATGTACGACGAGCTTGCTGCTCTTGAAGCAAGACTTAAAGCTGCAAAGTAATTATAGTGTAAATTTGACCGACTCACCAAATGGTGAGTCGGTCTTTTACTTCTTCTGAGTGGAAAAAGGAGCATAAAACAAAAACGGGACCGTTGTACCAACGATCCCGTTCGTGCTTACTAAATAATCAAATTATTTGTACTTTCTCTTGCGAGCAGCTTCAGACTTCTTCTTGCGCTTTACGCTGGGCTTCTCATAGTGTTCTCTCTTGCGAAGCTCGGTAAGGACGCCGGAACGAGCCATTGCACGCTTAAAGCGACGAAGTGCGCTGTCAAGAGACTCGCCTTCTTTGACTTTAATTTCTGCCATTTTTCTGTTTCCCTCCCTCCGCACAATTGCCAGAGACAATTTCATAACGAATAATATTATACAACAAAACAGACCGATTGTCAATAGCTTTTTGAAATATTTTGGAATTTGAGGGATTAATTTTACAGGCAGATAAGATTAAGGTCCCAAGCGGGAATATATGGATATCTTCTCAGGTAAAATTTATAGTCTGCCTTCATGCCTTTTATCTGTAAGGGGAGAGAAAATATATCCTCGCTTCTGTGATAGAGAGAGACCAGAAGCCGAGGGGAATGCTCCGCGATAGTCCGCGCGCTTCCCATAAGCGCCTCACGCTCACAGCCCTCCACGTCGTATTTGATGTAGTCAACTCCTCTGCCGTCGAGTATCTTATCAAGGGAGGTGGCACTCACGTCTATAGCCTTGCCCTTGGCAAACAGTCCCGAGTTTCGGTTTCCCTCGTCGCCGAATGTGAGAATTGCATCTTCGCTCCACGCGGCGGCGTTGACCCTCTCCACTCTCGGTGTATCTTCGAGAGTATCGCAAAATTCGCAAAGCTTGCGGAAACTTCGCCTGTCGGGCTCAAACGCAACAATGTCAGACAGAACGGGGGAGTAGCTCATAAGCTCTCTTATGGTGTCTCCGTTGTATGCGCCGAGGTCGGCGTAAGTGCGGATAGTTTCTGCATGCAACAAACTGTTATACACCTCGTCCTTGTCCGATTCCGCCTTGAAAAGATATGTGATGTCTCCCGTAAGCTTATAGGCGACGGTGTTTTCAAATATCTGCCTTGATTGTTCGTCCTCAAGCAAGGCGTAAGCTGCTTCAAGCTCCTCCTTATGGGTGCGGGCAAACTCAAGCGTAAAAAGCTTCTCACCGCAAACGGGGACGTCGGGGGAGTAAAGCTCACACTCGGAGGCTATTCTCTTTATATTGCTTATAACATCGGGCAGGGACGAGGCGAAGGATAGCAGCACGATCATATTTTCCACACCGTATTTTTCCTTTGCCTCGGAATAGCTCAGCACTCTTTTTCCGTGGAAGCTATGTCCGCGCACGAAGCCGTCGCTTGCGAAAAAGTCACATATCTCTATGCCGTAGCGCCGGCAAACGGCGAGTATTTTGTCCGCGCCGTTGCCCATGCCGTACATAACTATGCTTTTGTCGCTCCCCGCAAGATATTCCCACATATCCGCATGTGGAGAAGAAAGATTGAAATTCATTGAGTCTCCTTGACTTTTTATTACATATATGATATAATTTTTTGTGTAATCATTTTAACATATTTTGGAGGAAAAATCAATATGGATTGCTTATTCTGTAAAATAATCGCAGGAGAGATCCCGTCAAATAAGGCGTATGAGGACGATATGTGTCTTGCCTTTCACGATATAGCTCCTCAGGCGCCCGTGCACGTGCTTGTCATTCCCAAGACACACATTGCGTCGGCAGATGAGGTGAGTGCGGATAACAGTGCATACGTATCCCATATTTTTGAGGTTATTCCCGCTATCGCAAAGAAGCTGGGACTTGAGAACGGCTACCGCGTTATTACCAACTGCGGAGAGGACGGCTGCCAGAGCGTAAAGCACCTCCATTTTCATATCCTCGGCGGTAAGAAGCTCCCCGAGAGCATGGGGTAACGCCTTATGCCTCCTCGTATGGGGCCGCATGGCGGAGGAATGGACGACCCCTATAACAGGGTCAAGCCCCCAAAGGGTATAAAGGATATCCCCCGATTTCTAAGGGAGCTCATAACGGGCTTCTTCTCAAGACTCTTATACACCTTTAAAATGGTGTGGGATACAGGGCATTGGATACTGTTCGCCATGATACTTATCACGGTATTCACGGGTATCATGCCTATCGTGGGCTCGCTTATCTCAAAGGAGATACTCAACGAGCTTCAGAATATCATATTGGGACGTATCGTAGCCCAGACGGTGGGACAGGCGTATCAAGCCGTTTTCTGGGGCTCTATGGTCATGTTCCTGCTGATATTCTACTTTATCTATAAGATCCTCAATCAGATAGTCAACCGCCTTAATACCGCTGTTACCAGAATAGCGGGTGAAAAGGTGGTAAGACACGTAAAGCTTCAGATAATGAACAAGGCAAAGGAGATAGACATATCTGCCTTTGACCTTCCCGAGTTTTACGAGAAGCTTGAGAACGCCAACCGTGAGGCGGGGATACGCCCGATAACCGTGCTTTCGGCTACCTTTGACGCCATAAGCAAGCTGATAAGCCTTATCTCCTATATCGTCATTCTCGTCACCGCCCCCGATATGTGGTGGACGGCGATAGTTATGATTCTGGTGTCTGTGCCTACGGCAGTCATAAGCTTCAGCTACAGAAGAAAGAATTTCATGTATATGCGCCGCCGCTCAAAGGACCGCAGACAGATGAATTACTATTCCGATATCATGGTCAATAAGGACATGGTAAAGGAGATACGTATGTTCGACCTTGGAGACAGATTTACCGATAGCTTTGACAGAGTGTTCGACGGTTACTATGCGGGTATCAGACGGCTCATAGTCAAGGAGAACGTGTGGCAGATAGCCGTGACGGTGGTGTCGTCGGTGGTCAACTGCCTGTTCTTTGCCATGATCGCGTATCAGGTCTTTACGGGACGCATACAGATAGGCGACTACTCCCTTTATACGGGAGCGCTTACGTCTATCGCAACGACGGTCGCCTCGCTTATCTCCGTCTCCGCAAGCGTTTACGAGGGAACGCTCTTCGTGGACAACCTTATAGCGTTTATCAAGGTCACGCCCACAGTCGTTCCAAACACGGAAAGACCTGAGAAGGTAGCCCACGGACAGGCGCATACCATTGAGTTCAGAAACGTAAGCTTTGCTTATCCTGGAACGGACAGATACGTTCTGAAAAATATAGATCTTACTCTTCGTCCCGGGGAGACCGCAGTGCTTGTTGGACTTAACGGCGCGGGTAAGACCACGTTTATAAAGCTGCTTACAAGGCTTTATGACCCTACCGAGGGTCAGATATTGCTTGACGGTAAGGATCTGAGGGAGTACGATGTAAAGGATCTTTACAGTATGTTTGGCATAATCTTTCAGGATTTTGGAAAGTACGCACTCAGCGTTACGGAGAACATTGAGCTTGGAGACGTGAAGAAGGAGCATGAGGACGAGGACGTAAGGCGGGCGGCTGAGAACGCAAACGCTTCCGAATTTATCTCAAAGCTTCCGAAGGGTTACGATACGCCTCTTATGAGAATGTTCGAGCCTGACGGTATAGAGCTTTCTATCGGTCAGTGGCAGAAGCTGGCTATCGCAAGAGCCTTTTACAGTAAGTCGGACATACTGATACTTGACGAGCCTACTGCGTCTCTTGACCCCTTGGCAGAGCAGGAGATATTCAATCAGTTCGACGAGCTCAGACGTGATAAGACGACCATATTCGTGTCGCACAGACTGTCCAGCGCTACCGTGGCGTCAAAGATAATCGTGCTTGAATACGGTGAGCTTATCGAAGAGGGAACTCACAGAGAGCTCATGGAAAAGCGCGGAAAATATTACGAGTTGTTCTCAACTCAGGCGCGCAGATACGTTGAAAACTCGGAAAACGTCGAAATTAACTGATTTTTGTGGCTTTTTTTGAGAAAAATAACGAAAATTTCGTGAATTTTGTTGACAAGCAGGCTTAAATTTTATATAATATTAAGGTGTTAAACAATTTTAGTTGAGATCTCCGCCGTATGGCGGACGGGAAAGGTGATCACATGAAGGTTAAGGTAGTAAAGTTCGGAGGAAGCTCACTTGCGGACGCCGAGCATTTCAGACAGGTTGCGAGCATTATCAAAGCGGATCCCGCAAGAAGATACGTAGTTCCCTCAGCGCCCGGTAAGCGTCATAGGGACGATACAAAGGTAACGGATATGCTTTACCGTTGCTACGAGATGATACGCAACAATGAGAATATAGACGAGTATTATACACAGATCTGTGACAGATATAACGGTATCATCAAGGATCTGGGAATGGATTTTGACATAAGCGGAGAGCTGGAATACGTAAAGAGCGCTATGCAGCACCGCTCGGGACGCGATTTCGCCGCAAGCCGCGGAGAATATCTCAACTCCCTTATTCTCGCAAAGTATCTTAAGTATGATTTTATCGACGCCGAGAACGTTATATTCTTCAAGGATAACGGCACGTTTGACGAGGAAAAGACCAATGAGGTCATGAGCCGTGAGCTTATGCAGCACAAGCAGGCGGTCATTCCCGGATTTTACGGCGTAATGCCCAACGGAACTATAAAGACCTTCTCCAGAGGCGGCTCCGACATCACGGGCTCTATCGTTGCCCGCGCAGTAGGCGCTGATCTTTACGAGAACTGGACGGACGTTTCGGGCTTTATGATGGCAGACCCGAGGATCATCGATTCCCCTGCCGCTATCGAGACCATTACTTACCGTGAACTCCGTGAGCTTTCCTACATGGGCGCTACGGTGCTTCATGAGGATGCTATCTTCCCCGTAAGATACGCGGGCATTCCGATAAACATAAAGAACACCAATCAGCCCTCCGACGAGGGAACTATGATAGTAGCCGAGGCTTCGGACTACGACGCTGAGAAGGTGATCACGGGCGTTGCGGGTAAGAAGGGCTTCTCGGTAATCACCATAGAGAAGGATATGATGAACTCCGAGGTAGGCTTTGGACGCAAGGTGCTTGAGGTGCTTGAGGACAACGAGATCTCCTTTGAGCATCTGCCCTCGGGTATCGACAACATGAGTATCGTGGTTGCAAGCTCCACTCTTGACGGCAGACGTGATAAGGTGCTTTCCTCCATGAACAGAATGGTAAGACCCGATAGCATACATATTGAGGACGGTCTTGCGCTTATCGCTATCGTTGGACGCGGTATGGTAAAGGCGAGAGGAACGGCGGCAAGAGTATTTGACGCTATCTCGGGTGCAGGCGTAAATATCCGCATGATAGACCAGGGCTCCAGCGAGATCTCTATCATCGTGGGTATAGAGGAGCACGAGTTTGACAATGCCCTCAAGGCTATATACAACGAATTTGTAAAGTAATACAGGACTATACGCAAAACAAGTTGAAAGGAACGGCAATGAGCGAAAAGGTATTGATTTTAAGCGACAGTACGTGTGATTTGAGTCCCGAACTTATAGAGCGGTATGATGTTAAGATAATCCCCCTGAAGATAGGACTGGGAGAAAATCAGTATATTGACGGTGTCGATATAGATCCCGAGATGATATATGAGCACTATGAAAAAACAGGTGAGCTTCCCAAAACGGCGGCAATAAATACAGCAGAGTTTGCTTCTGTTATAGAGCCTTACGTTAATGACGGTCATTCCGCAGTCATATTTACCATAGGCTCTCAGATGTCATCTACATACAACAATGCCCGTCTTGCGGCTGAGGAGTTTGACAATGTGTATGCTGTGGATACGCAGAATCTTTCCACGGGCGGCGGACTTCTCGTTATAGCGGCGGCGGAAATGGCGCAGAAGGGAATGAGTGCTAAGGAGATAGCCGAGGAATGTGAGAGGCTTGCGGGCTTCGTGGACGCGTCCTTCGTTATCGACGACCTTGAGTTCCTTTATAAGGGCGGCAGATGCTCGGCTCTTGCGGCATTCGGTGCCAATGCGCTTCATCTCAAGCCGTGCATCGCGGTAAGAGAGGGCAAGATGGGAGCTACCAAGAAATACCGCGGAAAGTTCGGAGACGTGCTGAAAAAGTATATTTCCGAGCAGATCGGAGACGCTTCCGATATCGTGACGGATCATGTTTTCGTGACGCACGCAGGCTGCGACGAGGAGATATATAATGCTTGCCTTGAGCAGGTCAAGGAGTACGGTGTCTTTAAAGAGGTACACCTTACCCGTGCGGGCTGTACGGTATCCTCCCACTGCGGAAGAAACACGCTGGGAGTTTTGTTTATAAGAAAGACACCGGTGAAATAAAATGTTCAGGTCGAGTCCATTGGGCTTGACCTGAATTTTCGTGTGCTTGACAGTCGGGCTTTTTTTGGATTTTGATTTATCGGTGGGTTGATATTGCTCTTTGCCCTCTCCGTCATTCGCCAAGGCTCATAGCCACCAAAGTTGCCTTTGGCAACTTGGCAAGTTCGCTTTGCGAACGTTGCTCTCCCATGGGGCGAGGCTTTTCATAGGCTCCCCCTTTGGGGGAGCTGGCGCCATAAGGCGACTGAGAGGGTTCGATAAATCCCAATTTGCAAATATAATACAGTGCTTCAAATTTTGATTTGTCGGTGGGGTTATAATCTATGTTCGCACTCTCTTTGTTGTAGGGACAGGCGTCCTCGACTGTCCGCCCTTGGCGATAATGTATCTTAATTGAAAACGTTAAGTTTTTTTTGTGTTACTAACGGACAGTCGAGGACGCCTGTCCCTACAGTTTTTTGTTGGTGCGTACACATCAAACACCCCGATAAATCCCAATTTTGCGGTATGACTAATAAAAAACTTAATAAAAAAATATAATTTAAAAAATTTTCGCGAAAAAAAAGTATATTTGATATTTTTTGCGTACATTATAATGTATTGATTATTTTTTTGAGGGAAAATGTCCCCGAGCAACGGAAGGAGGTTGGATATGAGCGAAAAAAACGTAAGAGATACGTTTCTTGAATACGAAAAGCAAACACTGTCTCCTTATGCCTGCCTTACCTCACAGAGCAAAGGAAGAGATAAGGAATACGTCCCCTGCGAGATACGTACGGAATTTCAGCGTGACAGAGACAGGATACTTCACAGTCAGTCCTTCCGCAGACTTATGAATAAAACACAGGTGTTCTTGGCTCCTGTGGGCGATCACTACCGAACGAGAATGACACATACCCTTGAGGTCACGCAGATAGCGCGCATTATAGCGAGGGCACTCAGACTCAACGAGGACCTTACCGAGGCGGCGGCTCTCGGACACGATATCGGACATACTCCGTTCGGTCACGCGGGCGAGTACGCCATGCAGAAGTGCTACGATAAGGAGTTCACCCACTACCGTCAGAGCCTGCGAGTCGTTGAAAAGCTTGAGAACAACGGACAGGGGCTTAACTTGACATGGGAGGTTCGTGACGGCATCGTAAACCACACGGGAAAGAATATGGCGTCCACTCTTGAGGGCGTTATAGTCAAATTCGCGGACAGGATAGCGTATATAAATCACGATATAGACGATGCGTGCAGGGGAGGGATACTTTCGCCGAGCGATATCCCAAAGCATATCCGTTACATTCTTGGCGACACGTCCTCGGAGCGGATAAATACAATGGTAAAGTCCATAATCAAGGAAAGCACCGATAAGCAGTATATAGCCATGCAGTCCCACGTGCAGAGCGCCACGGATAGCCTCCGAGAATTTCTCTTTGAGAACGTTTACAGAAATCCCGTGGCAAAGGGAGAGGAGACCAAGGCGCAGGAGATGCTTATCAGGCTTTACGAGTATTATGTGGCAAACCCCGATAAGCTGCCAAGATTTTACCGCGAGAGATGCGAGAGCGAGGGCGTTGAGAGATGCTCGTGCGACTTTGTCGCGGGCATGACGGACAGATACGCCATTGAGGCTTGCGAGGAGCTGTACATACCTAAAGTCTGGAGGGGACCGAAGGAAGAATGATACCGAGAGAGATAATAGATGAGATCGTTTTCAGAAACGATATAGAAACGGTGATCGGCTCCTACGTTACTCTCAAGCGGGCAGGCTCCAATTATCAGGCACCGTGTCCGTTTCATAGCGAGCGGACGCCGTCGTTTACCGTCTTTCCCGCAACCAAGAGCTTTTATTGCTTCGGCTGCGGAGCGGGAGGGGACGTTATAACCTTCGTTATGCGCTCGGAAAACGTGGACTACGTTGACGCGCTCAAGCTGCTTGCGGACAGGGCGGGGATAAGTATTCCCGAGGATCAGAGCGATCAGACGGGGAAGGGCGTTTCAAGAAAAAGACTGTACGAGCTTAATCTCGCCGCGGCTAAGTTTTTCAGAGAATGTCTGTTTGACCCGCAGATAGGCGCAGAGGCAATGGAATATCTGCACGGACATAGAGCGCTTGACATGGCTACCATCAAGCATTTTGGTCTTGGATATTCGCCAAATAATTTCTGGGCGCTGACTAACAAGATGCACTCGTTGGGCTTTACCGACGAGGAGCTTGAGGCGGGATTTCTTTGCAAGCGGAGTCAGAAGAGCGGTAAGCTTTTCGATCTTTACAGAAACAGGGTGATCTTCCCGATCATAGATACGTCGGGAAATATAGTGGCGTTCGGCGGACGGGTCATGGATAATTCCGACCCCAAGTATCTTAACTCCTCCGATACTCCCGCCTTTAAAAAGAGCCGCCACCTGTTTGCGCTCAATTACGCGCGTAAGTGCTGCGCCGAGAGGCTGATACTTTGCGAGGGGTATATGGACGTTATCGCACTGCATGCGGCGGGCTTTGAAAACGCGGTGGCAACGCTTGGAACGGCTATTACATCGGAGCAGGCGAGAATATTTGCCAAGTACACCCAAAAGGTGGTCATATGCTACGACTCGGATAAGGCGGGACAGAACGCCGCGAATAAGGCGATGAGGCTGCTTGGTGAGGTTGGTATCGATGTTAGAGTTATAAAGCTCAACGGCGCCAAGGACCCCGACGAGTATATCAAAAAATTCGGAGCAGATAGCTTCCGCAGATGCCTTGACGAAAGCAAGACGGGGTTTGAGTTCAAGCTTGATAAGATACTTTCCGAGCATGACATGAGTATGTCCGACGAGAAAATAAAGGCATCGGCGGAGATATGCCGAATGATCGCCGAGGTGGCGAATAACGTTGAGAGGGATATCTATATACAGCATGCGTCGGGAGTGCTGGGAGTGCCCGTGGACTCGGTGAGAAACGACGTGTCGCGACTCAGGGCTCGAATGATAAACGAGCAAAAGAAAAAGCAGAGCAAGGACGCGCTTCTGTCTATCAAGAACATAGGCGACCGAGTCAATGCGGATGCGGCAAAATACGTTGCGGCAAACGATTGCGAGGAAAGTCTGTTGTCAATGATGATGATATTTGACGAGTACAGACACGGAGTTGCCGTGGGAGAGATAGACCTGAAGGCGGAGGATTTCATCACTGCTTTCGGACGAAAGGTATTTGAAAAGCTTTGCGAGCTTGAGCTATCCCCCGGGGGGTATTCAAGGGCGCTGCTTGGGCAGCACTTCGCTCTTGAGGAGATAGGCAGGCTTGAAAAGATAGAGGTGGAGCGCAGGAGACTGACGCGAAACGACAGAGAGGTGTTTGACTCTTGCATAAAGAGTCTGAGACAGCAAAGGTTAGATAAAGCTGATATAAAAGGACAGGATCTGCTCTCAATGATGAGACAGAACCGTGTCAAAAAACAAGCGGACGGACAGTGACCGTACCGCCTACGAAAGGGAAAGGAACAGGAAAATGGCAGAATTGGAAAATATGGAGAACGTGGAAAATATCGAAGCTGAGGAAAAACAAGAGAGTGCTGAGCTTACGGAGCAGGAAAAGGTGAAGAATATTGAGGCTCTTATTGCCAAAAGCAAGGAGGGCAAGATATCCACAGACGAGCTCAACGAGGCGGTCGAGGAGATGAATTTTGATAACGATAGCCTTGATAAGTTCTACGACGCGCTTGAGGATAGCGGCATACCGCTCCCCGACGATATCTCAAGCTCCGAGATGAGTGAGATCGAATCAGAGGTTGAGGCGTTCAGTACCAGCGACAACATGGAGAGGATACTTGAGCAGGAGGGTCTTGCTATAGACGACCCTGTGCGCATGTACCTCAAGGAGATAGGAAGAGTTCCGTTGCTTACCTCCGACAGAGAGCGCGAGCTTGCCGAGATAATGAGCGGAGAGAGCAGTGAGGAGGAAAAGAGCAGAGCAAAGCGCGAGCTTGTGGAGGCAAACCTCAGGCTCGTCGTAAGTATTGCCAAGAGGTACGTAGGAAAGGGAATGTTCTTCCTTGACCTTATTCAGGAAGGAAATCTTGGTCTTATGAAGGCGGTGGATAAGTTTGACTACAACCGCGGATATAAGTTTTCTACCTACGCTACGTGGTGGATAAGACAGGCTATCACAAGGGCTATCGCAGATCAGGCAAGGACCATCAGAATACCCGTTCATATGGTGGAGACCATACACAAGGTATCCCGCTATTCGCGCCAGATGCTTCAGGAGCTTGGACGTGAGGCAACGGCAGACGAGATCGGCGAAAAGATGGGCATGAGTGCCGAGAAGGTAAGGGAGATCATGAAGATCGCTCAGGATCCCGTTTCTCTTGAAACACCGATCGGTGAGGAGGAGGACAGCCACCTGGGTGACTTTATCCCCGACGAGGATACCCCCGCTCCCTCGGACGCGGCGGCATCTACAATTCTCAGAGAGGTCATAGAGAAGGAGCTCCATACGCTTACTCCCAGAGAGGAGCACGTTATCAAGCTTCGCTTCGGTCTTTACGACGGACGCACCAGAACTCTCGAGGAGGTCGGAAAGGAATTTGACATAACCCGTGAGAGAATACGTCAGATAGAAGCAAAGGCGCTGAGAAAGCTCAGACACCCCAGCAGAGCAAGACATCTCAGAGGCTTCTTGGATTCATAAAATCGTTATTTTAGATAAAAAAATCAGTATACGGTTGTAGAAAACGACGATTGTTTTGACATTGTACAAGAAATATCGAGCAGTAAAATGTACAATGTGACAGATTTTTTTAAAAAGAATGAAAAAAGCTTGATAAAATCAAGGACGGTAAGGCGTCCGTCACAAAAAAATCACTTGACAATTTCCCAAATTTGGTGTAAAATATTATAGTATCTAAATTAAGCTTTTGCTTATGTTTCTCAGGAGGAAAGATAATGAATAAGAGACTTATATGCCTTCTTTTAAGCTTGGTAATGATGATCGCTTGCTTTGTCGGTTGTGGCAAAAAGGATGACGGTAAGGCTATCAAGGACATTGAGGATGAGGCTTCCGAGGCAGCTATGACGCTTTCGATGTACCTGCTTTGCGAGGAGGAGATGTCCGAGGATCAGAAAACGGCGATCGAAACGGCTGTAAACAAAATAACAAAGTCTAAGTTTAAGACCATGCTCAAGCTTTATTACTATACCGCAGATGATTACTATGCGGCGCTTGAGGAATCCTTCCGTAAAAGACAGGAGGCGGTTGACGCGGGTCTTATAGGCGCGGGATCCTCCGCAGGCAACGAGGAGGAGTCGGCAACAGAGGAAGAGACGTATACCGACGAGTGGGGTGTTACTCAGATCAAGTATCCCGAGATCGATAGCTTCCAGGTAGATATCTTCTACATGTCGGGCTACGCGAAATTTGCTGAGTATATGGAAATGGGAATGCTCTCCAGACTTGACGAGGAGCTCAGCAGTGCTTCAAAGCTACTCAACGATTACATTACTCCTTCCTACCTATCCTATATGAAGTCTCTTAATGACGGTACATACGCTATCCCCAATAATGCGGCTATAGGCGAATATACCTACTTGCTTCTCAATAAGGACGTGCTGGCAAAGACCCGTTACAATACAAATAATGGTCTTGCTAACTTTACGAGCCTTACGTGTGACGCTGTTCAGGACGTGCTTGGTCAGGTCGCTGACGAGTATAAGGACTACGTTCCGCTCTACTCCTGCCTTGGAGAGAACGGTCTCGCAGTTTCGGGAGTTAAGTATTGGGGAACAGATGCTGACGGAGTTCTTTCAAATGATTTCTCCGTTCTCGGCAGTGAGTATCTTGTAGGCTCAAAGTATAAGACGCAGGAGTCCTACATGGCTTCCGTAGGAAGTATTCTTAACGTGTCAAGCTTCAACGATCAGCTTAAGACTCTCAAGAAGTATAAGACCCTCGGTTATTTCGGAACAGAGCAGGATCTGAAGGACGGCAAGGCAGCTGTAGCCTACATGCAGGGAAGCCCTGACGTAGCGGCGGCATATAGTGATAAGTACGAGGCAGTGGTTATCGGTAAGCCTACTCTTACAACAGAGGACGTTTACAGAAATATGTTTGCGGTCTCTACCTACACGATAAGCCTCTCCAGAAGCATGGAGATAGTTACTTACCTCAATACAAATGAGGATTTCCGTAACCTTATACTTTACGGTATCGAGGACGAGAACTACGAGCTTGTTAATTCCGATTACCTTGATGCAGAGGGTACGCCGTATAAGGTAGTAAGAAGACTTAACAATAACTACATGATGGACGTAAATAAGACGGGTAACGCTCTTATAGCATATACCCTTGATGGCGGTGATCCTACTCTTAACGATCTCCTCAAGAAGCAGAATAACGATGCGGTGATAAGCATTACAATGGGCTTCAGACTCGATATCACGGATTACTCCATAGATATGACGCAGTTTGATGAGCTTCGTACACTTTCCGCAAGCGTTCTCAAGAAGATAGAGGATATCAGCATCGACCTGAAGCCTTCCGATTACGCAACTGAGGCTGAGTTTGATGCGGCGTTTGACAAGGCGTTTAAGGAAGCAATCGCTCCGATCAATAGCGAGATCAGCGCGGCAAGCTGCATAAGTAGCCTCAGAAGCTATAGTGAGCCTGCCTCGGAGGACGCAAATTGCGGACTTGGATTTGCTTACCATTATTGGGCAGAGAACGTAGTTAAGATCTACGTTGAGGAAGAAGAATAAAATTTTTCGGGGTGTTGGTACACAACACCCCGATGCTTTTTGGGGGAAGAAATTGAATAGATACGATTATATAATCTGGGATTTTAACGGAACGCTGCTTGACGATGTTATGACGGGAATAAGGTCGGTAAATACCTTGCTTTCCGAGAGTGGACTTGCGGTAATTGAGAGCGTTGAGCAATACAGAGGAGTGTTTCGGTTTCCAATTATTGAATATTACAGAACCTTGGGCTTTGATTTCCACAAAGAGCCTTATGAGGTGCTGGCGCCCAAGTGGGTAGAGCTTTATCTCGAGAACGTAAAGACGGCGGGACTGTATAGCGACGTAAAGGAAACGCTTGATCTTGTCGCAAGACAGGGAATAAAGCAGACGGTTCTTTCAGCGACTGAGCTTGATATGCTTAAAGGGCAGCTTGAGGGGTTGGGTATATCCTCTTATTTTGAGGAGGTGCTGGGGCTTGATAATATCCACGCAGGCTCCAAGCTTTCGCTGGCGCACTATTGGAGAGACCGCCATGCCGACGCAAGAGTGCTGTTCGTTGGGGACACCGATCACGACGTTCAGACGGCAAGAGCCATGGGCGCGGACTGTGTTCTTATATCGAGAGGTCATCAATCGGGTGACTACCTGCATACAATGGGGGTAGAGGTGTTTGAGGATCTTGGTGGCGTGCGCAATATTGTAAAGAAGTGACTGTTGTTTGGATTTTTTTACACTAAATATACGCAAATTTATTGACAAATCACATCATGTATGCTAAAATATAATCAGGAAAATTTTTCCGTACATACATTTTTATAACTCGGACGGGAGGTGAAATAGAATGGCAGAATTCAAAAAGACTCTTCAGGGACTTCCTTGGATCGTTAAGCTTCTTCTCGTAATCTTCTACGATATTTACGGAGCACTCACACGTATCGCAAGAGGCGATGTAGTAGGAATCGTAGTTGGTGTTCTTCAGCTCATTACCGGAAACTTCTTCGGTATCTTCTGGCTCATCGACCTGATTACAGTTATCGTTAAGAAGGAAGTTACTGTTCTGGCGTAACTCCCAGCAAACACACAAAAAGGACTGCATTGCAGTCCTTTTTGTGTGTTATATAGACAATCATCCATTGAAAATACGAAGCATTACTTTTCCATCTTTTTCGGTCCAAATATTATCAAAATCAAAGCTGCTCAGCTCGTTTTTGGTTACGGCTTCATTACGTTCAAAATGATAACAGTACATCATTCCGCATTTTATACCGTTTTCTATACAGAATTCACAGAAGCTCTCATAGCTTCCAAAAGCCTCGGAAACAGCGCTTTGTATGGTATCTAATTCGTCCCGTGATGAAGCTACGTCAAGGAAATACCATTCCGCATCCTTTGTGATATCCCCTGAAACGTATCCGAAGCTTTGATTTGCCTCAAAATATCTGTCTACCATTACGTCGTTTGATTCATCGGGATAGTGCTTTATGAAAGATGCCTGTATCTTTCGGGAAGTAAATTTACCGTCGTCGTAATGCTCATCAAGCGCTTGACATAGCTTTTTCATAGCGGTATCATTCAGCACTGTGGGCATATATGCTCCCGCACTGACCACGGCTACGCCGTGTGTTTTTACCGTGCTCCAAGCATTTCCGCTTACGGTGATCTCCCCTATTGAATAAGATGTTATGCAGGAGAACGCACTGCCTGCGCAAAGTCCCGCATTAAGGGTGAATCTTGTACCGTCGCTGATCGATATGTGGGCATCGGCGTGGCAGGAGTCCATATAATTTGTAATTCCTGCTATTGTGCCAACGGAGAGCGTTTGCACACTGCCGCCGTCTGCTTCTATGTCGAAATTTTCAAGAGATACGTCTATGACCGTATCGGTAGCATAACAGCCTCCAACGAAGGTGGCGCTTGCCGCCAATGCTCCCACGCACACATGCTCGCCTGTGGGGACAGGTGCCTCGGCAAAGCTTACGCTTATAGTGCAGCCTTCAATTCCTGTATTGATAAAATGACCGTTCGTGTCCCCAAAAAGACCAAAATAAAGCTTTTCAGCGGACTCGTTTCCGACTATTTTGAGATTTCTGATAACGTATCCGTTTCCGTTGAATATCCCGCCGAAGGAATGAATGGGAGTCCATTCGCCGCGGTCGGTAAGATCAATGTCATTCATGAGGATATAATTAGTGTAGGGATCGGCATATCGTATATTGTCCAGATCGTCTACTGTGTATATACCCACATATCCGTCCGGTACCTCATCGAGCTGTGTGACGCCCGAGAGTATTCCCGCATTAAAAAGCTTGATTATGGCGGGAGCGGCGAAAGCAGTGCAGCTTATTATTGCTACGCAGAGAATTACAGCCAGAACCGGAACAAATCTGATTTGTCTCTTTACGCGCTTTTCCGAAGACGGCATATTTGGAAGAATTTTATCCGCAGGCGGTGTGTCTATTGCTGATAGCTCTTTTCTTAATTTTCTTTTTATATTCATATTTTCCTCCTCTGACTTGCTTTTATATGTAGAATCTTTTCAGCTTTTCAAGCGCACGTCGGTATCTTTTCTGACAGGCTTCAGCGGTTACGCCCAATATTGGGGCTATATCTTTGTGCTTCATCTTGCCGTCTATTTTCATAATGACGATTTGCCGCTCGTCATCATCAAGCAACGACAGTGCCTCAAGAGCGCTGAGCTTAGGGGCGTATTCCTGCATGTCAGTAGCGTAGGTGTCGATTTGATCTGTCAACTCCATAGTTGTATTCCGTCTGCGCTTTGCAAGAAGATTTAGAGAAAGATTACGCGTTACCGTGAGTATAAAGGCGACCGCATTGCTATTTTCCTTGTAGGCGTGTGCCTCTGACGCAATCTTTACAAATGTGTCCTGCATGATGTCCTCCGCGCTTTCCTTGTCCTTGAGGATAGAAAGCGCAAGCAAGAATATTCTTCTGCCCAATTTGTCGTAAATGATACTTAGTGCCTGTATATCGCCGTCGGCGATCCTACACAACGCATCGTCACAATACTTGTTTATTGATTCGTTTGTCATGATGCTATCCTTTCCGATGTAAGCTTACACCAATAATAACAAATGGGGAAGGGGAAAACGGACAAAATACGATTATTTTTGAATCGGTGACATTAAATAGGTATATAAAGCCTAAGGGCTATCCCGATGTGTGGGATAGCCCTTGAACTTTTATCCGTATTTTTTTACGTCCGCGTATTGCTCCTCGTGCTCGCGAGAGCTTTTGTTGCCCACTTGAGAGAACAACCATTCCCACATCTCGGCATTTCTGAACGTCGGGGTCCACGCATCGTGCTTAACGCCCTCGTATACGGTAAGGCGCGCGTTTCCGCCGCGCTTTATTATTCCGTCTACCATCTTTCTGCTTTCCTCGCACAGGACCGTGGGGTCACTGTCTCCGTGGAATGCCCAAACGGGAAGATCTTTAAGTCTGCCTGCGTTCCAATACATTCCACCGCCGCAGATGGGTACAATGGCAGTAAACAGCTCGGGACGTGACATGGAGAGCTGCCACGTGGTGTAGCCGCCCATGCTTGCGCCCATAAGATACACTCTACTGCTATCCACGTATTCGGTGGATATTATCATCTCTAAGAAGTCCTGAAGCTGCTCGAAAATATCGAACCATGAGTCGGCATAGCACTGAGGCGCTACTGATACCGCACCCGAAAGCACCTGTTCGGTCTCTTTGAAGAAGCAGTGATTTGCGATAACATTTATGTCACTGCCTCTTCCGCCCGCACCGTGTACGTATACTACGAGAGGATATTTTTCTTCTGCCGAAAAGCCCTCGGGCTTACGGAGAACGTAACTTATCTTCTTGTGTTTTAAAATATCCATTATCTCGGTCTCCAATTACTTCAGCATACCTTCAAGCACAGACTTGGCACTTGCAAGCGCTTCGTCGATCTTGTCAGCGTCCTTGCCGCCTGCCATAGCGTTGTCGGGACGTCCGCCGCCCTTACCGCCTGTGACCGCCGCAACAGCACCAACCAGCTTTCCAGCGTGCGCGCCGCCCGCAACCGCGTCCTTACCTGCCACAGCGATAAAGCTCAGCTTTCCGCCACCGTTGATGGCGAGGACTGCTACGGTATCAGCGTGATCCGCCTTTATCTCGTCAGCCAAGGCTCTTGCGGCGTCTGCCTGCATATCGTCAAGGCGTGCGCAAATGAGCTTGTACGCGCCTATCGAAACGGCAGAGGAGAGTATAGAGTCGAGCTTGCCCGAAGCTAACTTCGCGTTGAGCGCCTCTATTTCCTTCTTCGCCGCGCGAAGCTCTTCCTCAATAGCCGTTGCTCTCTTTGCGATATCAACGGGGTTCTGAACCTTAAGCTGTGCCGCTGTATCGTTTATGAGCGCGTCCTTAGCTGCGATAAGCTTGAGAACTCCAAGTCCTGTAACTGCCTCGATTCTTCTTACGCCTGCGGCAACGGAGGACTCGGAAACTATCTTGAACAGACCTATCTTACCCGTATTGTTGCAGTGAGTACCGCCGCAAAGCTCGGTGGAGAAGCTTCCCATCTTTACCATGCGGACAACGCTTCCGTACTTTTCGCCGAAGAGCGCCATAGCACCGTTCTTCTTAGCGGTCTCAATGTCAGTCTCCATGGTAACTATGTCGTTTGCCGTAAGTATGTTAAGGTTTACCAACGCCTCTACCTTTGCTATTTCCTCGGCGGTGAGAGCAGAGAAGTGAGTAAAGTCAAAGCGGCATATATCGCTATTTACATAAGAGCCTGCCTGTTCAACGTGATTTCCGAGAACTGAGCGGAGAGCCGCCTGAAGAAGGTGCGCCGCCGAGTGGTTACGGCAGATAGCGTTACGTCTTGCGTCCTCTATATCAGCGGTGACGGTGTCGCCTACGCTGACCGCTCCGTTGGCAACGGTGCACAGGTGAATATAAACTCCGTCTGTTTTCTTGGTGTCGTATACGTTTGCGAGGAAGCCCTCGGAATAGATGGTTCCCGTGTCGCCTACCTGTCCGCCGCCCTCGCCGTAGAAGGGAGTGCGATCAAGAACGATGGAGCAGTCGCCGTTATCAACGGACTGAACGATACCCTCGTCGGTAAGTATGGCGATGACCTTAGCGGTGCTTCTGTAATCCGTGTAGCCTGTAAACTCTGTCTTGGGGAGATCGGAGAGCAGGGATTTCGAGGATTCGTCCCAGCCGCCGATATTTGCTCTTGCCTCTCTTGCGCGGATCTTCTGCTGCTGCATAAGCTCAAGGAAGGTCTTTTCGTCAAGCTTGAGTCCGTTTTCCTCCGCAATCTCACGGGTTATATCTATGGGGAAGCCAAAGGTATCGTAAAGCTTGAATACCTCCTCGCCCGAGATGGTGTCAGAGTGATCAGCCAAAGCGCCGCGGATAAGATCGGAGAGAATAGAAAGTCCCGCGTCTATGGTAGCGTCAAATCTGTCCTCCTCCATGGAGAGGACCTTAAGAATGTAATCCTTCTTTTCGCCAAGCTCGGGATAAGCGCCGATGTTCTCGCCGATAACTACCTCGCAAAGCTCGCAGAGGAATGCGCGATTGATACCGAGAAGCTTACCGAAGCGGCATGCGCGGCGGAGTATTCTGCGGAGAACGTATCCGCGTCCCTCGTTGGAGGGGATAACGCCGTCGCATATCATAAAGGTAGCGCTTCTGATATGGTCGGTGACTACTCGAATGGAAATGTCGTCCTTTGCGTCAGCACCGTATTCCTTGCCTGCGATAGCGCAGACTGTGTTGAGTATCTTGCGGACAGTATCTACCTCAAAGAGGTTGTCCACGCCCTGCATAACGCACGCGAGACGCTCAAGACCCATTCCCGTGTCTATGTTCTTCTGAGCAAGCTCAGTGTAGTTGCCGTTTCCGTCGTTGTTGAATTGGGAGAAAACGTTGTTCCAGATCTCCATGAAACGGTCGCAGTCGCAGCCCGGCTTACAGTCGGGAGAACCGCAGCCGTATTTTTCTCCGCGGTCAAAGTATATCTCAGAGCAGGGGCCGCAAGGACCTGAGCCGTGCTCCCAGAAGTTATCTGCCTTACCAAGTCTTACGATGTGCTCCTCGGGAACGCCGATCTTGTCACGCCAGATGGCGTAAGCCTCCTCGTCGTTCTCATAGATAGAGGGCCATAGCCTGTCCTCGGGGATTTCCAGCCATTTTGTGAGGAACTCCCAAGCCCACGGAATAGCCTCCTCCTTGAAGTAATCTCCAAAGGAGAAGTTACCGAGCATTTCAAAATACGTGCCGTGGCGAGCCGTGTGACCTACTCTGTCAAGGTCGGGAGTACGGATACACTTCTGGCAGGTGGTAACTCTGTTTCTTGGGGGGATCTCCTCGCCTGTGAAATATTTTTTCATAGGTGCCATGCCCGAGTTGATGAGCAGAAGAGATTTGTCGTTTATGGGAACGAGAGGGAAGGAGGGCAAACGAAGATGTCCTTTTGATTCAAAAAATGAAAGATATTTCTCTCTCAGTTCATTAAGTGAGGTCCATTGCATAATAAAAGCCTTGCCTTTCTTGAGATTTCACAATAATACATCATCTTAATATTATATCACCAAAATTTATATATGTCAATGGTTATACAAAATGTTTTTGCGTTTATATAGCTCCGATATAAATAGCCCGCGTTGCTCTTTAAGAGTTACGCGGGCTGAATTGTGATATTATGTATCTGCGGTCATCTGTCACACAGGGCAGCGCCGATGACTGTGGCAAACTGAGAAAGCGCGGGGATCACGAAGCGTATCCCAAAGGTGTCCTCAAGCCCCTCAAATACGCTCGTTATGGACTTGAGCGCGGTGAGATTTCCCGTCAGCACTACGTTTTTTACGTTAAAGCTGCGGGCGGCGAAAACAGACAGCATGGCTATGGTCTCCGCAACCATGTTGGAAATTCCGAGGGCAATATCGTTTTTGCTTGCAATGTCCGAAAGCTTGCCGAAATTTGAGGCGGTCATATCCTCGTTGATCTGAAAATTGTGATCGCTTGACATATCCTTGATCCGAAGATCGATATTGTCCAGATTTCCGTCCTCGCAAAGCTGCTCAAGATGCTCTATGGTGTCAACTCCGATCATTTTTCTTGAAAGACCGAGAAGCGTACCTCCGCCGACACCTGTGCCGCCAAGATATTTGGTGACAGTAGTGTCTCCCTGCTTTTTCGCGTGAATGAGTGCCGTGCCTGTTCCCATGCTGACCACTATCGCCTCTTCAAGACCCGACAGATAAAGCCCGCCCAGTCCCACGCTCTCAAATTCGGAAACGTTCTGACAGTTGAGGGAATATATGGGCTTGCTTATAAAGGACGCGCCCACTCCTGTCATCAGTACCTTGTCAATGTCACAAAGGTCAAGCCCGTTTTGCATGGTGAATTTTCCAAACGCTCCGTACACCGAGGTTATAGCGTCCGTGGCGCGAACAAAAAGCGGTGCTATCAGCTCGGGTTCACTTCCGTTTCTTCGGATACCCACAATCTTGGTGGTGCTTCCGCCTATATCTATACCGATTACAGTTTTCATGATGCCTCCGCGAGAAAGTATTTTTACTGTTACGAAAACATTATACCATTATTTGGTGAAAAAATCAACGGTGTAACGATAATTTTACTGCGAAATATAAAAAACAGCCAAAAAAACTGAAAAATATTGATAAATCATCTTGAAAAAAAATTGAGATTGTGCTATAATACTAATTAAGTGTAGAGACAAACTCGGAGGAACGTATGAATTTCACTAACCCTGACGTAAATGTCATAAAGAATAAAAAGCTTTATATCTTTGACATGGACGGCACTATATATCTTGGCGGCAATCCCTTTGATTTCGCTATACGGTATATAAAAAATCTCCGCGAGAGCGGAAGAAGGGTACTGTTCTTTACGAATAACGCCTCCCATACTACACCGTTTTATATGAAAAAGCTTGAGCGCCTTGGCTTTGAGCCTCGCGAGGACGAGATAATGACGTCGGGTGACGTTACGCTTGAGTTCCTTAAGAGATTCAGAAAGGATAAATCGGTCTATCTCGTCGCTACAGACGAGCTGGTCGAGGAATACCGCGCGAAGGGCATAAAGCTTCTTAACGGTGATGAGGAAAAGGCGGATATTGTTATAACGAGCTTTGATACATCTCTTACATATGAAAAGCTGGACAACGCGTGCAGATTTATCAGAGGCGGCGCGGAGTATCTCTCCACCCACCCCGATATGAACTGCCCCACTGAGACGGGATTTATCCCCGATAGCGGTGCTATCGCCGCTTTCGTTACCGCATCTACGGGTAAGACACCTACCTATTTCGGCAAGCCCTATAAGGAGACGGTCGAGATGATAGGCGAGGCTACGGGCTTTGGTAACGACGAGATGTGCATCTTCGGTGACAGACTTTATACCGATATCGCGCTCGGAAAGAAATTCGGCGTGACCGCAGTGCTCGTTCTTTCGGGAGAAACTCAGCCCGAGGACGTGGACAATGCGGCTGTTGCCGATAAACCCGATTTCGTGTTCGGCTCACTTGATGACGTTGACAGAGCAATGTTCGGCTGAAAGAGTATAAAAGGAGTTTTTTATGGCTTTTGATGCCGGAATGCTTGCTTGCACGCTTTCCGAAATACGCGGTGCCGCCTTGGGAGCGAGAATAGAGAGGGTCTATCAGCCCGAAAGGGACGAGATAGTTCTGCTCATGAGAAGCTTTGAGGGGGGGAGACGGTTGCTAATAAACGCAGGATCTAACGATCCGCGTATAGGCTTTACCGACTCGCAAAAGGAAAATCCCCAAAATCCCCCCATGCTTTGTATGCTCCTTCGAAAATATCTGCAGGGTGCGAAGCTGACTGAGATCAGTCAGGCTGATTTTGACAGAGTTGCCTTTCTCGGCTTTGATACAAGAGATGAGATGGGCTTTGAATGTCGAAGATATCTTATCGTCGAGCTTATGGGTAAGTACAGTAATCTGATATTTGCCGACGGAGATAAGAAGATCATTACCGCTATGCGCACGTCGGATCTTTCGCTTGATAGCGTAAGACCGTTGCTTCCGGGAATGATATACTCGCTTCCACCGGCTCAGGATAAGGCAAATCCGCTGCATACGGACTGGGAGGGCTTCAGAAGGATATATGAGGAATTTGCACAGGACAGAGCCTGTGACAAATGTCTTATGAACGCGTTCGCGGGAATAGCTCCCGTGGTCGCTCGCGAGATGGTGTTCCGCGCAACGGGACATACAGATACGCCCGTGAGATATTGTTTCGTCGAGGACGTGGAAAGAGAATTTTTCGCAGTGGTCCAAAGGATCAAGAGCGAGGAGTTTTCACCGTGTATGATATTGAAGGACGGCAAGCCCGTTGAATATTCGTTTGTGGAGCTTTCGCAATACGGTGACTGTCAGGTAAAGACCTTTGACAGTGTGGGAGCGTTGCTGGACGGATATTTTGAAACGAGAGATAACGTCCGCAGAGTTCAGCAGAGAGCCTCGGATATACTGAAGCTACTCACCAATGCCCAGACCAGAATAAAGAAAAAGCTGGAGCTGCAAAGGTCGGAGCTTAAGGATTGCGAGCGGGGAGTCGAATATAAAAAATGGGGCGACCTGATAACGGCAAATATCTACAGAATGTCAAGAGGTGATACCTCGGCGGTGTTTGAGGATTACGAAAGCATGCGGGAGGACGGAAGCTTTGATACCGTCCGGGTTGAGCTTGACTCAAGGCTTTCGCCGTCCGCCAATGCCCAGCGGTATTATAAGAGATACAACAAATCAAAGACTGCAAGGATAGAGCTTACAAAGCAGATAGAGCTTGGCGAAGCCGAGCTGTCATACGTATATACGGTTTTTGAGGCGCTCAGCCGCGCCGAGACACCTACCGATCTCTCTGAAATACGAGACGAGCTTTACCGCTCGGGATATGCTTCAAAAATGAAGGCGTATTCGGCGCATAAGGCTCATGCTCCAATTGTGATGCAGTTTGAAACCGCGGACGGAATGAGAGTGCTGTGCGGAAAGAATAACATTCAGAACGAGTATATCACTCATAAGCTGGCGGAGAAATACGATTATTGGTTTCACGCCAAGCAAACGGCGGGATCTCACGTGCTTCTCGTTACCGAGGGCAGAGAACCGACGGACGCTGATTTTACCACCGCCGCCGAGATAGCGGCTTATTACTCCAAGGCGGAGGGAGCCAACATAGCGGTTGACTATACCCTCGCAAAGCACGTAAAGAAGCCGTCAGGCGCAAAGCCGGGCTTGGTTATCTATCACACGAATTGGACTGCGTACGTCACTCCCGACGGGGAAAAGATAGCGTCCATGAGAAAAAAGTGACCCACTCGGATAATAAAGACCGAGAAAAAATATTATTTATTTCAAAGGAGAAGAACATGAAAATCAAAGTAATCTTCCTCGCAACCCTTTTAGTACTCTCATTGGTTATGGTCGTAGCTTGTTCGAGTGGCGAACTTGTTGCAGACTTCTCTGTTGATGAGAACGGAAACCTCGTAGCCGTTTACGGAGACGGCAGTCAGAAGGTCATCGAGACCCCCGACGTATCTGACGGCGCGGCAGGTAAGGACGGCGTTGGCATCGCAAACGCGGAGATCAACTCTAAGGGCGAGCTTATCGTTACACTTACTGACGGCGCAACCCTGAACCTTGGCGTTGTTAACGGCGAGGACGGTAAGGACGGAGCTCCCGGTAAAGACGGAGCAGACGGTAAGGACGGAGCAGACGGTAAGGACGGAGCAGCAGGCGCTAACGGTTACAACGGCTTGCAGGGAACAGGTATTGAAAGCATCGCTTATGATGAGACTACCTGCCAGCTTACCATTACTCTTACAAACGGCAAGACACATACATTCGTATGCGGCTCTGTAGGTACAGGTAGTGGCGCAGATACAGGCATTTCTAACGGCGGAGCAAACGCTGAGAGAGGCTGGAGCAAGCTCTATCCCGCAGGCTGATATATAGCGACTGAGCGACTTATTAAATTTAAAGGAGAATAGCATGAAGATAAAATTAGTTTGTCTTGTGACTCTTTTGGCGCTTACGCTGTGTATGATCGTTTCCTGCGGAGAGTCGGTCAACGGCATCAGCGATTGCGCTATTGATGAGAACGGCAATCTCGTTCTTACATATCAGGACGGAAGCATAAAGACCGTTCACGGAGCTACTCCCGAGGACGGAAAGAACGGCGCCCCCGGTCTTAGCATCATTGCGGCTAACGTTGATGACAACGGCGACCTCGTAGTCAGCTACTCCGACGGAACGTCGAAGAACTTCGGACACGTTGTCGGCGCGGCAGGTAAGGACGGCGCGGCAGGTAAGGACGGAGCTGCAGGTAAGGACGGAGCAGCAGGCAAGGACGGTAAGGATGGAGTTGCAGGCTGGGACGCAAAGGACGGCGTAGGTATTGTTGATATCGTGGTTACCACAGACGGTAAGGTCACATTGAAATGGTCTGACGGTACTGAAGAGTATGTTGGCGATCTTCCCATAGTTGAGCCCAACACAGGCGATTTTGCGGACACCGCGGCGTGGACGGCTAACTATTAATAGTAAAACAATATCGGCTTAAGCCGAATAAATACCGCTTTATGAAAATAAGGCGGTATTTTTTTATGTTGTGAAACGAACCCCACCGGCCGCGGGTGTTCTAAAAAGCTTTAGCTTTGCACAGTTCCCGCCGCAGCAGAGGCTCCCTTGTGCAAAGGGAGCTGTCAGCGAAGCTGACTGAGGGATTGTACTCGTGTAAAAGAACGATAAAACAATCCTTCCGTCACGGCAAGCCGTGCCACCTCCCTTTACACAAGGGAGGCTTAAAGATAGTTGCCACATTTTGGCGGTATGGCGACTACCACAAGTGTCGGATTGTTGGACAAGTCTATAGGCTCTGCGTGTGAAATGCCCCAAGGGGGCTTGTGCAAGTCATCATCCGTGCTGGAGGTCATGACTTACCAATATATCTTAATGAAACAAAATATAGAAAAAAGTGAATTTTTTAACAAATAATACTTGATATATTTGAAAGTTTGTGATATACTAATGTTTGGTAAATAATTTGAAAGGTGGATATAAACACATGACTTACAACAAGAAATCTGTTGAAGATATTGACGTTGCCGGCAAGCGTGTGCTTGTTCGTTGCGACTTCAATGTACCCCTCAAGGACGGTGTGATCACCTCCGATAAGAGAATCGTTGAGGCACTTCCCACGATCAAGTACCTTCTCGAAAAGGGCGCTAAGGTTGTTCTTTGCTCTCATATGGGCAAGCCCCACAGCATCTTTACAGAGGGCTTTGGTCTGACCAAGAAGGAGAAGAAGAAGGTAGAGGCTCTCCCCGCAGAGGAGCAGGCTGCCGCTACAGAAAAGCTTCTTAAGAAGGCTCTTGACGACAAGAAAACGCTTACTCTTAAGCCCGTTGCTGACAGACTTAACGAGCTTCTCGGCAATAAGGTCACCTTCGCTGAGGACATTATCGGTCCCGACGCTAAGGCTAAGGTCGCTGCTCTCAAGGAAGGCGAGGCAGTTCTTATAGAGAACGTTCGCTTTGACGCAAGAGAGACCAAGAACGGTGCTGATTTCGCTAAGGAGCTTGCTTCCTATGCTGATATCTTCGTAAACGACGCGTTCGGATCTGCTCACCGCGCACATGCTTCTACGGCAGGCGTTGCAGATTATCTGCCCGCTGTTTGCGGATACCTCATTCAGAAGGAGATCGGCGTTATGGGTAAGGCACTTGCTGAGCCCGCTCGTCCCTTCGTTGCTATCCTTGGCGGTGCTAAGGTATCCGATAAGATCGGCGTTATCAACAACCTTATCGAAAAGGTTGACACTCTCATTATCGGCGGCGGTATGGCTTACACCTTCTTCAAGGCTGCAGGCAATAACGTTGGTACGTCTCTCTGCGAGGAGGATAAGCTTGATCTCGCTAACGAGATGATCGCTAAGGCTCACGCTAAGGGCGTTAATTTCATGATCCCTGTTGATAATGTTATCGGCAGAGAGTATGACGAGAACACCGAGCACATGGTTATCTACTCCGATTCCATTCCTGACGGTTGGATGGGTCTTGATATCGGTCCCGTTACCCGTGAGCTCTTCTCCAAGACCATCAAGGGTGCAGGCACTGTTGTTTGGAACGGACCAATGGGTGTTTCCGAGTGGAAGAACTTTGCTGCAGGTACTGAGGCAGTTGCTTCCGCGGTTGCTGAGAGCGGCGCTATCTCCATCATCGGCGGCGGTGACTCCGCGGCTGCAGTTGAGAAGCTTGGCTACGCTGCAAAGATGACACACATCTCCACAGGCGGCGGCGCATCTCTCGAATTCCTCGAGGGTAAGGAGCTTCCCGGTATAGCTTGCCTTCAGGACAAGTAATCAAATAAAAAATATTCCCCCGTCACTGAGATAGGGGTAAGGGGGAAGGGCGTTTTATTAAGTCCTTCCCCCATATTACATTTTTAAATAAAGGAGAAAACAGAAATGAATCCTTCAAAGAGAAGAACGGTTATCGCAGGTAACTGGAAAATGAATATGACTCCCAAGAGCGCAACTGCTCTTATTGAGGAGATGAAGCCCCTTGTTGCGGGAAAGAATGCTTGTGACGTGGTTCTTTGCGTTCCCGCTATCGACATTCCTGCGGCAGTTGAGGCTGCTAAGGGTTCCAATATAAAGATAGGCGCTGAAAACGTGCACTTCAAGGCTTCGGGCGCATATACGGGCGAGATCTCCGCTGAGATGCTGGTAGAGGCAGGCGTTGAGTACGTTGTTATCGGTCATAGCGAAAGACGTCAGTATTTTGCGGAGACCGACCAGGCTGTAAACCTCCGCACACTTGCGGCACTTAACGCAGGACTCAAGGCTATCGTTTGCGTAGGTGAAACTCTTGAGCAGAGAGAGCTTGGATACACTGAGACTCTTCTTAAGTTCCAGACCAAGATGGCACTTACCAACGTAAGTGCTGAGCAGCTTAAGAACGTTATCGTTGCATATGAGCCTGTTTGGGCTATCGGTACGGGCGTTACCGCAACTGCCGATCAGGCTGACGAGGGTAACGGATACGTTCGCGCGGCTATCGCTGAGGTATACGGTGCAGACGTAGCTGAGACTGTTACGGTTCAGTACGGCGGATCTATGAACGACGGTAATGCGGCAGAGCTTCTCGCAAAGACTAACGTTGACGGCGGTCTTATTGGCGGCGCGTCTCTCGTAGCTAAGAAGTTCGCGGCTATCGTTGACGCGGCACAGTAATCAAAACGATAATAATTGGGATTGAGTTTTTCATGACTCAGTCCCTTTTTTATTGGTAATTTGGGATTTATCGGTGAGTTTGCTATGTTTGCATAAACCAAAATTGTAGGGACCGTGCGTCCAATTCCGCTACGCTACATGACGGTCCGCCCTAAACACAAAGAAATCTTATGATTTTCAATAAGATACATTATCGCCAAGAACGGACAGTCATGTAGCGTAGCGGAATTGGACGCACTGTCCCTACAACGAAGAAAGTACTA
>JAGAPH010000059.1 GCA_017623375.1 Clostridia bacterium | reverse complement strand
CATGACGGTCCGCCCTAAACACAATGAAATTTATATAATTTTCAATAGTTACACTATCGCATAAAATGGACCGTCGAGGACGCCGGTCCCTACAATCAAGAGAGCGCGAACATAGATTGTAAACTCCCCGATAAATCAAAATTTGAATACTGTCAAATAAACAAAAAAGAGCCGAATCAAACAAATGCCTCGACTCTTTTTACTATTTAAATATTACAGTATGTCTTTTAGTTTATATTGCTTATAGCATCAAGCAGACCTTGATGTATCACATCGGACATATCAAATGATCCTTTTGTTTTTCCGCACATATATACAGCGGCGCGGACAGCACCCTCAGCGAATATCTCACGTGATGCGGCGGAATGAGATATGGTTATCATCTCATTGTTGCCCGCAAAAATGACCTCATGCTCGCCAACGATCGTTCCACCTCTTACGGAATGGATACCTATCTCGGCGGGATCGCGCAGGCGGCGTTCTGTGTGACGGTCGTACACGTATTCTGTCTTATCGCGCTCACTGCTCAGTGCGTCGGCTATCATAAGCGCCGTTCCGCTGGGGGCGTCAAGCTTTTTGTTGTGGTGCTTTTCTATTATCTCAACGTCAAAGCTCTGTCCAAGCGCCTTTGCCGCCTGACGGCAAAGCTCCATGAGAAGATTTATTCCTATGGACATATTGCCCGAGAAAAATACGGCAACCTTTTCGGAAGCTTTTTTCATAAGCTCAAGCTCTTCCGCGGAGTGACCCGTGGTGCACACCACCAAGGGAGTGGAGGTCTTTATTGCGTATTCAAGCAGAGTGGGAAGTGCACTGTGATGAGAAAAGTCCACGATAACGTCTGCCTTTCCCGAAAACTCCTCGATAGAGCTATAAACGGGGAATTCCTTTACGGCGGAGACGTTTATATCAACACCCGCAACTATTTTTACGTCAGAGCGGTCCGAGACGAGACGGCTTACCGCCTCACCCATTCTGCCGCCGCAGCCCGATAAGATCAGATTTGTCATTCTTTTTAATTTCCTTTTTGAGAGTTATTAAAGGAGTCCTTGCTCCTTCATAGCGGCGATAAGACGTGCCTTGTTGGCGTCCTCCATTTCACAGAGGGGAAGTCTCATTTCAATGTCGCAGAAGCCCATTTCAGCCATAGCGGTCTTAACGGGCACGGGGTTGACCTCGCAGAAGAGAGCGTTGATAAGCTTGAGATACTTGAGCTGAAGCTCAGCCGCTCCGCTGAAGTTTCCGCCAAGGCAAAGCTCGGTGATACGGTGAGTTTCCTCGGGCATGATGTTGGAGAGAACGGAAATAACGCCCTTACCGCCAAGAGACATGATAGGAACTATTTGGTCGTCGTTACCCGAATAGATGTCGTAGCTATCTCCGCACTCAGCAAAGAGCTCGGCGATAGAGCTGAGGTTGCCGCAGGCTTCCTTGACCGCAACTATCCTCTCGTGCTTTGCAAGCTCCTTGTAAACGGGAAGGGAAATGTTGCAGCCTGTGCGGGAGGGAACGTTGTAAAGGATTATGGGCTTATTCGTAGCCTCGGCGGTCTCAAGGAAATTCTTGATAAGTCCCTTGGGAGTTGCCTTGTTATAGTAGGGGGTAACGAGCAAAAGCGCGTCCGCGCCTACCTCGCAGGCGTATTTTGAAAGCTCGATACCGTAGGCGGTATCGTTAGAGCCTGTTCCCGCAATAACGGGCACTCTTCCCGCAATAGTCTCAACGGCAAAGCGGATACAGTCGCAGTGCTCCTCGTGGGTAAGCGTTGCCGCCTCGCCCGTAGTTCCCGTAACCACGATAGCGTCAATACCGCCCGCTATCTGATCCTCGATTATTTTTTTGAAGGAAGGATAGTCGATAGTCCCATTCTTAAAGGGGGTTATAATAGCCGTTGCGGCTCCTGTGAAAATAGATGGCTTTAATTTACTCATGTTAATGTCCTTTCGACCGCGCAGTGGGCGGAATTTAAAAAAATCGTATAAAAACAAAAAAACCGGTTGAAAACCAGCTGAAATTGTAATATAATATAAGCACGGGACTTATTATACAATAACAGATAGCTCTCCATCAAAATGATGACAGTCCGCCGACTATGAATCGGACGGACCAGCGAATGCCGACGCCGCATCGGCACACCTTCGGCATCACACCCTCGCGATATGATTTATACGGTCACGGCGACCACTGTCATATAGCGGTTGTGCAACGCACCTCTACCAAATTATATGTGTTCACTACATAATAATAACATAACTTTATCTATCTGTCAATAAGTTTTGTGAATTTCTTTTAAATTTTTTACTTACGGAAGGAAAGCATATATGATAACAAACCAAAGAGAGCACACCGATCTTCTCACGTCCGATTTTTACTACGATCTGCCCGAGGAGCTTATTGCTCAGCACCCATCGGAGGTCAGGGATATGTCAAGGCTTATGGTGCTTGACAGGGAGACGAATAAGATAGAGCACAGGCGTTTCCACGATATAACCGAATACTTAAGAGCGGGCGACGTGCTTGTTGTCAACGACTCCAAGGTCATTCCCGCAAGGCTTTACGGACATGCCGAGGGCAGAGAGGAGGCAGGGCTTGAGCTGCTCTTGCTCCGTCAGCGAGAGCTTGATACGTGGGAGACGCTTGTTAAGCCCGGTAAGAGAGCGAGGATAGGCTCGAGGGCGGTGTTTGGAGACGGACTGCTCACGTGTGAGGTAATGGACATCACCGAGGAGGGCAACAGAATTATCCGCTTTGAATACGATCATGAAAAATATAAGAGCATATACGAGATACTTCACGTTATCGGTCTTATGCCACTGCCGCCCTATATAACCGAGCAGCTTAAGGACAACGACAGATATCAGACAGTCTACGCCCGTGAGGAGGGCTCTGCGGCAGCGCCCACTGCGGGACTGCATTTCACGCCCGAGCTGCTTGAAAAAATACGGGGTATGGGGGTGAAGATAGCCCCTGTAATGCTTCACGTAGGGCTTGGAACATTCCGTCCCGTCAAGGCTGACAGGATAGAGGATCACGTTATGCACACGGAATTTTTCAGCGTAAGCGAGGAAAGCGCGGCGATAATAAACGAGTGCAAGGCAAAGGGTGGCAGGCTTATATGCGTGGGAACCACGTCCTGCCGAACTATTGAGAGTGTGGCACAGGAGAACGGATATATTCCCGCCATGTCGGGAGCCACGGGAATATTTATTTATCCGGGCTATAAATTCAAGGCAGTGGACGCGCTTATAACAAACTTCCACCTTCCCGAAAGCACGCTGCTTATGCTGGTGTCGGCGTTTTACGATAAAGAGTACGTTATGAAGGCGTACAAGACCGCGGTTGAGGAGAAATACAGATTTTTCTCATTCGGCGACGCGATGCTGATTGTATAAATCGCCCAATACTGCGTTGCTCCTCGACTTGGGAGGCTCGACATAGGTAACTATGCCTTCGCCTCCCGCGCTCGGTGCGCCTTGTCTTGCAAAATTTCTCCTGATCAGCAAATCCTGTGTCCCGTAAGCATCGTACACGCGATGCTGATAGTACAAAAAATCCGTACCACTGTGTTGTGATTTGGCTCAAGAAATGAACACAGACAGTAAAAAATCACGGAATTTTATAAAATTAAAAAGAAAAGGCAATATAATGAGTGAAAAAATAAGGATATACGCCGTGGTTGGACCCACGGCAAGCGGAAAGAGCGCCTTGGCGCTTGAGATAGCTCGGCGCTTTGGCGGCGAGATAATCTCCTGCGACTCCATGCAGATATACCGCCGAATGGATATAGGAACGGCAAAGCCCACCAAAGAGGAGCAGGCGCGGATACCTCATCATATGATCGATGTGGTAGAACCGACCGAGAGCTTTTCCTGCGCGGATTACGTCTCTCTTGCAGATAAAGTGATAAGAGATGTTCATGCCCGTGGTAAGCTGCCGATAATTTGCGGCGGAACGGGGCTTTATCTTGACGCGCTTTTGAGAGAAAACGATTTTACTCCGTCCATAACGGACGAGGCGCTCAGGGCGGAGCTGCTTGAATTTGCCCGTGTACATGGAGCGGAGGCGCTTCATGCGGAGCTTGAAAAAATAGACCCCGAGAGTGCGGCGGCAACTCACCCCAACAACGTAAAGAGAGTGGCAAGAGCCATTGAGATATACAGGCTCAGCGGAGTTACAAAGACCGAGACAGACAGGCAGTCGAGGCTTGGCGGCAACAGATTTGACGTGCGTGCGGTGGGACTTGTATATTCCCACAGAGAGGCGCTTTATGAGAGGATAGACAAGCGAGTTGATATGATGCTTGAGGCAGGGCTCGAGGCAGAAACGAGGGCTTTGCTTGCCGAGGGCGTGTTCGACAAGAACGCCACTGCCGCTCAGGCGATAGGCTATAAGGAGCTTTTAGGCTATATAGAGGGCAGAGAGAGCCTTGGGGAGTCAACGGAGCGACTGAAGCAGGCAACAAGACGCTACGCAAAACGACAGCTTACGTGGTTTTCGGGCAAGGACTACGTCACGCCCGTGGACGTGAGAAGCACGGAAACGGAAAAAACATTTGAAGAGATTGTAAATATTGTGTCGGGACTCTTTTTTTATTAATGAATTTATGATAAAATATATTATATCTATGTGATCCGATAAAGGGGTGGGAGCATGATAAAAAAGCTGAAGAGCGGAGGGGTAATACAGCGCGTGGCGGCAGTCATACTGTGCATTGCCGTGCTGATATATACCGTTTATCATATCTCCAGCGTTTTCGGTGAGGATATCGCAACTATATCCACTGGCGTCAGCCGAGAGGCGAAGGTGGTGGACAGTATGGGATATATCTTCCGAAACGAGTCGGTTCTGTTTTCTCAGAATAACGGAGCGGCGGATTATATAAGACAGGACGGGGACAAGGTCTCCGTTGGGGACAAGCTGGCTACTGTTTACGAGTCGGGCAGTGCCTCGGCAAAGTCCATATTGCGACTTCTTGACAGTAAGATAGCCATACTTGAGCAAAGCGTTGGAGCGGGATATACGCTTGCCGACCTTCCCGAGGTGAACGATGGGATATCCGAGGCGTATTATGCCTTGGCGAGATCTCTTTCCACCAAGGATACGGGCAGTATATCCGAGCAGACGGACAAGCTTTTGCTGAACATGAACTGCCATAGCCTGCTGACGGACGGAGACTCGCCCGTTGACGACACGCTGAGGACGATGAAGGAGCAGAGAGAGGCTATCATCACCAATAGCGGCAAGGGCGTGGTGGAAACATCGGAGGACAGTGGGTATTTTTACACCTACGTTGACGGATACGAGTCGTATTTTACGGCAGATGCCGCCCTTGAGCTGACGGTCGCCGATTATTACAGATTGATCTCGGAGGAGGTCAGCGCGGATAAAAATGTGCTGAGCAAGGCTTACGGAAAGCTTGCCGAGAGCAGTGAGTGGTATTTTGCGGTAAAATTTTCAGAGATAAGCTCGGAATTTTTTAAGGCTGGCGAGAGCTATGAGCTTGAGTTCGTTGAGAACGGAAATAAGGTCATTCCCATGACGCTCATTTCCTTGGCTGACGATACGGAGCACGGGGGCAAGCTTGCGGTGTTTTTTGCTGACCGTTTGCCCGACGGGTTTGTGTTCGGACGCTCTCAGAGCGTGAGCATCGAGGTAAGCTCGGTGAGCGGCATCTACGTTCCTAAAAGCGCCGTTCATAGGGGCGGAGGCACATATTACGTTTACGTTCTTAAGGGCAGCGTGGTGTTTTACCGACGGATCGACGTGGTGTACGAGGGAAGCGACTACTATCTTTGTGCCACTGAGGTCAAGGATGACAGTGGAGCGAAGTATCTGGGAACCAATGAGTTGCTGATAATTAATGGAAACAACCTTTTTGACGGAAGGATATTGGATTGATATATGGATTACGGTTATCTTGACAGAAATGTGGCAGAGGTAAGAGAAAGAATAGAACGCGCGAGAGCGGCATCGGGCTTTGATAATGACGTAGTCATGGTGGCGGCGGTGAAATACGCCGATATCGGGGAGATAAATTATCTTCACGACTCGCTGGGAGTCAACGATATAGGTGAAAACCGAGTTCAGCAGCTGCTTGAGCACTACGAGGGCTTGAACGATAAAAGCGTAAATATTCATTTTATCGGAACTCTGCAGACAAATAAGGTAAAATACATAGCCGATAAGGTGTGTATGATACACTCTGTTGACTCACTTAAGCTTGCCGCGGAGATAAATAAGCAGGCAAAAAAGCACGGACGGGTCATGGACGTGCTTGTGGAGATAAACAGTGGCGAGGAGGAGAGCAAGAGTGGGGTAAGACCTGCCGATTCCGAGGAGCTTTGCATGCAGCTTTCACAGTTTGACTCCATAAGGCTCAGAGGCTTTATGACTATGGCACCCAGATGCGAGAAAAAAGAGGATTATTTAAAATTTTTCGGACAAACTTACGCTCAGGTGCTTGACATTTGGACAAAAAAACTGCATAATATAGATAAGCCCATAATCTCAATGGGAATGAGCGACAGCTTTGAGGAGGCTATCGCCTCGGGCGCCGATACGGTAAGGATCGGCAGATGCCTGTTCGTTAAGTAAAAAATATATAAATATAAATTGGAGGACGTTATGTTAAAGTTTACCAGAAGACAAAATGATAATTATTCGGATTTCGCAGGTGACGACGAGTACTACGGCGGCGGATTTGACAGCATGGACGCAGACGACACGCAGGAAGATGGCTTTGCGGCTCCCGCTCCCGCACCTGCTCCCGCTCCCGAGGCACCCGCATTCGGTGCTACCGCGGCAGCTTTGAAGATCGTTAACCCCAAGGGCTACGAGGAGGCATCGGAGATCGCTGACTACCTTATGAACGGAAATACTGTTCTTCTCAACATAGAGGGAATGGCGCGTGAGAACGCTATCCGCCTTCTTGATTATCTTGCAGGCGCTACGCATGCGGTTGGCGGACTTATGACGAAGGTAGGAAAGACCACTATCGTTGTAGCTCCAAAGAACGTTGACGTAAGCAGCATCGAGGCAATGGTAGGCGGAAACTGATCCTATACTGATAGAATAACTGCCGCCGTATCACAACGCGGCGGCAGACAGAAATATTTGAGAATGATTCCGGCAGTGCCGTCTGCACCTCGGGGCGGTTTTTTGCGCCCTATATACGGGAGTGCCTCGGCGGTCGGAATGTTTTTTTGAGAGGAGATTTTGAGGAATGCCTTTTGCCATTGCTCTGATAAAAAACATCGTAATAATTTTTCTTACGGCGGTGCAGTTTGCCATGTTAGCTCGGGCGATACTTTCGTGGTTTCCCATGAATTCAAACAGATTCATCGACTTTCTGCACACGGTCACAGAGCCCTTTATCTATCCTGTGAGAATGCTTTTTGAGAAAATGAATTGGTTTCAGGGCTTGCCTATAGATATTTCCTTCCTCGTATCGTATATTCTTATATCCATCGTTTTGATGATATTGCCTTGATATGAACGTTGGTGAGGAATTTGTAAGGCTTTACGCAAGGCTGGACGACCTTTGCGCTGAGGCAGAGCGCGGAGGCGTGGGGATAAGTGATTTTTTGTCCCCAAAGGAAGCGCATTACGCGGGGGAGTATCTTGCGCACTCGGGCGTGCCTCATTTTTTGTGGGG
The DNA here is from genome assembly GCA_017623375.1 of Clostridia bacterium. Classification (GTDB taxonomy): domain Bacteria; phylum Bacillota; class Clostridia; order Oscillospirales; family CAG-272; genus HGM12713. Next base: position 4,068 of record JAGAPH010000059.1, on the reverse strand, counting down.
AGGCTACGAGGGAGCGGAGCGACAGAGAATATACGTTCTGCCCGAATATATGGAGAGCGTCTCCGATGCTTCGGCTCTTGCGGAATACGGATTTGACGGTGATACTGTGTGCGTAAGGATCAGCACCGACGGCTACAGGCGGCTTTCCCACCGCGATTATCTTGGCAGTATGCTTGGGCTCGGTGTGGAGAGGAGCGCCCTTGGCGATATCCTTGTGTGCGGAGAGAGCGGTGAGAGCGCTACCGTTTTTTGCAAAAGGGCAATGTCGGTGTTCTTTTGCGCGGAGCTAAAGAAGGTGGCAAGCGAAAAGGCAAGGGTTGAGGAGATAGCGGCGGATGAGGCACAGATACCCGAAAAACGCTTTCAGCCTATTTCCGACACGGTGGCGTCAGCTCGTATAGATTGCGTGGTGGCGGCGCTTTGCTCGCTTTCGAGAGAAAAGGCAAGGACGGCGGTGGAGTCGGGACTTGTGGAGCTTGATTTTGAATGTGAGGAGCGCCCCGACAGGACGGTAAGCGCTCCGTGCCTTGTGTCGGTGCGCGGATACGGGCGCTATAGGGTGCTTTCGGTAAACGACAAGACCAAAAAGGGAAGATATCGCCTTACGGCGGAAAAATTTTTATAAGCCGAATTTTTTCGGATAGGAGATTTGCTTTGATTTCTTGGATCATTATTATAATAGCGGCAGTTGTGGTGGATCAGGTCACTAAGCTTTTTGCGGTACATCTGCTTGGGGAGGGTGGCTCGGTGGACGTGATCCCAGGTGTGTTCCGCTTTACTTACGTTGAAAATGAGGGTGCGGCTTTCGGAATGCTTTCCGATAACCGTTGGGTCTTTATGGTGATCTCAACGGTGGCGATAGTCGCTATGCTTATATATCTTTGGAAATTCCGTCCCGACAGCGTGCTTGCATGCGCGGCACTGTCTATGATCATAGGCGGAGGTATAGGAAACATGATCGACCGCGTGGCGTACGGCTACGTTATAGATTTTCTTGATTTTTGCGCCTTCCCCGAGGTATGGCCGTGGGTGTTTAACGTTGCCGATTCCTTCGTTTGCGTGGGCGGCGCGTTGCTGATGCTTTGGCTTATCATATCCATAGTCAAGGACTCTAAGGAAGAAAAGAAAAACAAAATGCAAAAGGCAGAAACGTCAGACGAAAAGGACAAAGAAAACGGAGCTGACGCAGGACAGTAAGGCTAAAGGACTCGGAGGTGATAAAATGTGTGAATATACGGAATATTCTGAAGGGACATTGAGCGTTGCCTCCGAGTCCTTTGATATTGGAAAAAGGGCGGACGCCTTTCTTGCTGAGAAAACGGGGCTTACGCGCTCGGCGGCGGCAAGACTTATAGAAAACGGAAGCGTTTTGCTTTTTGGTAAGGCGATCACGAAGAATTACAGACTGAAAGAGGGCGACGTGCTGGAGGTTGAGCTGCCCGAGCCTGAGGCGGCAGAGGCACTTCCTCAGGACATACCGCTTGATATTATTTATGAGGACTCGGATATTATCGTTATAAACAAGCCCAAGGGCATGGTGGTGCACCCCGCCGCGGGAAATCCCGACGGAACGCTTGTCAACGCTTTGCTTTATCACTGCAAGGACAGTCTGTCAGGGATCGGCGGAGTGGTTCGCCCCGGTATCGTGCACAGAATAGATAAGGACACGGGAGGGCTTTTGGTGGTGGCGAAGAACGACGCCGCTCATTTGTACCTCGCCGATCAGATAAAGGAGCATAAGGTAGAGCGCATATATTACGCTATCGCCCTCGGAAATTTCAAGGAGGATAGCGGAACGGTAAACGCGCCTATCGGACGCCACCCCACGGACAGAAAGAAAATGGCGGTGATACGCTCGGGAGAGGGAAGAAGCCGAGAGGCGGTCACTCACTGGTACGCAGAGGAGCGCGTCGGCAGATTTACGCTTATAAGATGCGAGCTGGAGACGGGAAGGACACATCAGATAAGAGTACATATGGCAAGCCTTGGACACCCTCTGCTTGGGGATACGGTGTACGGCGGAGACGGCACGGCATTTGAGTCAAAGCACAAAAGGCTTATACAGGGTCAGTGTCTGTTTGCGGCAGAGCTGAGACTGACACATCCCGCAAGCAAAGAGCGTATGGTGTTCACAGCGCCTTTCCCCGAATATTTTGACAAGCTCTTACAGGAGCTGAGAAAAGAGTTGAATTGACATGAGAAAATTTGAGAATATAGTGATAGCCACCGACCTTGACGGAACGTTTCTCGGTAAGGACGCTTCTCTTGTGGAGCGTAATCTGCGTGCGGTGGAATATTTCAAGGAAAACGGCGGAAGCTTTACCGTGGCAACGGGACGTGTGCCTCAGCACGTGGTCGAGGCAGTTCCAAGCGTTGGCGAGCTTGTAAATATGCCGTCTATTACAAATAACGGGGGCTGTCTTTACGATTTTGCAAAGGACGCGGTTGTGAAGATGTATCCCGCTTCCTTTGAGGATATAAAAGGTGTGGCGGAAACGGTGCACAGAGACTTTCCCGAGGCGTGCGTTCGGTCGGCGTCCATAGAATATGGCTTTATGACAACGGAGCATGACCTGCCAAATAAATATATGATCTATGATTTTACCAAAAACGTCAATATCACCAAGCTGGTATCGGATATTGACGAATGGAAAAAATACGATCTGCTGAAGATCGCCGTAAGATGTCCCTCAGATCTTGTTCCCCCAATTATGGATACGTTAGAGCAACGCTTTGGAGAGACCCTTTGCCCCGTGCAATCGGGCTCTACCACCATTGACGTCATGGGTAAGGGAATAAACAAGGGAGCTATGCTGAGTGAGCTTATGAGTGACTCGCGATATGCGGGAAAGAGACTTTACGCCTGCGGAGATCATACCAATGATCTGGAGATGCTCGCGTTTGCGGACGTGTCCGTTTGCCCCAGTGGCGCTCACGAGAGGGTCAGAGAGGTGAGCGACATTTGTCTTTGCTCAAACGACGAGGGCGTTATTGCCGATCTTATTGAGTATATTGAGAAAGACCAAAAGAAGTAAGGTAATCGAGGAGATAAAAATGAAGCTTAAGGTAATGACCTTCAATCTCAGATACAGAACGGAAAACGACGGCGTGAATTTTTTTGACAACAGAGCGCCCAGAGTGATTGAGACCATAAAAAAAGAAGCCCCCGACCTTATAGGCTTTCAGGAGGCGACCGACTTTCAGCGTGATTTCTTGCGCAGAGAGCTTTCCGATTCTTACATAGTGCTTGGCTGCGGGCGCGGGAGCAACTACAGAGGAGAAGCGCCGTGTCTTGCGTACAGAAGAGATATGTTTGAGCTTGTAAAATACGATACATTCTGGCTTTCGGATACGCCACATATAGCGGGGAGCAGGTACGAGTCGCTTGACCAGAGCGGTTGTCCGAGGTATACCGCCTATGCGGTCCTCAGCCCCGACGGATACGAAGGCAGTATCGCTTTCTTCAACACCCATCTTGACCATAAGGGAGAGCAGGCAAGGATAGCGGGCATGAAGCAGACGGCAGAAGCAATAAAAGCCTTGGGCGGCAAGTTCGTGCTTACGGGGGATATGAACGATTTTCCCGACTCAAAATGTATCGCGGTGGCAAAGGAAATAGAGGGAGCTGTGGACGCTGCGGAGAGCGTGACGCACACATTCCATAATTTCGGCAAGATAAAGGATAACTATAAGATAGACTATATCTTTACCAACGCACAGGTGCTTGGTGCCTATGCGGTAGAGGATATTCCCACAGACGGGGTATATATATCGGATCACTATCCCGTGTGCGCATACATAGATTTGATTTGAGGTAAATAAATTGGGATTTATCGAGGAGATTGATATGTTCGCACAAACCAAAATTGTAGGGACAGGCGTCCTCGACTGTCCGCCCTAAACACAAAGAAATCTTATGATTTTCAATAAGATACATTATCGCCAAGAACGGACAGTCATGTAGCGTAGCGGAATTGGACGCACTGTCCCTACAACGAAGAAAGTACTAACACCCCGATAAATCAAAATTTGAAAACGGTTTAACATTAAACAAAAACGGGGTCGTCT
>JAGAPH010000058.1 GCA_017623375.1 Clostridia bacterium | reverse complement strand
CATGACGGTCCGCCCTAAACACAATGAAATTTATATAATTTTCAATAGTTACACTATCGCATAAAATGGACCGTCGAGGACGCCGGTCCCTACAATCAAGAGAGCGCGAACATAGATTGTAAACTCCCCGATAAATCAAAAATTGAATAATACTACTCAAAAAGCAACTTGCGCATAATTCTTTGATGCTTTCGAATATAATGTATAGATCATAATTTAATAGGGAGATAAAGATATGGCTATAAAAATTTATATTGATCAGGGACATAATCCTCAAAATCCCAATGCGGGTGCCGAGGGCAACGGACTGCGGGAGCAGGATATCGTTTATCCTATCGGCATTGAGCTGGCGGCTCTTCTGAACGGAAATCCCGATTATGAGGCGAGGCTCTCGCGCCCCACGCCCACAACGCAGATAGGCACGTCCAACTCCACCAGTCTGCGACTGCGCGTTCAAGACGCAAACGCATGGGGCGCCGATTATTTTATAAGCCTGCACACCAACGCCGCCGAGTCAAGCGCCGCCACGGGAAGCGAGGGCTTTGCCTTTTCACGTCCCTCCGCCGCCTTTTCTCTCGGGCAGGATATTCTCGAAAACATGACAGAGCTTACGGGGCTGAGAAACCGCGGAATGGCTGTGCGTACAAATCTTTACGTTCTCAGAAAGACCGCCATGCCCGCGGTTCTTATCGAGCTTGGCTTTATAACCAATCCCAACGACGCCTTTCTCATGCGCGACAACCCCGCGCTTTTCGCCGAGGGCATTTACAGAGGTATCCTCGAATATACCGGGTAGGGCTTACTGCTCAAGCATGTGAAGAAGCTCCGCCTCGTCTATAATATTCACTCCAAGGCTTTGCGCCTTAGTCAGCTTACTGCCTGCCGCCTCCCCTGCCACAACGTAAGAGGTCTTTGACGACACACTTCCGCTGACCTTACCGCCTGCCGCCTTGATAAGCGCAGACGCCTCGTCACGGGACATAGTGGGCAGCGTTCCCGTAAGCACAAAGGTAAGACCTGCAAGCTTATCTCCCTTGGGCGCGGCGACAGACTCGGTCACAAGTCCCAGTGAGGTAAGCTTGCGGCAAAGCTCTATATTCTGAGGGTGAGAGAAGAAATTGACTACGCAATCGGCGGTTATCTCTCCGAAATCTTCTATCTGGCAAAGCTCCTCGCGAGTAGCGCCGATAAGAGCATCAAGCGTCCCGTATTTTGCCGCGAGAGCCGCTCCCGCCACCTCTCCTATATTTCTTATTCCAAGAGCGTAAACAAGTCTTTCAAGTCCCGCGCTCTTGGATCTTTCTATTGCGTCAATAAGATTTTTCGCCGATTTGTCGCCCATTCTGTCAAGAGGCGCTATATCCTCCGCTCGAAGCGAGTAAAGATCGGACACGTCGGCTATCAGGTTATTTTTGAGCAAAAGCTCTACGATCTGTGGACCGAGTCCGTCAATATTCATAGCGTTCTTTGAGGCAAAATGCTCTATACTGCGGGATAGCTGGGCGGGGCACGAGCTATTAGTGCATCTTGCCGCCGCTGCCTCGTCCTCATCATAGAAAACAGGCTCTCCGCATGAAGGACATCTGTCGGGCATGGAAAAACGCCTCTCCGCTCCCGTTCGCTTTTCGGGCACGGAGCTGACTACCTCGGGAATTATATCCCCCGCCTTTCTCACGACCACCGTGTCCCCAAGCATTATGTCTCTCTTATTGATAAAGTCAAGATTGTGAAGCGTTGCGCGGCTGACGGTCGTTCCCGCAAGCCTTACGGGAGCAAGCACTGCCGTGGGCGTAAGCACTCCCGTGCGCCCTACCGCAACGGTGATGTCCTCAAGCACAGTCTGCTTTTCCTCGGGCGGGAATTTGTACGCCACCGCCCACTTGGGAGTATTCGTCCCCTCTCCCATGACCGCTCTGTCCTCAAGGCGGTCAAGCTTTATAACAACGCCGTCGATATCGTAGGCGAGGTCGTCTCTCCTTGAGCCGATAAGCTTTATATGCTGGACTGCTTCGGCGGCGCTATGGGCAACTGTTCTCAGCTCAAGCACCTTAAAGCCAAGCTCCGACAGTCTGTCGAGTGTCTCTGTATGGGTCTTTGGCTGTCTGCCGTCAGCGTAAAGCGAGCCACCTTGGAAATTGAAAACGAATATATCAAGCCTTCTCTTTGCGGTTATCTTGGAGTCAAGCTGACGCAGAGAGCCTGCCGCCGCGTTTCGGGGATTAGCCATCAGTGCCTGTCCCTCCTCGGCGCGCTTTTGGTTTATGGACTCAAATACCGCTCTCGGCATATACACCTCACCGCGCACGGTCAGGCTGAGCGGCTCTTTAAGGGTTAGCGGAATAGACATGACCGTTCTCAGGTTTTCCGTCACGTCCTCGCCAACCACTCCGTCTCCTCTTGTAGCGCCCTTAACGAAAATTCCGTTCTCGTAAATGAGCGACACGGATAGTCCGTCTATCTTAGGCTCAACGGAATAGGCGGGCGCAGCTATTTTTTCATCGACCTTAGCGCAAAAATCCTCAAGCTCCTCAAAGGAAAACACGTCCGAGAGAGAGTCCATGCGGTAGGCGTGCGTATGCTTTTCAAATTTTTCAAGCGCTCTGCCTCCGACCCTCACAGTGGGAGAGGTAGGATCGTAAAGCGACGGATTTTCGGCTTCAAGCCTTAAAAGCTCCGCATACATCATATCATATTCGTAGTCGGAGATCTCGGGAGAATCGTAAACGTAATATCTCTCCGAATGATAGGTAAGCTCCTTTCTGAGCTTATTTACGCGTTCTATTATTTCAGCGGAAACCTTTTCCATATATTCCTCCCAAAATTGATCTGCATTTATATTATTCTATCATATTTGAAGAAAAAAATCAACGAGTATAGAATAATTCTCCTCGTTGTTCACGGATATTTTACCTGTCAAATTTTGATTTATCGAAGAGTTTACATTTTATGTTCGCACTTTTATAAGGCTCCCTCCGGGAGGGAGCTGTCGTCGGAGACGACTGAAGGAGAGTGCGTAGAAATATAATGAAATCTTAACTGTTATGCACGTAGGCT
>JAGAPH010000007.1 GCA_017623375.1 Clostridia bacterium | reverse complement strand
GAGAGTGCGTCAAAACATAATGAAATCTTAACCGTTATGCACGCAGGCTCCTCCACCCGCTACGCGGGAGCCCCCTCTCGGAGGGAGCCTTATGTGAGTGCGAACACAGATTGTAAACCCACCGACAAATCAAAATTTGAACGATCAGGAGAAAGGCGATACGCATATGTTCAAAAAAACGGTTGCGCTTGTAACGGCGCTTTTGCTGATAATAATTGCCGTGTGCTCGTGCGACGATCTTGCCTCTTTTGTAGACGATGATCCAAATGTTATTGCAAGTGACCGTGATACCGATAAAGAGGATTCAAGCAAAGAATCATCGAATAGTACAAATTCGGAGACGGAGCTTGGCGGTAAAGCTCCTCTTGACAGTAGCGTTGACATGCCTGCGGATACCCGTAATCCCTCTCACGGCGTTGGCACGGATACCCCCAATGATACGGACGTATCTGCTCCACCTGAGGTAAGCGTTCCCTTTGATAGCAGTATAAGCAAATACAGAGTTATCTCCGTCAATGATTTTGAGATCAACGCAAGCGTTGACGGAAAAGCGCAGGCAAGACGGGGAAGAGTCGTCGCTATAATGAACGATAAGGACGTTCCCGCGGTCTATTTGGATATACTTACGGCGGACGGCACGGCAGTGGAATGTCATAAGCTGTTCGGCGGATACTGCAAGGTGTTGATGAACGACTCGCAGATACTCGTTTGTCAGAGTGTTATAAATAGCAGCGGCATTGTGAATGTTAATATCGGCAAGCATTTCGTTTCAAATATGAGCGAAAGAGGAGAAATCACAGATGACGGTAAGTTGAATTTCTTTACGATAACGGGCGAAAGAGAGGGGCAAAAGGTATATGTTACTCAGCCCGAGAATATTTCAAAGATGTACGTAAGAATGCTTATAAGCGTAATGGAAGAGCTTTTGCCTGACATGAAATATCTGATCGCGGATACGGTAAACGGGACGGATACCTACGAAAAGGGACTGCTTAGTAAGGCGGGAAGTCCCGAGGAATATATCAATTTTGATGTTTACAAGAGCCTTTACGGAAACGGTGAATATGCCGAGGATACTAACGCTTCGGCTTAAAATAAAAATAAACAAAGGAGAAAATATCATGAGCAAGTATGCAGGAACAAAGACCGAAAAGAACCTTGAGGCGGCTTTTGCGGGCGAGTCTCAGGCAAGAAACAAGTACACTTATTTTGCGTCCGTCGCAAAGAAGGAGGGCTACGAGCAGATCTCCGCGCTCTTCTTAAAGACGGCTGAGAACGAGAAGGAGCACGCAAAGATGTGGTTCAAGGAGCTTGAAGGCATCGGAGATACCGCACATAACCTTGAGGCTGCCGCTGACGGCGAGAATTACGAGTGGACGGATATGTACGAGCAGTTCGCCAAGGATGCGGAGGAGGAGGGCTTCACGGTTCTTGCGAAGAAATTCCGTCTTGTGGCTGCTATAGAGAAGCACCACGAGGAGAGATACCGCGCGCTTCTTAAGAACGTAGAGACCGCCGCAGTATTTGAAAAGAGCGAGGTCAAGGTATGGGAGTGCCGCAACTGCGGACATATCGTGGTAGGCACAAAGGCGCCCGAGGTCTGTCCCACGTGCGCACACCCCAAGAGCTATTTCGAGATCCACGCAGAGAATTATTAATACGGCGATATTTCAATGAGAAGCTTTCCCAAAAGAGGGCTTCTCTTTTTTGATGGGTTTGATAAATTGGGATTTAGCGATGTGTTCGCTATATTAGCACTTACTTCATAAGGCTCCCTCCGGGAGGGAGCTGTCAGCGAAGCTGACTGAGGGAGAGTGCGTCAAAACATAATGAAATCTTAACCGTTATGCACGCAG
>JAGAPH010000057.1 GCA_017623375.1 Clostridia bacterium | reverse complement strand
GTCCCTACAACGAAGAAAGTACTAACACACCAATAAATCAAAATTTGAATTTATCATTATAAAAGCCAAAAGCGGGGTCGTCTCAAAAATGAGACGACCCCGCTAAGCTTTTTATTGCTTTATTTTCATAATGCCCTTGTACTCAAGAAGCTTGATGAACAGACCGCCCTGAACGGTACGGTTACGGAAGCCCTTCCACATCTGAGCAGATCTGCTGAAGTAAGCTCTGTGCTCACTTGTGATGGTCCAATACCAGTCGGTCATAGGTACGCGAGAGGGAGTGGAGTTGAACGCGTCCCACATAGGAGCGATGAGGTTTTGAAAGTCGCGTCTGTCCTCAGCAAGCGTTGCCGTCCATACAGTCCAGTCGCTCTTCGTATAGGGCTGACGGTTGTCAAGGGGCAGACCGTATGCGTGCAAATGCTTGTAGTAGCTTGCTACCTCGGTCTCGATAACGTGCTTGGGCATGATCTGTGTGCCAAAGAGCTTATCCCAAACTATGTTGTACTTCATGCTGAAAGTACCCGGCTTATCAAACGCCAGACGGTAGCTTCCGTCGCCGTTGGACGCTCTCTTTGCCCAATCCACAGCCATGTCGCGAGCGATCTTGAGATACTTTTTCTCGTCTCTCTTGTTGCCGTTCATGCCGTAGATGATACCAAGTCCCGCAATACCCATGATAGCCTTGAGGGAGAGGTTACAGTTGTGAGCGAGGTGACCGGCAAAGTCGTCGGTGCAGAGCTGGTTCTCGGGGTCTCTGCCGTTGTCAAGCAGATATTTTACCCACTGCTCAAGCACGTCCATGTGGCTGTTTGCGAAAGAGGTGTCCTTCGTAGCGATAGCAACAGCCGCTTCCATAACGAGCATGTTTCCGCACTCCTCAACGGGCATCTGCTTGTCGTAGGTCAGACCGTAGAACTGACCGTTAAGTCTGGGGTATCTTCCCGCGTCGTGAGGCGCAAAATCGTACTTAAGCTCCTTTGTCCACTGCTCGCTTGCCGCATATTTGTAGATAGGCCGCATCATGCCCTTGACCAGCTCGGGATTATAGATAAGGAAGAGAGGAATAGAGGGATAGCTTACGTCAACAGTTGCGGCGCAGCCGTTGGAGTAGCATTCCTTGGAAACAAAGAGAACCTGTCCCTCATTATCCATTACCAGCTTGTGAGCGGCGATGGTCTGACGGAAGGAAAGCTCAAGAAGCTCGGCATACTTCTCGCCGCCTGCTCTTACCGCATCGATGAACATGCTATTTTCAAGCTCAGCACAACGGCGGAGAGTGGTCTTGTAATCGGAGTGTGCCTTTACTATCTCGTCAGTAATGAGCGCGCCGTCCTTATTCCAATAGGAGGTGAGGTGCTCGTGGAAATATTCGATACTCTTTATATCGTCATAAGCAAAGGTGAAGAGAACGGGAGCGCTCTTGACGTCGCTCTTAGCGTATATGAAATGCTCGGTAAGCATCTCGGCGTCCTCAGCGGCGGCAGTGCTTGTTGACTGATTGGAATAGTAGCCGCTATTGTCGTTTTTATTTGTGTCACTTTCCTTTGCGTACTGCTCTGTGTAAGTACCTACCTCGCCGTTTACGGTAAGATATAGGTAGCCCCACTCGATACGGAGGTCGTCTCCGTCGCGCTCGAGCATCTTCTGGGATTTAGTACCCATCTTAACGGACTTAAGCTTACCTCCCGCAAGCTCAAGGGTCTCACAGGTAACGTCGTCGTCGCCTCTGCGATCCATGCAAAGCTCCTCGGATGCAGAAATCTTTACGCTTACCGTGTGAAGCTTGTGGTCGACGATCTCGCGGGATACCTCAAGATAGCTTACGGGACGGGTGAGAAGATAGAGGTCTGAGGGGATAATGGGAGATGTGAACTTAAGCTTTACGCGAACGCCGTTTTCCTCAAAGGTATATGTGGTGGAGAACGCGGTCATATCAACGGAGGTCTGGGTCATAGCGGGAATAGTTGCATCGCCGTGCTTGCCCATAACGCGATAATCCTTTCCGTCAATGGTAACGATGCCTATGAGCTTGTTGTTATAGTCTGTCCAGTGAACGGTATCGGTATCGGTCAGCTTGTCGGACTTTGACCATACGCTGAAATAGGGGTCAATGGTGATGAGAGGATAAGCAGGTGCTCTGAGTCTCATGATGATTCTCCTTTTTTATAATGATTTATTGATTGAATTATATCAAATTCACGCTATATTGTCAATTATTTACTTGATATTGAATGATTTTTACACTATATTCGTTTCATATAGGTGTCGTGCGCGTATTTTGGAGCGAATATTCGGCGAAAAAGTAAAATTTATGCTAAAACGATTGAAAAAAAACGGCGGATATGGTATTATATAATGTGAAGAAAAAATGAGGGGGAAGGGTATGCTTTTCACAGCGCCTGCGTTTGCTTTTGTATTTTTACCTCTCAGCATACTGTTTATGGTGCTGTTCGGTAAAAACAGAAAAAGCTCCTGCTTGCTTATAGTTTGTATCATATACCACGTTTTGCTGCACGCGTCGGCTCCCGTGGAGCTTCTGTGGCTTCCTTTGCTGACCGTATATACTTATGCTTCGGAGCGTATAGCTAAAAAATTGAATAAAAAATGGCTGACCTTCGCGCTGTGCGCCGCTCCTGTTGCGATTATCGTGACTGTGCGCAGTCTGCTATACCTTGGAGTTATGAACGGAGCGTACCCCTTGGGGCTGACCATACCTGCTCTCGCGTCGGTGTCTTATATATGCGACAAGTCAGGTAAGGGCGAGGGACTGTCCGACCTGATGAGTCTTGCTCTGTATCTCTCCTTTTTCCCGTTGATGATACTCGGACCGTTTATCCGATACAACGAATTTTGCCACCTGACCGAGGGGGATAGCATCAGCATTACGCTATCGGGAGTGTCCGAGGGAATTGGACTGTACGCCACGGGCTTTATAAAAAGGATAGCGGTGGGTGCGGTCCTCGTGGACGGATATCAGAAGATATTTGCCGCCTCGTGGGACACCCCAAGCCTTGTTATAATACTTCTTCTATTGATAATCATTTACTTTGGCGTGTTCTTTTCGGTGTCGGGATACTACGATATGGGCGTGGGTATTGCCCGAATGTTAGGTGTATCTGTGCCGCGGGTGGAGGCAAACCCCTTTGCCATAGCTACGGTAAACGAATATTCCAAGGGACTTTTCGGAAGCGTGAGGGAGTGGGCAAAGCACTACGTAGTCTCCCCCCTATGCCGAATTCTTGAAAAAAAGGAGCTTTCGGGCTTCTCCAAAACGGCGATATATTGCCTTTGCACATTTCTTGTGGTGAGAGCTGATCCCTTTATGATAGTGCTTACAGTTCCTCTTGTTGCCTTTGCTATGGCGTCGGCAACGCTTAAGCTGGATAAGGCTTACCGCCCCAAGCACTCGGGTCTGAGAGGTGTTTTCGGATTGCTCACCGTCCTTGTGGTGGGCGCGTTCTGGGTGTTTGTCACCATGGGAGTGGGAAACGATTCGGTGCTCGACTATATTGGAGATATAACCGCGGGAAATGCCGAATATCAGACGGATATGGTGCTTATCTCATTTTCGGGAATAAAATATCTGTTCGTGTCTTTAGTGGGATTTTGCACGGTATTGCCGAGAATGAGGTTTACCGTAAAGCTGATGGAAAGGCTATCGCCCAAATGGCGCTCGGCGGTGGACTATGGCTCAATGGTGGTCATGTTGGCTCTGTTCGCCTTTACGCTGGTATTTTTCCTTCCGCAGTTTGAGATGTATGCGGAGGATCCCTTTGCGTACATAATAATATAGGAGGCTACGGTGAAAAGAAAAAAGGCAGTAGATTTTTTAACGGTCACTCTGTTTTTCGGAATAGTCCTGTCCATGGCGATATATTTCGGCTTGGGTGTGATACTTGGCGACGGACATATCGACGGCGGGACGAGGTTTTCCTCCATAAATAAGATATTTTACAGTGATACGGCTCTTGAGGGCTTTGTAAAGGACTGTGACTATAATCTGTTCGGGCATATTGACGATTCTGACGTTATTATCGGAAAGGACGGCTGGCTATTTGAGGTTACCGATAAGGAAAACGGGTATGAGAGACTGCTGGATTATATAGGCGGCTGCGCCTTTGACGACAGTCAGCTTAAGCGCATATCGGGCGTCATTTCCTCGCGTAAGGCGCAATATGAGGCGGCAGGCATCGAGTATATGATGATAGTGATACCCGACTCCATGACCGTGTGCTCGGATAAAGTTCCGAGATATCTTGGAGGACAGAGCGAGAATACGCGGTTGTCGGTTCTCAAGTCATATCTTGCGGGGGAGGGCGTTGAGGCGTTCGTGGACCCTACGCAGGTTATGATCGAGGAGAGTCGGGAAATGTCCATGTATAACAATACCGAAAATTCCATCAATTCCTACGGTGCGTATTGCATCTACAACGTTGCCGTATCAAAATTTCTCGCGGATACGGGAAGAGAAGTGGATCGCATATATTTTGAGGATATAGATTTCTTTACTCGAATAACAGACGGAAAGTCCATTGCCGAAAGGGCAGGGCTTGCGGGGACGATAAAAAACAAGACGGTGTCTCTGTCCGACGGAATGCTTGAAAGCTATACGGTGGTGTCCAATGAGAAGGGACTTGTTATCACAGAGAAAAATGAACTGACGGCGAGAGGAAGAGGAGAGAGGGTGGTCGTGGAGTGCCCCGACGAATGGGACAGGATACAACTTACTCCATTCTTCTCAAATACCTTCGAGAAGGTATATTACCGCAATAGCTTTACCACAGGACCTCAGTCGGCGCAGCAGTACGGAGCCACCTTCGTGATACAACTTATACACGAAAGCGAGCTTGGAATGTTGCTTGAGAAAAATTGAAAAAAACGTCAATAATATATTTGACAAAAACCGAAAAAATAATAAAATATATAACGTAAAATATAAAAAAACGACACAATATGAAAAAACAAGAGTACTTGCGATCAAGCAAGAATGTTATAAAATGTCGGATTTCTATTGAAATTTTTTGAAAAATGGGGTATAATAATTGATTGGAGTTATTTACAACTAAGGAGAAAATATGTTAGAGCTTAAAAATGTTTCTTACAGTGTGGGCGACAAGCAGATACTGAAGAATATAGATCTTGAGATTTCCGACCGCTTCGTTGCCATAACGGGTCCCAACGGAAGCGGAAAATCTACGCTCGCAAAGCTTGTTGCGGGCATCATTCAGCCTACAGAGGGCAGGATATATTTTGACGGCAAGGATATTACCGATATGTCTGTCACAGACAGAGCTAAATCGGGTATCAGCTTTGCCTTTCAGCAGCCTGTAAGGTTTAAGGGAATTACGGTTAAATATCTCATCAGCCTTGCGGCGGGTAAGAACACAAGCGTTGCGGAGGCATGCGCTTACCTCTCCGAGGTAGGACTTTGCGCTAAGGATTATATAAACAGAGAGGTCAATGCCTCTTTGTCAGGCGGAGAGCTTAAGCGTATTGAGATCGCCATGATAAATGCACGCGGAACGGCGCTTTCTGTGTTTGATGAGCCCGAGGCGGGAATTGACCTGTGGAGCTTTAATAATCTTATCAAGGTGTTTGAGAAGATGCACGCGCGTACACATGGAACTATAATGATAATCTCTCATCAGGAGAGAATACTCAATATAGCGGACAAGATAGTCGTTCTTGCGGGCGGCGAGGTAGTGGAATACGGCGAGAAGGATATCGTATTCCCCAAACTTATGGACGTTCGCGCGGGCTGCCGATTTACGGAAAATAATTGACGGAGGTATGGCTATGGATAAGATACAGCAGGATCTTCTTGCCCAGGTGGCGGGTATCCATGAAGTGCCCGAGGGCGCTTATTCCTTGAGAATAAACGGAAATCTTTACGGCAAGAATTCATCGGAGCATATAGAGATAGTAAAAAAAGAGGATAAGCCCGGTATTGATATATTCATCAAGGCGGGAACTAAAAATGAAAGTGTGCATATTCCAGTTATACTTTCTCAGACGGGACTTAAGGAGCTTGTGTATAACGACTTTCATATTGGAGAGGATTGCGATGTGACTATCGTCGCAGGCTGCGGCATACACAATGGCGGCTCGGAGACCTCTGAGCATAGTGGAATACATTCATTTTTTCTGTCGAAAAATGCAAAATGCAAGTATATAGAAAAGCATTACGGTGAGGGCGACGGAAACGGTAAGAACGTAATGAACCCCACCACATATGTTGAGCTTGAAGAGGGCTCATATCTGGAAATGGAAACCGCTCAGATAAAGGGTGTGGATTCCACTAAGAGAGTTACCACGGGAAAAGTGATGAAAAATGCAACTCTTATAGTTCGCGAAAAGATCATGACGCATGGCGATCAATACGCTGAAACTGAGTTTGACGTAGAGCTGTGCGGTGACGGATCGGGCACTCATGTGGTGTCTCGTTCTGTGGCTAAGGACAGATCCAAGCAGAAATTCATTTCTCGAATAAAGGGAAATGCCCGTTGCTCGGGACACACTGAGTGCGACGCCATTATCATGGACGAGGCAACGGTAGCGGCAGTTCCCGAAATACTCGCCGTTCACCCCGAGGCGTCGCTCATACACGAGGCGGCTATTGGAAAGATCGCAGGCGAGCAGCTTATAAAGTTGATGACTCTCGGACTTACCGAAAAGGAAGCCGAGGAGGAGATAGTAAACGGATTCCTCAGATAATGTTTTAGAGGACACTATAAGCACAGGAGCTGAGCCGCAAGGCTTAGCTCCTTTTTACTTATCGTATAATGAAGTTCCTCTTTTTTTTGATCTTGCGCTTGTAATATTCCTTGGAATATTCTCAGGAATAATATTCCTGCTGATTATGAACGGCGGAATGGGCAAAAAATGCGTAAAAAATATCGCGAAAAATGGCTTTTGGAATAAAATAAAATAAATGTAAAAATATGTAATCGAAACAAATAAAATAGGCAAGCGAAGCTTGAAAAACTGAGGCATAGGCGGAAAAAAGCTGAAAAACACCGAAATTTGTGAGATTTTTTGAGGTGTAGAAAAATCACATTTAATTTTGTGAAAGTTCACCAAAAAATCAGTGCGTTTTCACTGGCTGAAAGTTGGACGAAAAGTTTGGGCAGGTAAAAATAAATTACTTATCATCATGACGCCTGGAATATAGCAGAAAAATTGGGGCAAAATTAACAAAAACACACCTACGAATGAATATATTCGCATAAAAATAAGTAAATTAAAATTACATTTATGAAACTCGACAATTTATGAATGTAAAAACGACGATTTTGCGAAAAATGCAAAAAATATTCTTGACAAATACTTCCGCTTTCCGAAAGCTTGGGCACAAAAACCTGTACTTGACTTTTTGCTTATAATATGGTAATATATTGACGTGGAATTTCGGACATCCCTGACGTTTTAGGACTGCGGGGGTGTCTTTAGCAGTGTTTATAGACCGATGCACTGCCTTTGAAGCATACCGTTCCTATCCTTCTGCACGCTTTCATGCCGAGCTTGCGTGCGAGAGAGCCTCGGAAACCTGTGCCTTGGCGCGGCTTTTGAGAAGAAGAAATGGCGTGATACAAAGAATTTTTCGGTGATGATCGGCGGAAACGCCGGATAACTACGGAAATGTAATTCCCGACATTTTCCGAAACAAAAACCAGGAGGAATTTTTGAATGAAAACGACGAAATTTCAAAGAATTACAGCCCTGATGCTGGCTTTGGTATTTCTGTTGTGCGGAGGCGCTTTTTCTGCAAGTGCCGACGATTCCACGACGGACGTTACCACAAGTGACATCAAGGAGCTGCTTAATGCGATTTCGTACAATGAGTACATTGCTGAATACGCAAATGTGCCCAGAGCCGAAAGTGAGTATGTGATCGACGCTGCCAAGGGGTGGACTTACGTTACCTCCGCGGGCGCTACATATACTCCCGACAGCGAGATCGGTGACGACATTAAAAAGAATGTTGCTCACGTTGAGACCTTTGACGGGTTTGAGGCACTTTATACGCCTTCGTCAGGTGTGGTAACGTGGGAGCTTCAGGGAATCACCGCGCCAACGAAATACAGCATGATCATTGAGTGCTATCCTGTGGAAAACAAATCGGCATCCATAGAGAGAATATTCAAGATCAATAATAGCGTGCCTTTCTCGGAAGCACGTAACATGAATATTTCTAAGATATGGAAGAATCCTTTTGCTGACGGTCGCTTCGCGCTTCCCGAGGGCGAGAGCGCAAGCACCTATCTTGATAAGGCTGCTCAAGTCGGTATTGAGGCAACCTCCAAAGAGGAAAACGGAATTACTTACATTATTTATAAGATGCCTGCTTATTGGACTGAGGAGACGGCAAGCCTCGTAGACGAGCAGATGCTTCGCTTCTTTACTGAGGACATCGACCTCAACGAGATCCGCTCCAGCCTTGTTCAGGCTCCCTCGTGGACGACCTACACCTTCAAGGACGCAAACGGATTTTTGCAGGACGCGTTTGAGTTTGTTATCGGTCCTGACGAGGACACTGGTAAGGTCTCTATTTCAATAGAGTCTGTAAATGAGCCCTTGGCTATCTCCAAGATCAGACTTGTTCCTTATGAGGGAACCATGTCCTACAGTGATTACCTCGCACAGTATGAGGGTGTTGCTGACGGACAGGATAAGATAAAGATAGAAGCTGAGTATTATTCCGCGGCTTCTTCTCAGACCATTTATCCTATTTCGGATACGACCAGTGCTATCAACTCTCCCACAGCTACCGACAGAACTGTGCTTAACACCCTCGGCGGTGATAAGTGGCAGTCCGCGGGACAGTGGATCGAGTATAAGTTCAAGGTAAAGAACAGCGGTATGTATACCATAGCAACTCGCTTCAAGCAGAGCGTGCTTGACGGTATGTACACGTCGAGGATCATGTCACTGTACAGCGACGGATCTGTTGCCGAGGGCGAAAAGGGATATTACAACGGAGTTCCCTTTGCTGAGGCAGGAAGAATAAAATTCAATTACTCCTCCGATTGGCAGTCGGGAATGCTGACAGACGGAGTAAATAGCTTCAAGATGTATTTCGAGGCAGGTGTTGAATACACGCTCAGACTTGAGGTAACGCTTGGAAGCATGGGCGACGTCGTAGGACGTGTTCAGGAATCTCTTGATGAGATCAACGCATGTTATCTTAATATATTGAAGCTTACGGGAACCAACCCCGACGAGTTCCGTGATTACGGCTTTAACAGAGTAATGCCTGACACAATGATCTCTATGATCAAGCAGGGCAGAATACTTGAGTCCGTTTCCAAGGAGCTTTCCGAGGCGGCAAGCGTAAAGAGCTCCATGACCGCAACTCTTGATAAGGTATCAAGACTTCTCGTTCAGATGGGTACTGACCCCGACGAGGTGGCAAAGAACCTGGATCAGCTCAAGACCTATATCGGTTCTCTCGGAACGTGGCTCAGCGACGCTAAGACTCAGCCCTTGACGCTTGACTATCTGGTGATCCAGAGCGCAGGTGATACAGAGGTTCCTCCTGATAAGGCAAGCTTCTGGAAGGCTCTCGTCTACGAGGTAGTAAGCTTTATCCAGTCCTTCTTCCGTAACTACGACCGTATGGGCGCTCTTGAGGAGACCGAGAATACATCTGCGGTTGAGGTATGGCTTGCTTACGGACGTGACCAGTCTCAGGTTATTCAGGGACTTATCAACAACGATTTCACACCTAATAATCAGGTAACTGTTGACCTCAAGCTTGTTTCGGGCGGTACGCTTCTCCCCTCTATTCTTTCGGGAATGGGACCTGACGTTTATATCGGTCTCGGACAGAACGAGGTTATCAACTACGCTATCCGTGGAGCGCTGAATAAGATCGACACCATGGAGGGCTATGAGGATACGGTGGCTCAGTTCAACGAATCGGCTATGCTGGTTCTGAAGATCGAGGACGCTAAGGGAGAGACTCACTGTTACGGCTTGCCCGAGACCCAGAACTTCGCGATGATGTTCGTTCGTGAGGATATCTTCGCAGAGCTTGATCTGGCAATACCCAAGACATGGGACGACGTAAAGGCGGCTATTCCTGTTCTTCAGTCCAACAACATGCAGATCGGTATGACCAAGGACGAGAACGTGTTCCTGTATCAGCTGGGCGGTGAGCTCTTCGCTGACGACGGAATGAGAATAAACCTTGACTCCAACGTTGCTCTTGAGGCATTCAATACCATGTGTGAAATGTTCACCATGTATTCCTTCCCCTATAAATACGATTTCGCGAACCGATTCAGAACGGGTGAGATGCCTATCGGCTTCGCAACATACACAGCTACGTACAACCAGCTTAAGGTATTCGCGACCGAGATCGAAGGCCTTTGGGGCTTCTATCCGCTTCCCGGATACGCAGATGAAAACGGAGATATAAACAACTCTGCCGTTTCTACCGTGACCGCGATCGTTATGATAACGGGCTGCGAGGACGCGGAAGGCGCTTGGAAGTTTATGAAGTGGCATTCGGGTGACCGCTGCCAGATCGACTACGCAAACGAGATGGTCGCTCTGCTTGGTCCCTCCGCAAAGCATCCTACTGCTAATATCTCCGCTCTGACAAGCTTGCCATGGACAGACGCAGAGCTTGAGCAGCTTACACTTCAGTTTAACAAGCTGGCTGCTATCCCCAACTACCCTGGACGTTATATCGTTGAGCGTTACACGGTATTCGCTTTCCTTGCTGCGTTCAATAACAACGCAGACCCTGTAACAGAGCTTCAAAGCTACATCAAGACCATCAACGTTGAGATAACGCGTAAGCGTCAGGAGTTCGGTCTTGAAACACTTGCAGACGGTCAGACGTTGGCACAGAAGCGTATGGGCGAGGCTGAAGAGCTTCTCAAGGCAGCTCATGATAAGTCCGAGTACAACTCCGCTTACGATACGGCTTACAACAACGTAATGAAGCTTATCGACGGATATACCACCGAGGACTTCGCATCTCTCAGATCTCTGGCAGACGAGCTGGAGCAGCTTAACGCGGCACTCTTCGGAGAGGCAGTTGGCAAGCTGAGAAACGCAGCGAACTCTCTTGAGGATTACGAAGCATATAAATAATGAAAGAAATCATAACAAAATCTAATTAAGGAGAAGAAAGTACATGTCACAAAAAACGGCAGAGAAAAAAGCTGTGGCGCGTAAGGATATGACGAAGGCGCAGTGGACATGGAAGGAAATGAAGCGAAATAAGGTAGCGTACCTTATGGTATTGCCCTACATGCTCGTTTTCACATGCTTTACGGTGCTTCCCGTAGTGCTTTCCATGATAATCAGCTTTACAGACTTTAACATGCTTGAGATGCCGAATATCGTCTGGTTCGACAACTATATAAGATTGTTCCTTGATGACGATATATTCCTCATCGCAGCTAAAAACACATTTATATTTGCCGTCATTGTCGGACCTGTTTCCTACATCATGTCACTGATGGTTGCATGGTTCATCAATGAGCTTTCACCAAAGATCAGAGCGGTAGTAACGCTGATCTTCTACGCTCCCTCTATTTCGGGATCGGCATACCTCGTATGGCAGACACTCTTTTCGAGTGACTCCTACGGTTGGGCGAACGCTTGGCTTATGAAGCTTGGTATCATAACCAAGGAAATCGCATTCTTTGAAGATGCAGACTGGGTAATGCCTCTTTGTATCGTGGTTGCTATCTGGACCTCGTTGGGTACGTCCTTCCTTTCCTTCATCGCAGGACTTCAGGGAATCGACAAGGCTCAGTTCGAGGCAGGTGCCGTTGACGGTATCAGAAACAGATGGCAGGAGCTTTGGTACATAACCCTCCCCAACATGAAGCCTCAGTTGATGTTCGGTGCGGTCATGTCCATAACCAGCTCCTTCGGCTTCGGCGGTGTCGTTACGGCACTGTGCGGATTCCCGTCTGTTGACTATGCGGCACATACCATCGTACACCATCTGGACGACTACGGCGGACAGCGTTTCGAGATCGGTTATTCATCGACCATCGCGGTTGTCCTGTTCGCAATAATGATCGGCGCTAACGCACTGGTCAAAAAAGTACTTTCAAAGGTAGGATCGTGATATGGCAAAGTTAAGAACAAGAAAACATAAAGTCGTACTTGCGCGATCCGCAGGAGGAGACGCGGGAATTACATTTGTTCTCGTAATTCTCGGAATATTCATGTTCCTCCCTATGTACTACATCGTGATCCAGTCACTTAAGCCTCTTGACGAGCTGTGGATGTTCCCCCCAAGATTCTACGTAAGTAATCCTACCTTCAGAAACTTCAAGGATCTGTTCACACTCATGAGCGGCGGTCTCGTGCCTTTCTCGAGATACATATTCAACACGGTATTTACCTCAGTAGCAGGTACCGTAGGAAACCTGTTCTTCTCGTCCATGGCGGCTTACGCAATGGCAAAGATAGCGTTCCCCGGCGGTAAGACCATGTTTAAGCTGGTAAGGACCTCGCTTATGTTCCATAAGACGGTTACCGCAGTTACCTGCTTCCTGCTTATGAGTACATTCCAGATAATTGATACCTATTGGGCTATCATCATTCCCGCTTGGGGAACGACCCTTGGTCTTTACCTCATGAAGCAGTTCATGGAGGGAAGCGTTACTGACGCAGTGCTTGAAAGTGCTCGTCTGGACGGCGCAAGCGAGCTTAAGACCTTCTGGACGATCGCGATGCCTATGGTTAAGCCCGGTTGGCTTACCCTTATCGTGTACTCGTTCCAGGATCTGTGGAACGCAGGCGCATCCATCTATATTCACTCCGAGCAGCTCAAGTCTCTGAACTACGCAATAGGTCAGATCACTGCGGGCGGAGTAAAGCGTGCGGGCGCAAGCTCGGCATCGCTGGTTATCATGATGATCGTACCTATCATGGTATTCGTAGTAACACAGTCGAACATCATCGAAACGATGGGTTCGAGTGGTATGAAGGACTAATTACAGGAGGAGACTATGAAAAAAATAACAGCGATTATTTGCGTAATATTTGCGTTCGTTATGGTTATGGCTCTTCCTGTGGGCGCGTCCGCACCGTATCAGACCTATACTTACTCTATCAACGGTCTGGCACTGTATTCGCCTGACGCGTATACCCCTGCGAAGTCTGTAGACTCAGCTTATATGGGTCTTGACGTAGCGATCTCAAACCCCTCGGATATTGAGGTGGACGATGAAATGAACGTTTACATCGCCGATACCGACAATAACCGAATTGTAGTTCTTGACAGATACTACAAGCTTAAGTTTATCATTTCAAACTTTGTAAACGATCAGGGTGTTCCCGATAACCTTTCCGCACCTCAGGGCGTGTTCATCACCTCCGATAAGGTAGTCGGAACGGAGAAGGTAGAGGGTAAGATCTACGTTTGCGATACCAACGCTAACAGAATACTTACCTTTGACCGTGACGGTAACTTCCTCTCAGTAATTCCTCAGCCTGAGTCCGAGCTTTTTGATGAGGGCGCGGTATATAAGCCTGTTGCAGTGGCAGTTGACCCCTACGACAGACTCTATGTCGTATCCTCCACCACCTATCAGGGTATCATCGTTATGACCGATACAGGTGCGTTTACAGGATTTATCGGTGCTCAGAAGGTTACCATCTCCGCGTGGGATCAGATCTGGAGAAGATTCCAGACAGACGAGCAGAGAGCACTCTCTCAGAGCTACGTTTCAACTGAGTTCAATAACGTAACTATTTCGGGCGACTTTATCTACGTAACCACATCGTCTATCGACGACAGTAAGGTACAGTCCTCCCTCAAGTCCAAGTCGGGTGACTACGCTCCCGTTAAGATGCTTAACGCGGCGGGCGAGGAGATCATGAGAAGAAACGGTTTCTTCGCTCCCTCGGGAGAGATCGATATCACCAAGACAAAGGTGTCAGATACCATTTCCGGTGTATCTGTAATAGTTGACGCGGCAGTAGGACCTGAAAAGACATGGTCTATAATCGACCAGAAGCGAAGCAAGGTATTTACCTATGACTTTGACGGAAACCTCCTGTTTGCTTTCGGTGATACGGGACGTCAGCTCGGTAACATATCCAGCAAGGGTCTTGCGGGCGTTGTTTATCAGGGAGATAACATGCTGCTTCTCGATAAGACGGCAAAATCCTTTACCGTTTATGAGAGAACAGAGTATGGTGATATTCTTATAAACGCTCTTAAGAACCAGAATGAGCGCCGTTACGATAAGGCAATAGACGACTGGATGGAGATCCTTAAGAGAAACTCCAACTTCGACACGGCATATATCGGAATCGGTAACGCTCT
Organism: Clostridia bacterium; assembly: GCA_017623375.1. GTDB lineage: Bacteria > Bacillota > Clostridia > Oscillospirales > CAG-272 > HGM12713. The sequence goes on along the minus strand of JAGAPH010000057.1, from coordinate 7,030 downwards.
TTACAGAAGTAATCAGCTTGAAGAAGCGCTGGAGTACTACGAGGCAGCTTACGATACGAGTAACTACTCCGTAGCGTATAAGGATCTGAGAAAGGAATGGCTATCTAAGTTCATTCTTCTCATACCCGTATTCGTTATCGTGGTGTGCTTTGCTTGCTCCAAGTTCCTCAAGTATGCTAAGAAGGTTAACAAGAGGGTTGCTACCTCGGGTGAGAAGAAGACTTATGGTCAGGAGCTCATCTACGTGTTCCACCTTATCTTCCATCCCTTTGACGGCTTCTGGGATCTGAAGCACGAAAAGAGAGGCTCCTTCAGAGCGGCTATCACGATCCTCGGAATGACTATCGTCGCGTTCTACTATCAGGCGATCGGTCAGGGATACCTGCTCAATCCTCAGGGCGCATATTCATCACTCTTCGCTGTAATACTCAGCGTATGTGCTCCTCTTGCACTTTGGGTAATAGCTAACTGGTGTCTGACCACACTGTTTGACGGTGAAGGAAGCTTTAAGGATATCTTTATTGCGACCTGCTATTCCTTGATGCCTATGGTACTTATCCTCATTCCTTGTACCATAGCGTCCAACTTCCTTGTGACTGAAGAGCTTGATATCCTCTCGGTCATCACAACGTTTGCGTTCATCTGGACGGGAATACTCATATTCTTCGGAATGATGATCACGCACGATTACTCAATGGGTAAGAACGTTCTCACGTCGCTCGGAACCATTTTGGGTATGGTATGTATCATGTTTATTGCGCTTCTGTTCTCAACATTGCTTGGAAAGCTCGTAAGCTTTGTAACTAATATTGTGACGGAACTACAGTTCAGAATGTAACAGATAGGAGGAAGATAAAACATGAAATTAAAAAGAATAATATCAACTCTCTTAGCTGTACTGATGCTCGTGAGTGCCTTCACGATCGTATCCGCTGCCGAGGAAAACGGCACTACGGACGGTCACGTAGCAGAGCCTGCGGAAGGTTGGAAGACTTCCAACATCAAGCCCACCATCGACTATTTCAGCGGTGAAGGAACAAAAGAGATCCTCAACAGTGAGGGTAAGGTTACAGGCTATGAGCCTAACGGAACAAAGGTAATTTATACCGCTCAGGATAAGATAGATACCATGGACCTCCGCTTCGTAAAGGATGGCTACGAGCTTTACGTTGACAATTATAGCGGAGAGGTCGCAACCAGATGTATAGCAACGGGGGAGATACTTTTCTCCAACCCCTATACCATAGGAAGCGACAGTGACAGTGCTAAGGACGCTACTGATTCTATCAAGACTCAGCTTATGTCCCAGCTCGTCGTAAAATACGTGGATATCGCATCGGGCGATGACAATACCTACTATAGCTATGAGTGGGCTTCCCAAAGAGGTCAGATCATAGTAAGAAACATCAAGAACGGTATTCGTGTTGAATACACTATCGGTCGTGAAGAGGCGAGAATGCTCGTTCCTCGCCATATCGAGAGAACTTCCTTTGAGACCAAGATAATGAACGTAATGGAGGCAGCTGTCGAAGGCGACGAAAATGCTAAATTCATGTTCAGAAAGCTTATGGCTTACTATTCTCTTAACGACCCATCAGAGCAGGCCAGCCAGACTCTTATCGATGAGATGCACCAGGCATTCCCCATAACAAAGAAGATGGCTATCTACGTTCTCGATAATACCACCTCCACAACTGAGATGGCAAAGATCGAGCAGCTTATCAAGACCTATTGTCCCGACTACTCCTACGAGGATCTGGACGATGACCATATGCTCACTGAATATGAGAGCGAGGATAAGAACCCTCCTCTGTTCAAAATGGCGCTTGAGTACTCTCTTGACGAGAGCGGTATGACGGTAAGACTTCCCGCAAACGGTATCCGTTTCAACGAGGCTCTCTACCAGCTCTATAGCATCGAGATACTTCCTTACATGGGAGCAGGCGCTAAGTCCAATGAGACCGATAGCTTCGCATATGATAACTCGGGATATACTTTCTTCCCCGACGGATCGGGTACTCTCTTCGATTTCGAGAAGATAACCGATCTGGGTGCTTCTACCACCGTAACGGGTAAGGTATACGGTCAGGACTACGCTTACCACACCATTTCGGGAACTCATCAGGAGATTCTTCGCTACCCTGTATTCGGAGTAGTTGAGAAGGAAAACATCACTCTGCTCGGTAAGCCCGAGGCAGAAGAGGGCGCTGATGGTGAGGTAGCGGTAGCAGCAGAGGTCGCAGAGGACGAGGTACAGGAATATGAGTACAAGACCCGTGGCTTTGTTGCGATAGTTGAAGAGGGAGACGCTCTTATGGAGCTTTCCTCCTACCACGCAGTAAGAACCAGCCCCTATAATACGGTCAGAATGATCGTATACCCCAGACCTCAGGATACCTATAACGTTGCTGACGCGATTTCCGTAGGACAGAATGATACCTGGACCGTCGTTTCCGCAAGAAAGTATACAGGAAACTACAAGATCAGATATATCATGCTGACCGACGATGCGGTAGCTGAGGAGAAGGGAATCGCCAAGGGCGATTACTATGAGTGCTCTTACGTCGGTATGGCTAAGGCTTACCGTGAGCACCTTGAGGCAGAGGAGATACTCACAAGGATCAAGGCGGAGGACGTAAAGGAAAACCTTCCCCTCTATATTGAGACCTTTGGTGCTATTGCTTCAACAAAGAGAATACTCTCTATTCCCGTTGACGTTACTATTCCTCTTACTTCCTTTGACGACATAGTGACGATGCACACCCAGCTCTCCGATAAGGGTATCGATAATATCAACTTTATCATGAGAGGCTATACCAAGGGCGGTATGGAATGGGAAAGCGTTCCTTACAATCTTAAGTGGGAAAAGGCAGTAAAGGGTGAGTATGATTTCGAAGAGCTTCTTGAGTATGCAAAACAGGAGGGCTTTAACGTTCTTCCCGACTTCGATTTCGTGTTCTCCGAGAATGACGGCTTGTTTGACGGACTTTCTCTTAAGAAGCACGCCGTTAAGACCATTGACAACCGTTATACAAGTAAGCGTGAGTACAGTGCAACCAAGCAGACACACGTAAGCTATTACGAGCTTGTTCTGTCTCCCGCATATTTCAGCCACTTCTACGAGAAGTTCACTGAAAACTATCTTGAGTATGATCCTATGGGAATTTCCGTTTCCACACTCGGTTCTTACCTCAACTCCGACTTCGACGAGGATGAGCCCTACAACCGTGAGGACTCCAAGAACTTCACAGTTCAGGCGTTCCAGCACCTTGCTGAAAATTATAACAAGGTAGCTACCGCGGGCGGTAACTCTTACACGTGGAAGTACGTTGATTACATTACCGATATCGCACTTGACTCCAGCCGTTATTCACAGTCCGCTGCGTCCGTTCCTTTCCTCGGAATGGTGCTTCACGGATATGTAGAGTTTGCGGGAACTCCTGTAAACATGGAGGGTAATATCGATTACGCACTCCTTAAGGCTATTGAAAACGGCGCTTCTCTTAAGTTTATCCTTTCTTATCAGAATACCGATGAGCTTAAGGAATGGGAGCTCCTCAGCCGCTACTACTCTATCAGATACGATATCTGGTTTGACGACGTAGTTGAGCTTTACAACGAGATCAACACCGCTCTTAAGGGCGTACAGACAAGTGTTATCACACACCATGAGTTCGTTGAGGGCGAGCGTGTTCCCGATAACGACGAGCTTACAAACGACATCAAGAACGCTATTGAGGCTGCTATCGATAACGAGTACGCTATCAAGGACGCCGAAACACAGGCGCAGATAGATGCTTACAGAGAGGCAAGACAGGAGATCGCAAACGTAGTTAAGGAGCTCAATGACAGTAAGGCTGTTGACTCTAAACTGAATGTGCTTTACGTTTCGTCTTATCTTGGCAATCTGGAGGCTATAATCGGTGACGGAGAGGATATCACTGCTTTGGCTGACGATATCAAGGCTCAGAAGGAAAAGGTCGAGGCGCTTAAGGCAGCTTACGACGCAGCTCCCACAGACGAGCAGAAGAAGACAGATTACGAGGCGGCTTTAGTAGCTCTTGAGCAGCTTTGCATGGGTTGTGACTCTAAGTTCGCTCTTCTGTATTCTTCCGCTGATATGTATCTTGACACAGTAGTTGATCTGTGCGCTAAGTATGCTAAGGCAAACGGTGAATACCGTGAGCTTATCAATAGCGACGACATGCTTTCCGCGGCAAAGAAGGCAGAGCTTATCGCTCTTATCGATGCGGTGGATAAGGATCTTATCTGCGCAGGAAATAACGCACAGGTAAGGGTCGACGCGATCATTGCTCAGGTCAACGCGGCGTATGACGCAGTTAAGGCTCAGGCAGGCGACGCTCTCGCAGTTGAAAAATACGAGTACGTTATCACCACCGAAGCAGATGTTGAAGAAGAGACAGAGAAGAATACCGATACAACCGTATATCCCTCTGACGATAACAAGATAGTTTACGAGGTATATGAGAACGGAACCGCGTTCATCCTTAACTTCAACAACTATAGCGTCATGGTTGAGGTAGAGGGCGTAATGTACACCCTTGACGCATACGGATATATCATTCTCACAGCGAAAAACTGATGAAAGGGAGGTATGAAAAATGACAACTGATATCAAAATTAAAAAGACAAAAAGAAAAAAGAATGCCTCTCTTGACAAGCGTAAGGCGCGCGGAGGTTGGTTATTCGTATTACCCTTTGTAATAGGATTTATCCTCGTGTATCTTCCTATCGTTTACGACTCGATCCGTTATAGCTTTTATACCATTAAGGTACTTTCCGGAGGGGGATTTGAACTGATCCCCGCCGGTTGGTCCAACTATAATGAAGCACTTTTCGTAAATCCCGACTACGTTACAACGCTTATTGACGGACTTGTGGATATGGTGTTCGATATCCCCATGATCCTTATATTCTCGTTGTTTATGGCAGTTCTTCTTAACCAGAAGATGGCGGGACGTGCGGTCTTCCGTGCAATATTCTTCATACCCGTTATCCTTTCAACAGGTATTATGGAATCCATCGAATCTCAGAACGTTCTTTCTGACTACATGGAGGACGCTTCGGGTATTGACGACGGTTCGGGAGAAAGTGCAGCCTCGGATATCGTTTCAAGCATGGACGTCGAGCGGATGTTCCAGGGCATGGCGATAGGACAGGGACTTGTAGAATACGTCGTTGCTGCTATCAACAACATTTACAACATCGTTAACCGTTCAGGCGTACAAATGCTTATATTCCTTGCGGGACTTCAGTCTATTTCTCCTGCTATTTATGAGTCTGTACAGATCGACGGCGCAACGTCCTGGGAGACCTTCTGGAAGATCACCTTCCCGATGATAAGCCCGATGATACTTGTAAACGCCGTGTATACGATCATAGACTCGTTTACGACGGACTCGAACGTGGTCATGAAATTCATAGCAAACGAATACCAGCAGGCAAACGGAAACGTTATAAGCTCTGCGATGGCATGGATGTACTTCCTGATCGTAATCGCGATCATTGCCGTGGTTGCCGCGTTTTTCTCGGCATTCGTATTCTATCAGAGACGTGATTAAGAAAGGAGGAGCATAAAATGAACGCACAAAATGTAGACAATAAGCCTAAGGTTCGTAAAGAATCAAAGAATAAGATCCGCGTTGACTTTGACAGAACTCCTCTTAAAGAGCGTCTCAAGGCAAAGTTTTTATCACTTTTCTTCATCAAGAAGGTGCTTTGGTATATTATAAGATTGGTACTTCTCATAGGTATCTCTTATATCGTGCTTTTCCCCTTCTTCACAAAGATCGCGGGCTCCTTTATGGCTCCCGAGGACTTCGTTGACGTTACGGTACGACTTATTCCTAAGAACTTCTCACTTGACATGTATAAGGCTATCTGGACTGAGCAGCATTATTTCCAAGCTTTCACCAATACCTTGTTCCTGTCATTGAGCACAGCCTTGATACAGACCTTCATATGCTGCTTTGTAGCATACGGTCTTGCAAAGTTTAAGTTCAAGGGCAACAAGTTCGTATTCATGGCGGTAATATTCTCGCTGGTAATTCCTCACCAGACGCTTCAGCTTTCGTTGTTCATGAACTTCCGTTATTTCGACATTCTCGGAATATTCGGATTCCTTGACGGCGGCGGAATTGGAATTCCTTTCACGGACATTAAGTTCCTTGAGGGTGTTGTGGATATCATTCCCGAGACCAAGGCGTTTGAAAAATTCACGGCAGACGGAATTACGCTTACCAATACTTATTGGCCCCTTATTATCATGTCGGTATGCGGTCTTGCGTTTAAGAACGGACTTTACATATTCATGCTTCGTCAGTTCTTCAGAGGCGTACCCGATGAGCTTGAAGAATCCGCGTATATCGACGGATCGGGTATCATGCGTACCTTCTTCACCATCATTCTTCCTCTGTCCGTGCCCATGATGATAACCGTATTCTTGTTCGCATTCTCTTGGCAGTGGACGGACGACTTCTACACGGGACTGTTCTTTACAACAACAAAGACGGTTCTTATGCCGAAGATCGTTGGAGTTCCGTCATCGCTTACGAACGATTACGCGGGACAGAATCTGTATTACGCTGCGATAAGAAACACATGCGGACTTATGATAATTGCTCCGCTGATCGTAATGTATCTGTTCTGTCAGAAGTACCTTGTACAGGGTATTGAGCGTTCCGGTCTTACAGCAGATTGATCTGCGAAGGATCTTTACAAAAGAATCAAGGCAGCTGTGCTTGGCACAGCTGCCTTTTGCCGTAATATTGCTTTCTTGCCTGAAAATATGCGGAGAAATTTGGATTTATCGGGGTGTTTGGTGTGTTCGCACCAAACAAAATTGTAGGGACCGGCGTCCTCGACGGTCCGTTCGTAACACAATGAAATCTTAATGTTTTCAATTAAGATACATTATGGCCAAGGGCGGACAGTCGAGGACGCCTGTCCCTACAACAAAGAGAGAGCGAACATAGATTATAAACACTCACATAGGCGTACACCCGAATAC
>JAGAPH010000056.1 GCA_017623375.1 Clostridia bacterium | reverse complement strand
CACTCACATAAGGCTCCCTCCGAGAGGGGGCTCCCGCGTAGCGGGTGGAGGAGCCTGCGTGCATAACGGTTAAGATTTCATTATGTTTTGACGCACTCTCCCTCAGTCAGCTTCGCTGACAGCTCCCTCCCGGAGGGAGCCGTATGAAGTAAGTGTTAATATAGCGAACACATCGATAAATCCCAATTTACAATCCGACAACTCAACGTATATTATACTACAAACGCAAGCTTTTTTCAAGGCTTATGCGTCGTTTTTTATTCCCAGCCTGTCTCTTATATCCGTCCAGAAATCGGGATAGGATTTTGAGGCGCATTCAGCACCCTTTACCGTTATCTGCCCTGTGGACGCAACAGACGCTACTGCGGCGCTCATGGCTATGCGGTGGTCGTTGAAGCTATCCGTTACTCCTCCCGAAAGCGACGACTTGCCGTTTATTATAAGTCCGTCCTCGGTCTCCTTTATCTCAGCGCCCAGAGCCGTAAGCATGCTTGATACCGTCATCAGCCTGTCGCTCTCCTTCAGCCTCAATCTTGCCGCGCCGAAGATAGTGGTGGTTCCCTCGGCTACAGACGCAACTGTGGCAAGCACGGGAACAAGATCGGGTATCTGCGTGGCGTCTATCTCAATGCCGCGCAAAGGCTTTCCGCCCCTTACCGTATATTCTCCCTCGCCCTCAGTAACGTCCGCACCGAAGCGGCGCAGAAGCTGGACGATAGCGCGGTCGCCCTGATGTGAGTCGTTTTTCAGCCCGCAGACTGTGACCTCACCGCCGCCTATAGCTCCCATGCAGAGCGGAAAAGCGGCGTTTGACCAATCTCCCTCAACGTCAAGTACATGGGGGGAGTGGAGTACAGCACCCTCGGCGACAATATATCCGTTCTCGGTCCTTTGGGGCTTTGCGCCGAAAAGAGCCAACGCGTCCACTGTCATATCGATATAAGGCGCGGACTCGGTCTTTCCCTCGATAGTCAGTCTGCCGCCCTGTCCCGAAAAGGTGAGAGCAAACAAAAGACCGCTTATAAACTGTGAGGAAACATCGCCTCTTATGCGGTATTCCTTTCCCGATAGCCTGCCAAGGCAGACCAAGGGGTTGGAGCCCTGTGGGGAGAGGATAGCCCCGTGCGACGTCAGCTCCTCATAAAGGGGCGAGAGAGGGCGCTCGGGCAATCTGCCCGCCATTTCAAAGCGCGCGTCCATACCCAGCGCGGGCACGATGGGAAGAAGAAAACGCAAGGTAGAGCCGCTTTCATTGCAGGGAAGTGTAGCACCGTCGGTGGGTGTCTTTATGGGTGTTACGTAAAAATACGGCTTTTCGTATTTTATCTGTGCCCCCATGGCGCAAAGGCACGCCGCGGTAGCCTCGATATCCTTATTTGTCTTGTCGCAACGAACGACAGTCTCGCCGTCGGCAAAGGCGGCGCAGATGAGTATTCTGTGTGCCGCTGATTTGGAGGATATCGCCTTTATGCGCCCCGTGGGAGATGAGGGGTGGAGAGTAATATTCATAGACGCTTAAAGTCCTTTTCTGATAAATTCGGCAAGATGGGAGATGGGGAGCTTATAAAGCCTGGTGTCACCGATAGAATATGGAACGACGAGGGTTATGTAGTCTCCCTTACGCTTCTTGTCAGCGGTTGCCGCAACGGCAAGCTGAGCGGCGTTAAACTCACAGCTTATGGGGAGAGACTCTCTCTTCAGCATATCTACGAGAGCGTCAAGATCCTCCTCGGGGCAAAGTCCAAGTCTTACCGCCGCGCGAGTGACTATCACCATGCCTATGGCTACCGCGCTTCCGTGAGATACAGTCAGGTCTGAGCACGCCTCGATAGCGTGTCCTATGGTGTGACCAAGGTTGAGAAGCTGGCGAGTACCGTTTTCAAACTCATCCTCCTCCACTACGCGGCTTTTATTGGTGACACATTCGGCAATAACGTCCTCGATCTGCGCCCTGATGCCGCCCGCAAGGCGTTCAAAAAAGGGGCGGTCGTTGATGACTCCGTACTTGATGACCTCAGCACAGCCGTCGGCAAAGGTCTCGGGGGGAAGAGTGTCGAGGGTGGAATAGTCGCAGATAACAAGGCTTGGCTGATGAAAAGCACCTGCCAGATTTTTACCTGCCTTAAGATCCACGCCTGTCTTTCCGCCAACGGAGGAGTCCACCGCCGCAAGAAGCGTGGTGGGTATCTGAATAAATTTAATGCCTCTGAGGTATATAGCCGCCGCAAAGCCGCACATGTCGCCCACAACTCCGCCGCCGAGGGCAACAAGACAGTCGGTTCGGGTAAATCTCTGCTCTGCCAAGAACTCAAGTATTCTTACGATAGTGTCCATGTTCTTGTTGCGCTCCCCGTGGGGGAATGGGTAGGACTTTACTAAAAAGCCCGCGTTCTGCATTGATCTCTCTGCGCGCTCAAGATACAGAGCCGCCACCGTGTCGTCGGTGATTATGCAGACCTTACAGGGCTTTATTACCTTGGCGCAAAGCTCGCCGCATTTGTCCAGCAGACCGTTGCCGATAAGTATATCATATGGTGTTGAAGCGTTTACCTTTACTGTTCTCATTTTATCCGTCAACCCTTTCTTTAGCAATTCTTCCGTCTCTGAGAAGTCCGCGAAGCGTGTCCGCGTCATCTGAGGCGATGGCGTCTCTGTATTCTGTCAGAGACTTGACGATCGAGTCTATCTCGTAGATCAGCGGCTCCTTGTTTTCAAGGAACAGCTCGGTCCACATGTTCTCGTTGAGCCACGCCACACGTGTCATGTCCTTGTAGCTTCCCGCCGAGAAGCCCTTGTGGTTTTGCGCCGTGGGGCTTTTTACGTAAGCGTTGGAAACAACGTGAGCAAGCTGGGACGTAAAGGCTATCATGTTGTCGTGCTCCTCAGCCGTGGTTACGGTCACGCGCCCGAACATAGCGGGGGCGAGAAGCTGCTTTATTCTTGCGAGGAAATATATGTCGTCACAAACCGCGGGGACGAGCACCATAGGAGCGTTCTTGAAAAGCGTTGCCTTCGCGTATTTTATGCCCGAATACTGCGTTCCCGCCATGGGGTGACCTCCCACAAATGTAAATCCGTATTCCTTGGCAAGGGCGAAGCCCGCGTCGCATATCTGCTTTTTAGTTCCGCAAAGGTCCATTACCACCGTTTCCGTGCCGCCCACAAAAGGCGCGACAGCCTTGAGATATTCAATGGCAGCCTTTGGGTATAGGGCGATAAATACTATATCACATTCGCTTACATTTTCGTTTTCAAGCGTCTCGTCAATAATACCCGCAAGACAGGCGTAGCCAAGGGAGGCGGTGTTGTTGTCGTAGCCAAGCACACGGTGCCCCGCCTCCTTGTAAGCCTTAGCCATAGAGCCGCCGATAAGACCGAGCCCGCATATTCCAACAGTCATGTCAGTCCTCCTTAACGGCGTCAAGCACACGGCGGACTGACTTCATTACGTCAGCAAAGGCATCGGGTGTCAGTGACTGAGGACCGTCGCACAGTGCGTGTGCGGGATCGTTGTGTACCTCTATCATAAGTCCGTCAGCGCCTGCCGCCACTGCCGCCATAGCCATAGGCTTTACAAGCCTTGCCACGCCGGTGGCGTGAGAGGGATCTATGATTATGGGGAGGTGGGTAAGCTCCTTGAGCATGGGTACCGCGGAGATGTCGAGGGTGTTTCTTGTGTAGGTCTCAAAGGTGCGTATGCCTCTTTCACAGAGTATAACGTTCCCGTTTCCGCCCGCCATGATGTACTCCGCGGACATGAGAAGCTCCTTGAGGGTGTTGGCAAGACCTCTCTTGAGAAGGACGGGCTTGCCCGTGCGTCCAAGCTCCTTGAGAAGCTCAAAGTTCTGCATGTTTCTCGCGCCAACCTGAATAACGTCAACGTCCTCAAACATGGGAAGGTGGTTGGCGTTCATTATTTCGGTGACCACGGGCAGCCCGGTTACGCTCTTAGCCTTGAGAAGGAGCTCGATGCCGTCCGCCTTAAGACCCTGAAAGTCGTAAGGAGAGGTTCTGGGCTTGAAGGCGCCGCCGCGGAGCATGGTAGCCCCCGCCGCCTTGACAGCCTTAGCGATCTCCATTACCTGATCCTCACTCTCGACGGAGCAGGGACCTGCCATAATAGTAAAATCAAGTCCGCCCACGGAGGTGTTACCAACCTTTATCACACTGTCATCGGGGTGGAATTTTCTGTTTGCGCTCTTGAAGGGCTCGCTTATGCGCTTGACCGCCTCAACTATTTCAAGACCGCAGAGAAGATCCTCGTCTATCTTGGAGGTATCGCCCACAAGACCGATAATGGTATGATCGCTTCCTTTGGAGATATGTACGTCAAGTCCTTGGGATCTTAGCCAAGAGGAAAGGTTTTCTATCTGCTTGTCATTAGTTCCCGCCTTTAATACCGCTATCATTTTGTTTGTCTCCTTTATATATGAAAAAATATTTTAAAATAAAAAATGAAGTCCACGGGTGCACTCACCATGGGCTTCATTTATGTTTATAAAAACAATACAAACATGAATTAAAAATCCGCATCAAAAAGCACCCTTATTTTATACTTTCGTTAAAGTAATAAAAATAAAGGTAATAATATTTGCCTGCGAATACCTTATTCATGACGTAACTCCTTGATTTAATAGAATAAGTTTATCACTATCTCGCCCCTTTGTCAAGGGGTTTTTGAAATTTTTTGTATTGTTTCCTGCAAAATATAAAAAAATTGTAAGCACATGTATTTTGAAGCATTCAAATTTTGATTTGTCGGTGGGTTTGAAAAGATAGTTTATGTTAAAAAACAATCCCTCAGTCGCCTTCGGCGCCAGCTCCCTTTGCACAAGGGAGCCTTGGTATAAACCGAACTTCATGCAAGAAATATAATAATTCTATACCGATATTTTCTTGATTTATATGGAATTACGCACTTTCTTCGTTAGGCTCCCTTGTGCAAAGGGAGCTGGCGCCGAAGGCGACTGAGGGATTGTTTTTTAACATAAACTATCTTTTCAAACCCACCGACAAATCAAAATTTGAAT
>JAGAPH010000055.1 GCA_017623375.1 Clostridia bacterium | reverse complement strand
TCCTTATTATTTAAAGTGTGACTTTAAGTGATCGGTACCGCAGAATATTCATCCCGCGGTACCGATCAGGGCTAAATATTATTGATTTGCTTTTATTACTTGTTAATGTAACCGAATGCTACGTTATCAAAGTACATAGCTACGTCACCGTTCTGAGATGCAGGTATAGAAATAAGGTTTCTGCAGCTGTCGAGGGCACTGCCTGTTACCACCTTGTCGTCAACCTTAAGTACATCATCAAGATATACGTCAATGGTGAATTTGCCCGCTGTTTCTGTCTTTGTAATCTCGACTCTGAAATTGTACCATGTGTTGAGAACAATTTCCGCACCACCGTGAGGAACGTAAATTGCGGTGTTCGACCAAACGTCGCTGCCTAAGTTAAATTCATATCCGAATACGCGGAACAGATACTCCGGCTTGGTGTTCCAAGGACCTGAAACAAAGTAATCGGCTTCAAATATAAAGGTGTTGCAACCTTCACTGGAATTTCCGTAGGAATTAAACTCGATATATCCAGTTGTGCTTGATGCGCCGCTTGTGTCAAGGTTCTGGAACTTGTTAACACCGTCAACAACGGTGCTTGAAGTTACACTTTCGCTACCGGAATAAAGTCCTTGAGCAATACCGTCCTCATAATCCTTGCGGAACAGACTGCCATAATTTTCTGTATCACTAAAGTATTTACCCTTACCGAGATCAACGAGCTGACCGTAACCGAAGTAAATATTGTCGAATACAACCTCCCCTTCGTCAGCGGCTGCAATATAGTAGTGTGCCTTGCCTGTATGTACATCATCGGATTGATAAATCTCTCTTTCGGCATCGCCAACATATATGCCGTTTACATAAACGTGAACGACTACTGATCCCACGGACTTATCTATCTCAGTAGCTATTGTGATATTATACCAAATGTCCGGATCAAGAGCACCGGCACCGCCAATGTTGATCTTGCCGTTTTCTATGTTAACATCTACAGCATGATATACACCGGAGCCGTTTCTTACAGAGTAATAGCCGATCATACCACTCTCGGCAGTAGGCGAGAATTTAACGTCTGTTTCGAATATGACAAGGTCGCCGTCACTGTAGGTGCTGCCCTTTAAATTCCAGAAGATATATTCATCACCGTTCGAAACACTGGTCTTATCAAACACAAGCTGACCGTCTGTAATAGCGGTGGTTGCTACAGTAGTTCCGTTAGCAGACCACTCAATTTTATTAAGCTGTGAAGAGGTGCTATAATCAAATCTACTTCCTTTATAAGTAGTGGTTGCAAAGTATTTACCGTTTCCTGCAACAAATTCGGGAATAGCGGCTTCAATAACAGCCTCTGCAACACAGTTATCCTTGGGAGCAAATACTCCGGATGCATCAACCGTATCGGTTGTTCCGTCAGCGTAATAAATGTTCCAACCGGTAACGGCTTTACCGCTTTCAAGCGCACCAGTGTACGAAAGAGCAACTTCGCTACCCTTGATTACGTGAGCTGACACGCCACCGTTTACGGTGCCGTCAAAAGCTTTAACGTATGCATAATTTTCGGGGTGATCTGCAGTATTGCCAGCAGGGTAATACTTAAGATGCTTCTGAATAGCAGAGCCGTACGCAAGAGTTGCCTTGCAGGCATTGCTCAGATCAATATCTTCCTCTGTGGGAGCACCTGTAGCCGAAGTATAAGCTACATAAGTGATCCAAAGGTTGCAATACTCAGCAACGCTGAACGTCTGGGGAGCGCTGGCTGTACCGCCCTCAGTCTTTGCCACAACTGTGAATTTCTGAGTAAAGTTTTTAGCGTCAACACCGGGGGTCTTGAAAGTGCGACATGCCTTGCCTTCAACCACTTCCGATTCGCTTTCGGTTACGGTAGCGGTATGCTCGCCTTCAGAATCGGTCCACATAACTTCAAGAGTAATTGCTTCGGGGGTAGCTACGTTTTCATAGCTTACCGCATAGAAAAGGTGAGTCTGACCTTCGTAGGAAACGTTCTGAGAAATTATCTCAAGAGATTCTGCGTTTTCATCTGCCTCTGCCATAGCAGAAACGGAGAATATTGCGGTAATCATAAGAGCAAGTGAGAGAATTAAAAGAAATATGCGTGAAATTGTTGATTATTTCATTGTTTTTTCCTTTCGTGTTTTTTGAAAATTAAATAAAAACTACCATCCGCTTGGAGTCCAGCCACTTCCTGTGCTGTCTTCACCTTCGGTTTCAAGATTTGAAGCCGTAACAATGTCGGAGCATTCAAATTCAAGAAGATCAATCTGCGCACGCTCGTAAGTACTTTTATTATCCATACACTTTCCTTTCCGAGCTTCGTTTATCGAAGCTCTATATATTTTTTAATAAATTATTCAAAATCTTATGTTCAACATGTTTTTTGTCAAAGCTCAACGGTGTCAAGGAAGAGCTGTTTTGCATTATCCGAAAATAGGGGCGGCATCGGCAAGGACAGAGCATTGAACATGTTTTCACAAATTCCTCCCGTACATATAAGACTTGCGTTAATGTCTCCTTCATTGGTATTATCAAAGGCGACGGGCATTCCCTGGCTACCGGGGCTGGTACGGCGCACCATATAAGAGAAGGATGCGTCCGTTTTTTTGAAGGTGGAAACCTTTTCTTTTGAAGCAATAACAGCTCTTGTGGCATTTTGAAGAATCTGTGAGGACAGCTCCGCCGCCTCTTTTCTACCTGTATCTCCGCCGTGTGTAATGAGATTTTTCGAAATATTGCAAAGAGAATACCATACGTTGTAAGGGAAACATACGGTATCTGCTACCTCATCGGTGGTAGCGCAATCAAGCACTGAGATAACAGCCTTTTTCACGTTTGGGATAGGTCTTTTCATAGCGTCATATAAGCAGGATATTTTAAGATATGTATTGATTGCCATATAGCCTCTTTGCTCACCCCAAAGGCCGATCTTTTTATCTTGTATTGAGCCAAGATAATCGGCGGCGACATCCTCAAGACCGGCGGCAACTATAATCGAAACCTGTGCCGCAAGGGCATTTCCTGCATAGTAGGAATCTGTTGCCCAATTAAAGCTGTCAAGATATTTACGAAAGGCATCCTCTGTTTTGAGATAGTCGGGAATCTCAATGCTTTCGTTCTTATCCACCTTTGCAATTCTTTCATTCGCCGTGGGATAGGGATATTTGAAGCCGAGATTTTTGGCGATCATTCCCGCCCACATAAGGTCCCTGCCTCTTCTTGGCTGACGAGCATCGGTCATTTCCTTACCCCACTGCGGATGGTAGAAAAAGCCGTTTTCCTTATCAAGAAGGCTTGTAGCGAAACGTCTTATACCTTCCTTCATTTTTTCGGGAAGGTCGGAATGGCTTTTGAACACTCCCGTTGAGATCAACAAGCACATCGCTTGGTGTGTGCTTTCGATATCGGGGAGAAGGTCATACTTCTCGCCCTTAAACTCAACCTTATCGTTCTGCTTCGCCGAATTAGAGTAGTAAAATCCGCCTGTGTTTTTATCGTAAAGCCCCGCAAGCCAAGCTATAAGATCGTCTTCGTAAAGAGTATAATAGTTTCTGATCGCCTCATAAAGCCCTGATTCCTGAGCTCCGCGCTCCTTGATCCTATTATAAAGCTTGTTCCATTCCTTTTCCTGCCTTATTGCCATTTTTTTGTTCTCCAATGCTAGTTTTTAATTACAATATCCGTATGCAACATTATCAAAATACATTGCTACATTGCCAATCTGAGATGCGGGCATGGATATAAGTATCTTCGTGCTCGCGGTTTCTGCCGCTGTAACCGCCTTGTCATCAACCTTAAGCACACCATCAAGATATACGTCGACGAGGAAGCTGCCGTCAGTTTTTGTTTTTGTAATCTCTATTCTCAGATTGTACCAAGTATCAAGAATAATCTCTGCGCCGCCGTACGGAATATAGATCGCGGTACCGGGCCAAACGTCGGTCATCAAGCTGATTTCGTATCCAAATACGCGGAGCAGATAATTAGGTTTTGTGCTCCAAGGACCGCTGACAAAGTAGTCGGTCTCAAATACAAATTTTTCGCATTCCTCGCTGGATAATCCGTCAGAGTCGAATACGATATACTCGGTTACATCAGACTCACCTGCGATATCGGTATTTGTGAACTTGTTTGCTCCGCTTACAACCTTGCTTGTGCATATGTCTATATCCTCGTAAAGTCCTTGAGCTTTTTTATCCTCATAATCCGTACGTATCAAGTCGGGATAGCTTTCGGCATCGTTAAAGTATTTGCCCTTGCCAAGCTCAGCCATCTGACCGTAACCAAAATACACGTTATCAAAGGAAACACTACCCGCTTCATCACCCGCAATATAATAGTGTGCCTTGCCACTTGAAACATCGTTCTTTTGCTCGATAGTTACAGCGGCATCACCTATAAGCTCGTTGTTTATATAGATATGAACGGTTACTGTTTGATTAGCGGCATCTACCTCTGAAGCAAATCTGATGTTGTACCAGGTGTTAGTGTCAAGAGCTCCAACGCCACCAATATTTATCTTTCCGTCCTGGACGTTAACATCAACTCTATGCCATACACCGGATCCGTTTCTTACAGAGTAGTAGCCTATCCTGCCGCCCTCTAAGGTGGGAATAAACTTAACATCAGCTTCGAATATAATGGGATCTCCCTGGCTATAGGCACCGCCCTTTATATTCCAGAAGATATACTCGTCGTATGTTGAAACCTCTGTTTTATCAAATACCACGTGCCCTTTTTCAATAGATGTGGTTGCAGCCTCGGGATCATTGGGAGACCATTCT
>JAGAPH010000054.1 GCA_017623375.1 Clostridia bacterium | reverse complement strand
GTGCGTCAAAACATAATGAAATCTTAACCGTTATGCACGCAGGCTCCTCCACCCGCTACGCGGGAGCCCCCTCTCGGAGGGAGCCTTATGTGAGTGCGAACACAGATTGTAAACCCACCGATAAATCAAAATTTGAAGCACCGTATTATGTGTGTAAATCGGGATTTAGCGGTGTATTTGATGTGTACGAACAAACACACCGGCAAATCAAAATTAAAAAACTCAAAATGAGGTTAGATTTTTGTCGTAGATTTTATTTGTTATTGACTTTGAATTGCATGTATGATAAAATATAATGAATATAATTGTTTGAAGAGGTCTCAAATGGCAGAACTGTTATCCCCGGCGGGGAATTTTGAAAAGCTGAAGGCGGCGATACTTTACGGCGCGGACGCGGTATATCTTGCGGGCAGGCGCTTTGGAATGCGGTCAGCCGCGGATAATTTTTCGGTTGAGGAGCTTTACGAGGCGGCAAAATACGTCCACGAGCGAGGAAAAAAGCTTTATCTTACACTTAATACAATGCCTCACGGGGACGAATTTCCCGCTCTTGAGGAATTTCTCATATCTATCAAGGGCGCTGGGATAGACGCGGTCATAGTAGCCGATCTGGGAGTGTTGGCGCTGGTGCGCCGCGTGCTTGGCGACATTGAGGTTCATATTTCAACTCAAGCGGGCATAGTCAGTGCCGAGTCGGCACTTGCTTATGCGGCGCTTGGCGCTAAGCGTTTGGTGCTTGCAAGGGAACTTACTCTTGAGGAAATAAAGAAAATACGGTCGAGCCTACCTGAGCACATCGAGCTTGAGGCATTCGTTCATGGCTCAATGTGCGTGTCATATAGCGGAAGGTGTATGCTTTCTCATCACCTTACGGGCAGAGATGCTAACCGCGGCGCGTGTACTCAGCCCTGCCGTTGGAATTATACCATAGTTGAGGAAAAGCGCCCTGACGTTCCGCTCCCAATAGAGGAGACAGAGCTTGGCACGTTTATAATGTCCTCAAAGGATATGTGTACTATAGAGCTTATTCCGGAGCTTATGGCGGCAGGTATCGATTCCTTCAAGATAGAGGGAAGAATGAAGAGCGCTTATTATACGGCGGTGGTAACAAACGCTTACAGAATGGCGATGGACGAATACGCAAGGGACCCCGAAGGATATATCTTCGATCCCCAGCTTTTCCGCGAGCTTGAGAGCGTGTCCCATAGGGAATATTGCACGGGATATTATCTGGACGATCCCGCCTCAGCCCCTCAGCTTGCGTCCACCACGGGTTATATAAGAGAAAAGGCGTATTTTGCCACAGCCCTTTCGGGAGAGGCGCTTGCTCTGCCCGAGGGACTTGATGCTGAGACAGAGAAGGGAAGGCTTTATCCGTTTATTCAGCGCAATAAGGTAAGCGTGGGAGATAAGGCGGAGATGATATCTCCGAGAAAGATCGGAAGAGCCTTTACCGTTACCGAGATCTACAACGACAAGGGCGAGAGCGTGGAATCCGCTCCTCACCCCGCGCAGAAATTCTTCGTTCGCATTCCCTTTGAGGTGCATGAGGGAGACATAATGCGCTCGGGAGAGTAATTTAAAATATACTTTTTGAGGTCGATATGTTTATAGAGGTATTAAAATCCATACTTTACGGCATACTTGAGGGTATAACCGAATGGCTTCCCGTAAGCTCTACGGGGCATCTTATACTGCTTGAGGAGCTTTTGCCGCTGAATGTTGCGCCCGAGCTTGGCGCGGAGTTCGCCGAGGAATACTTCAGCATGTTTGAGGTGGTCATACAGCTTGGTGCTATACTTGCCGTTGTGGTAATGTTCTTTGGCAAGCTCAATCCCTTTGCGCCCTCTAAGAACAAGGAGCAAAAAAGATGGACTTGGGTGCTTTGGGGAAAGGTGCTGGTGGCAAGCGTGCCCGCGGCGTTTATCGGTATAGTTCTTGATAAGGTCATAGAAAAGCTGAGCGGCAAGGACATCGACGGCTGGATATATAATTGGCAGACGGTGGCGGCGGCGCTTATTATCTACGGCGTTTTGTTTATTGTTATCGAGCGTATCCATAGGGGCAAAGAGTGTCGTGTGAATACCACCGACGATATCTCCTTTTCCCAAGCGGCGCTTATCGGCTGCTTTCAGGCACTGTCCATAGTTCCCGGAACGTCACGGTCGGGCTCGACTATTCTCGGATCTCGTTGCATAGGAATATCAAGGAGCGCGGCGGCGGAGTTTTCCTTCTTTATGGGCATTCCCGCAATGGCGGGCGCAAGTCTTATAAAGGGTTACTCCTTTATTGACTACGTATTTGAAATGGGCGTTGCCGTCCCCGCCTCTGCATGGGTCATGCTGGCGGTGGCAAGCGTGGTTGCGTTTGCGGTATCCATGGCAGCTATCAAGTTCCTTATGGATTTCGTTAAGCGTCATAGCTTTGCGCCCTTCGGCGTTTACAGAATAATTCTCGGTATACTTGTAGCTGCATACTTTGTTATGAGGTAAGGCCAGATGAAGATAGAAAAAAGGCTTAAGATACCGTATCCGATAATAGTTGAGGGAAAGTACGACAAGCAAAGGCTTGCCGCGGTATGCGAAGCGCAGGTGCTTACTACGGACGGCTTTGGCTTGTTTAAGAAAAATGAAAAGCTGGCGCTCTTCAGAGAGTTGAGTGAAAAAACGCCCGTTATAGTGCTGACAGACAGTGACGGTGCGGGAAAGCTCATTCGCTCTCATCTGTCCTCGGCTATCCCGAGCGACAGACTTATACAGCTTTACATACCTCAGATAAAGGGAAAGGAGAAGCGCAAAGCTCACCCCTCCGCTGAGGGAACGCTGGGCGTTGAGGGAATGGAGAACGAACTGCTTTACGGACTGCTTGCTCCCTTTGAGGACGCAGAGACGGCGCGGCGTCTCGAGGAAAATCCCCTCAGTAAGACCGATCTTTATATCGACGGTCTTACAGGTGCTGCGGATAGCTCCGCTCGCCGCGACACCCTGGCACTGTCCCTTGGTCTGCCTGTGGGAATGAGTGCCAACGCTCTGCTGGGTGCTTTAAAAATATTGTTGTCTTACGAGGAATATCTTGAGCTTGTGGGAAGAGACATACGGTGCTGAGACTTGGACTCAGCACCGTAATTTTATGGTGGACGTAGCTTCAAATTTTGATTTATCGGTGGGTTTACAATCTGTGTTCGCACTCACATAAGGCTCCCTCCGAGAGGGGGCTCCCGCGTAGCGGGTGGAGGAGCCTGCGTGCATAACGGTTAAGATTTCATTATGTTTTGACGCACTC
>JAGAPH010000053.1 GCA_017623375.1 Clostridia bacterium | reverse complement strand
GGAGCCTGCGTGCATAACGGTTAAGATTTCATTATGTTTTGACGCACTCTCCCTCAGTCAGCTTCGCTGACAGCTCCCTCCCGGAGGGAGCCTTATGAAGTAAGTACTAACATAGCGTACTCACCGATAAATCCCAATTTACAGACTCAACACGCTGCTTCAAAATTTGATCTGTCCGTCATTATACTAAAAATTAAAAATCTCTAAAACACCCGAAATTTGGAAAACACATTGACAAAAGCTATTTATGGTGATATAATTAGTTGATATGGATTTTACATAGTACGCGGTCGGGCTTTGCTTTCCGTCCGCATAACGGAGGATAATATGAAAAGAGATTTTGTTCGCTCTATCTACGACGATCCAAGCGCATACGCAGGTAAACAGGTCACACTCGGCGGTTGGGTCCGTAATCTTCGCGACAGTAAGGCGTTCGGCTTTATAGACCTTAATGACGGTAGCTGTCATAAAAACGTTCAGGTAGTCTTTGAGCGTGAAAAGATAGGTAACTACGATGAGATCGCCCATCAGAATATAGGCGCGGCTCTCGTCATAAAGGGTGTTGTGGAGCTGACTCCCACCATGAAGCAGCCCTTTGAGATCAAGGCTGCGGAAATTGCGATTGAGGGCACGTCCACACCCGAGTATCCCCTCCAGCCTAAGCGCCATACCGTGGAGTTTCTCCGCGAGCAGGCATACCTCCGCCCAAGAACAAATCTGTTCTCAGCGGCTTTCAGAGTAAGAAGTGAGGCGGCTTTCGCCATTCACAAGTTCTTCCATGACCGTGGCTTCGTTTACGTTCACACTCCCCTTATAACCGCCTCCGACTGCGAGGGTGCAGGAGAGATGTTCCGCGTTACCACTCTTGATATGGACAACCCCCCAAGAACCGAGAGCGGCGAGATAGATTTCTCTCAGGATTTCTTCGGAAAATCCGCTAACCTCACCGTTTCGGGTCAGCTGGAGGGCGAGACTTATGCGCTGGCTTACGGTAAGATATATACCTTTGGTCCTACCTTCCGCGCAGAGAACTCCAACACGGCAAGACACGCCGCTGAGTTCTGGATGATAGAGCCTGAGATTACCTTTGCCGATCTTGAGGACAACATGCAGCTTGCTTGGGACATGATAAAGTATATTATCAATCACGTTCTTGAGAACTGCCGTCAGGAAATGGAGTTCTTCAACAATTTCGTTGAAAAGGGACTCCTCGACAGACTTAACACCCTTGCTAACAGTGAATACAAGAAGGTGACCTATACGGAAGCCGTTGATATACTCAAGAAGAGTGGCGCAGACTTCAAGTACCCCGTTGAGTGGGGCATAGATCTCCAGACCGAGCACGAGAGATACCTTACAGAGCAGGTATTCAAGTGCCCCGTGTTCGTTATCGACTACCCCAAGGAGATAAAGGCGTTCTATATGCGCCTCAACGACGACGGAAAGACTGTTGCCGCTATGGACCTTCTCGTCCCCGGAGTGGGCGAGATAATCGGAGGCTCTCAGCGTGAGGAGCGTATCGACGTTCTCACTGCCCGCATGGCTGAGTGCGGTCTTAACGAGGAGGATTATTGGTGGTATCTCAATCTCCGCAGATTTGGCGGAACCAAGCACGCAGGCTACGGTCTCGGCTTTGAGCGTATCATCATGTACTTGACGGGTATCTCCAATATCCGTGATGTTCTTCCCTACCCCAGAACGGTAGGAAACGCCGAATATTAATAATTCTTTATGCAGATCAAGGAGTCAAGGCATTCGCTCGGGCTCCTTGATCTGTTTATTATTTAAAATTTAATTATCGGGGTATTCCGCTTGGCTACATGCAAGCATTGCGGCTCTGCCCTAAGTACCCGCGACCTTTTTTAAAAAAGTCGATCAAAAGCTTCAAAGAATGGGTTCGTGCGAACACACCGATAAATCCCAATTTAAACTCAATAGAAAAGGAGCCGAGATAATCGGCTCCTTTTGGCATATCAATATTACCTATTAAAGCAACGGAATACCGTTTTCCTCACAGATACGGACCGTCTCACTGTCCCAGATGCTGGACTGGACCTCTCCGATATGAGCGCAACCCATCATCAGCATACAAAGTCTTGACTGTCCGATACCGCCGCCTATGGTCAGCGGAAGCTCGTTGTTGAGAAGCATCTTGTGGAAAGGAAGCTCTCGGCGGTTGTCACAGCCCGCGGCAGTAAGCTGACGGTCGAGAGACTCAGCGTCAACACGGATACCCATAGATGATATCTCCACACCTCTTCCGAGAACGTCGTTCCAGAAAAAGATGTCTCCGTTAAGCTGCCAATCGTCGTAATCGGGTGCTCTGCCGTCGTGAGGCTTGCCCGAGCGAAGCTTTCCGCCTATCTGCATGATAAACGCGGTCTTGTGCTCCTTTACGTAAGCGCTCTCGCGCTCAGAGCTCGTCATATCGGGATACATGTCCTCAAGTTCCTGCGTGGTAACGAAGGATACGTCACGGCAAAGCTCAACATTAAGCTGAGGGAAACGAACGTGCAGACGGTCGTTTGTATTACAGATAGCGTTTACTATCGAGGTAACTATAAGCTTTAAATACTCTATATTTCTCGTTTCGGGCGTGATGATCTTCTCCCAATCCCATTGGTCCACGTATATAGAATGGAGATTGTCCAGAGATTCGTCACGTCGAATGGCGTTCATATCGGTATAAAGACCGTTTCCAACGGAAAAATTATATCTCTTAAGCGCAAGTCTCTTCCACTTCGCCAAGGAATGTACAACCTGAGCGTCCACTCCGATAGCGGGAACGTCAAAGGACACAGGGCGCTCGTATCCGTTAAGATTATCGTTGAGTCCCGATTCCTCCGTTACAAACAACGGCGCCGACACTCTCTTGAGGTTCAGTGCCTCCGCAAATTCCTCCTGAAACGTCCTCTTGATGTACGCTATCGCCTTCTGCGTGTTGTATTCGTCAAGTGCAGGACGGTAATCCTTTGGAACGTAGATCTTGTTCATTCTATTTCACTCCCCCTTGTCTGAAGTCTCATAACCCATTTATTATATAATAATTTGCGCCTAAAATCAATAGTTTTTTTAAAATTAGTTTATTATTCAGACAGACTATCCCTTATCTTCTCATGTCCGTCAGACGCTCCATGACCTGATTTTCTTTTCCGAAGTAGTCGTAAAGCCTTCTGTATTCGCCGTAGAGCGTATTATAAACTGATACGTTCTCGGGTATTGGCGTATAGCTCTTTATGGGTGGGCGGGACATATGAGCTGCCGCCGTGACCACGTCAGGGTATATACCCGCGGCAACGGACGCGTAGATAGCGCTTCCCAGCGCGCCTGCCTGCGTTGTTCCCGCCACACAAAGCTCCTTGCCGAGCACGTCCGCATATATCTGCATCATCATTTCGTCCTTCTGTGCTATTCCGCCGCCAACGCACACCTTATTTATACTCAAGCCGTACTTTTCGTACTGCTCGAATATAACTCTTGTGCCGTAAGCCGTTGCCTCTATGAGCGCGCGGTAGATCTCCTCGGCTTTAGTTCCAAGATTAAGACCGAGTATCATTCCCGACAGGTTGGAATTAACAAGTATATTTCTGTTTCCGTTCAGCCAATCAAGAGCTAAAAGACCGCTCTCGCCGGGGACAAGCTTCATTGCCTTTTCTCTGAGAAGCTTATGTATTCCGATGCCTCGCTCCTTTGCCTCTGCCTCGTAGCTTTCGGGCACTTCGTTATGCACGAACCAATCGAATACGTCGCCAACTCCCGCAAGTCCCGCCTCATAGGTGCAGTATTCGGGTATCACCGCGCCGTCCACATAGCCGCAGATGCCGTCTATATTGGTCTTTACCGTGGAGTTTATCATCTGGCAGGAGGACGTGCCGAGTATCATCATCATGTCTCCCTCTCCCGTCACGTTAAGAGCGGTAATACCCGCGTGACCGTCTATCATTGGCATAGCTACAGGCACACCCTCGGGAAGTCCCGTAAGCCTTGCGCCCTCAGCGCAAAGATACCCCGCTATACTATCCACTCCCAGCACGTTCTCGGAAAGCTTAGTGCCTACTATACCCGAAAGCCCTGCGTCAAGCGCCGTCATAAATTCATCGGCAGGGTATCCCGTTTCCTTATTCCACAGTGCCTTATATCCCGCAAATGCGGCGCTATGAGTCTCCTCGCCTGTAAGCACGAGGGACAACCAGTCTGCAGCCTCGGTAAAGCGATGAGTATTTTTATATATGTCGGGAGCTTCTCTCAGTACCTCAAGAATTTTCGGGAGAGCCCATTCGCAGGAGATCTTACCGCCGTAGATATCAAGCCAAGCCTCGCCCCTTTGCTTAGCCAGCGCGTTTATCTCATCGGCGTATTTCTGCGCACCGTGATGCTTCCAAAGCTTAACGTAGGCGTGAGGCTCGTTCTCATACTCCTTCTTCATGCAAAGGGGGCAGCCCTCAGCGTCTATGGGGAGAACGGTGCAAGCGGTAAAGTCTATAGCCATAGCGGCAATATCCTCCGCGGATACGCTCGCTTTTCTTATAACGTCGGGAATAGTGGTTCTCAGCACCTCAAGATAGTCGGTGGGATACTGAAGCGCATAATTAGCGGGAAGCTTCTTTCCTGTGGGTATCTGACCGTCCATGACTCCGTGAGCATACGCCAGCACAGACTCGGCGAGCTCCTCGCCCGTAGCCGTATCCACCAGCACTGTTCTTCCCGAAAGCGTTCCGAAGTCCGTTCCGATAACGTATTTTTTCATTTACTTTTTCTCCTATTATGTTCTCAAATTTTGATTTATCGGTGGGTTCGCACTTTTTTTCGTTGTAGGGACCGGCGTCCTCGACGGTCCGTTCTATGCGACAATGTAACTATTGAAAATTATATAAATTTCATTGTGTTTAGGGCGGACCGTCATGTAGCGTAGCGGAATTGGACGCACGGTCCCTACAGTTTTGGGGGTATGCGAACACACCAAACAGACATATAAATCCCAATTTATCTCAAAATATACTTCGATATATCCGACACTGTCTCGGCAATATAAGTCGCTTCTGCCGACTCAAGCTCCTCGCGGCTGCCGTATCCGAAAAGCACGCCTACACAGTCTATACCCATCGCTCTCGCTCCCATAACGTCGTGCTCGCGGTCTCCGACCATAAGCGTTCTCGATGTATCCTTTATTCCGCAGCTTTCAAGGGCGTAGGAAATAACGTCCGCCTTTTTGACTCGGCTGCTATCCATGGTAGCCCCCGCAACAAAGTCAAAATACTCATACAATGAAAAATGCTTCAGTATCCTTACGGCAAATTCCTCGGGCTTTGACGTGGCAACTATCAGCCGTTTGCCTGACGCCCTCAGCGCGGCGAGCAGCTCCTCTATGCCGTCGTAAACCTTATTCTCAAATATCCCGCGGTCTCTGAAATATTCCCTGTAATACTCTACGCATTTTGCCGCGTCAGCCTCTGAAAATCCGTAATACTGAGAGAAGGCTGCCTGAAGAGGCGGACCCACAAACTTGTTAAGCTCCCTTTTATCTTCCACGTGGATGTTCCATTTTTCAAGGGCATGTGCCACAGAATTTGTAATTCCCTGGACGGGATCGGTAAGAGTTCCGTCAAGATCGAAGAGAATGTTATCGTACTTATCCATATATTTTTCCGCTCCTATCCGAATACCAAGATAAAATGAATTTCCGGTATTCTCTATTGCGTATTAGCTTGCTACTTTAATTATACTCATTCAGACGAAAAAGTCAATACAAAAACGCAAATACCCTAAAAGCCGTATCAAATAACACCTTGAATAATAGCGTACTTCGGTGAAATAATAATCCTATTACAATATCAAGGCAGGTTTGTTAAAATGAAAAGCATATGGCAAAACGGCGTTACGCCAAAGGAATTTCCAAAACTCGAGGGAGATGCCTCAACGGACGTGCTGATAATCGGCGGAGGCATTACGGGACTGCTTACGGCATACGCGCTTCATAACGCGGGCGTGAACTGTATCCTTGTTGAGAAGAACCGCGTCTGCGGCGGCACCACGGGGCATACCACCGCTAAGCTTACCTATCAGCACGGTCTCATATACGGCAAGCTGCTCCGTCAGTACGGAACAGAACGTGCAAAAGCGTATCTTGACGCAAACAGGCTGGCGTTTGAGCGTTTCTCCGAGCTATGCCGCCATATCGACTGCGATTATGAGATAAAGGATAATTTCGTTTATTCCACGGACGATCCCGATGCCCTTGAGGAGGAGATGCGGGCGCTTGACAGGATCGGCTACAGTGCGATACTGAAAGATCGACTTCCTTTGCCCATAAAGACCGCAGGAGCGGTATGCTTTCGCGAGCAGGCACAGTTTCACCCGCTAAAGCTCCTGTCTCACGTATGGAGCGAGCTTAATATATTTGAACAAACGCCCGTTCTGAACGTAAAAGGAAGAAAGGCCTTGACGGATACGGGAGTGATCACCGCGAAACACATCGTTGTGGCTACTCACTTCCCCTTCATCAACAGACATGGCGCGTATTTTCTCAAGCTATATCAGCACCGCTCCTACGTCATAGCTCTGAAAAACGCCGAAATCTTAGACGGAATGTACGTTGACGAAAGCAAAACGGGATTATCCTTCAGAAATTATAAGGACCTGCTTTTACTCGGCGGAGGTGGTCACAGAACGGGAAATAAAGGCGGCGGTTACGCGGAACTTCGCATGCTTGCCGCTAAGAATTATCCACGGTCTGCCGAGGTCTGCGGCTGGGCGGCGCAGGACTGCATGAGCCTTGACAGCATTCCCTATATCGGAAGGTATTCAAGCAATGACTCCGCCCTCCTTGTCGCCACAGGCTTCAACAAATGGGGTATGACAGGCTCAATGCTTGCCTCGGAGCTTCTCTCTGACATGATTTTGGAAAAGAAAAATCAGTTTTTCCCCTTATTCGATCCCTCTCGCAGTATCCTCAAGCCTCAGCTTTTAATAAACGGTGCGGAAACGGCAAAAAATCTGCTGACACCCTTTGGCAAGCGCTGTACTCATCTGGGCTGCAGACTGAAGTGGAACAACGCCGAGCATACGTGGGACTGCGCTTGCCACGGCTCTCGCTTCTCGTGCTCGGGAGATGTGCTGGACGGTCCCGCTCAAAAGCGGCTTGACGTATAAGCGCTCCTCGTATTTTCTTCAATGGTTTCTATGGAAAAAATTCTTCAGGTCTTGAATTTTAAGGACTTTTGTTGTATAATTGCAGAAGATGATAAATACTGCAACAATATAAGGAGATCATTATGAAAATAACCTTTATTGGAACCAGCCACGGCGTTCCAGCCGCTGACAGATATTGCTCCTCTACCATGATAGAGGCAGGTGACGCCATCTATTTTATAGATGCGGGTGCCCCCCTTATTGACGAGCTTCTGCGCCTCGGAAAGGACGTGACACGTGTGCGCGCCGTGTTCGCCACTCACTGCCATTCGGATCATGTGTGCGGATTGTTCAGCTTAGCGTCCTTGGTGAATTGGAAATACAAGGACACCGCGGTAAGCTTTTACCTTCCCGAGGAGCGGAATGTAGAGGCGTTCAAGGAGCTTATCCGCTCCACTGACAGATCTATCGACGAGGAGCGCGTGCGCTTTTGCCACTACGGCGCGGACTTTAGCTACGAAGATGAAAACATCAGCCTGTCGGTCATTCCCACAAAGCACATGGAAAAGCAGGGACGTCCGTCCTTTGCCCTGCTCGTCACCGAAAAGCAGAGCGGAAAGCGAGCTCTCTTTACGGGAGACCTTTCAAGCAACCTCGCAAGAGGCGACTTCCCCGCTATCGCCCTTGAGGAGGAGCTTGACGTGCTTATATGCGAGCTTGCCCACTTCTTTATCGAGCATGTAGACCCCTATCTGAAAAAGTGTAAGGCAAAGGCGGTATATTTCCACCATGTAGGTCCGATGAAATTTGAGGGACTGCGCGCCGCAGTAAATAACTATTCCTTCCCCGTTCATATCCCCGAGGACAGAGACGAGATAACGCTTTAAGGACTTGACATGAAGAAAAATACCTTTATTTTTGATTTTACCGAGGGCAATATCCCCAAGCAGCTTGTGACCTTCGCCACGCCCCTGTTTCTTTCCAGCCTTTTGCAGGTGGTGTACAACATGGTAGACATGGCGGTTGTGGGTCACGTGCTTGGCGACGTTGGACTGTCCGCCGTGTCAGTGGGCGGAGACGTATCCAATTTTCTCACCTTCGTGGCAATGGGCTTTTCCAACGCGGGACAAGTCATAATCTCCCAATACATAGGCGCGGGCAAAAAGGATAGCGTGGGCAGATTTATCGCCACTATGTTTTCCTTTCTCACCCTTGCCGCGGTAGTGCTGAGCACGGTGTGTCTTATACTCAGAGTCCCTATACTCCGGCTGATGAACACCCCAGCCGAGGCTATGGACGAGGCGCTGGGCTACTCCACGGTGTGTATGATAGGAATGGTCTTTATATACGGCTACAATATCGTCAGTGCGGTATTGCGCGGGATAGGCGACTCAAAGCACCCCTTTATATTTATAAGCATAGCGGCGGTGCTGAACGTTGTGCTCGATATACTTTTCGTTATAGTCATTCCCCTCGGTGCGGCGGGAGCGGCTCTCGCCACGGTCATCAGCCAGTGCGTAAGCTTCGTTTGCTCTGCCGTGTTCCTTTACGTCAAGAGAGACTCGCTGGGCTTTGAGATAAGGCGACGCGACTTTTTCCATATAGACCTTTCCATGCTCTCAAGGCTTGCAAAGCTTGGTATTCCGATGGCTATAAAAAACGCATCGATACAGTTCTCCAAGCTTTTCGTAAACGCTCACGTCAATTCCTTCGGTGTGGCGGTATCGGCGTTTGCGGGCGTTGCAAATAAGATAAACAGTATAAGCAATCTTTTCTCAAACTCCCTCAATACGGCAGGCTCGTCCATGGTAGGTCAGAACATAGGCGCGGGCAAATACAAGAGAGTTCCGCGCATATCGCTGGCGATAGCGGCGGTGACATTCACCATCGCAAGCCTTTTGAGTGCCGCCATACTGCTATTCCCCAACACAATATTCGGAATTTTTACCAAGGACACCTCCGTCCTCGCCATCGGCAAGGATTACCTTCCCATAGCGGTGCTGATCTTCTTTGGAAGCGCGTGCCGTGCGCCCTTTAACGCCATACTCAACGGAAGCGGTAACTATAAGATAAATTTCGTGACGGCAATGCTGGACGGTATAATACTGCGTATCGGTCTTTCCATGCTCTTCGGAACTACTCTCGCAATGGGATACGTGGGCTTCTGGCTGGGCGACGCTTTAGCAGGCTTTACACCTATGGTCATAGGAATATTCTTCTACGCCTCGGGCAAATGGAAGCGCGATCCGCTTAAAAGCAAATAAATAAGACCGACCAAGTCAAATCAAGGGCTTGGTTGGTTTTATTATTATCCGTCATCAATACATGCGGCAACGACATTTTATTTGTAAATAATTATGCAAAATATAAAAAATGCAGAGGCTGAAACTGTTCAAATAACAGATTTTATAAGTCTTTTGTAAAAAAATATAAATCTGCTTGATTTTTCTTGAGAAATATTGTATAATTATCATACAGAAAATCATCACTTTTATAAAGGGAGAACAAGACAATGAAAAAATTAACCTTATTGATCGCTTTGATAGTTGCCGTTACTATTGGCGGCGTTTACGCAACCTGGACTTATACGGGTACGTCGGACATAGTTGATGTTGACAAGGAAGTAGTTGTCAACATGGAAGCGGCTACCCTTTCGGGAACCCCCGGAGAGTACACCGTATCAACCAACATCACTGCCTTTGACATAACTCAGGCAGGTACAGCAGGTGCTGAGTTCCACCTTGCCACACTCAGAGTTCTGACCGACTCTCAGAATACCGCCCCCAAGATAACCATTACATTTACTCCCTCTACGGGAGCAGATGCCACCATGAAAACCAAGGGTGTTGAGACTCAGTTCTACTTCACCACATCTGCACCCATGACCTACGACAGCGACAACATATTCACCTTCGGTGCAACGGCTGCTACCCCCCATAAGATATTGACTGTCGGATCGACAGCAACGGGACACGACCTTGTTTGGGTTCCCGACGATGTGGACAATCCCACAAAGTTTACGTGTGAGATCTCGGGTGAGGCTGCTATTTTGGAGCACATTAAGCTGACTAAGGATTTCATTCTCGATACCAAAGCTAAGCACGATGTCTTTAAGGCTGCGGCAAATGCAAATATCAAGCTTGTTGTAAGTGACGGAACAATCACCTAATTATATAACGGCTGAATAATAAAACGATGCCGTATCCCCATGATGCGTCATGGGGATACGGTCATTTTAACAAAAAGGATCTCTGAAATGTCACAGTACGATATTTACGTTTTCATTCTGTGCTTACTCGTATTTGTTATGCTTGCGGGACTTTCGTCTGTCATGCTGACATGTATAGTCAAGTCAAGTATGCGTCTTATACGTCTGGGTGCTGATGATGAAAAGATCAAGGGCGAATATTTCAAGGAGCTTAAAAGGAAACGCTGCGGTAAGGTAATAGATTACGTTGTCTCTACCCTTCTTTGCGCTATTCTGATAGGCTTTTTCGGCTTTTCTGTGTTCGTAAATATAAGAAAGGATTCTTATTTTGAAAACATTCCCACGTTGAGAGTGGTAAACACCGCTTCAATGGCGACAAAGCACGAAAAAAACACCTATCTTACCGCCAACGGGCTTAACGATCAATTCAACGCCTTTGACATGATACTCACATATAAGCTGCCGCCTATGGACGAGCTTGAGCTTTATCAGATAGTTGTCTACGAGGTGGACGGGGTACTTATCGTGCACCGAATAGTGGGAATAGAGGAGCCTAATCAGGCTCACCCCAACGAGAGATATTTTCTTTGTCAGGGTGACGCCGTTGAAAAGCCCGACCGCTTCCCCGTAAGATATGAGCAGATGCGCGCCATTTACCGCGGAGAGCGAGTTCCCTTTATAGGAAGCTTTGTGTCATTTATGCAGTCCCCCGCGGGCTGGCTGTGTATCATACTCATAGTAACGGCGCTTATCGCCACACCTATTCTTGAAAAGAGCTTAGGCAAAGAAAAAAGATTTCGTCTCATTTCTATGGGAATTATACCGCCCGATGGCATTGAGGACGACGATTCTCCCGCGATAGATTTTGAAATGCTCGAAAGACACAGACGTGAGGCAGCCGCGGCGAGAGCGCGTATGCGCGTTATTGCCAGAAAGCAACGCGGTCGCCCTGCCCGCGCAAGGCAAATAAGCCGTGCACGTGCCGTGGAGAGAGACGCGCGCCCAAGACAGACTGTCAAGGAGATGAACGATGCGCAGTAAATTTTTAATAAAGGTCATGGCTCTGTCAGTGTGTATTATCGCTGTGGTATCGACCGTCGGCGTTTACGCCACATGGACGTATAGCTATACGTCAGACGTACCCGACACCGAGCACACGCTGACGCTTAGCGTGGACGAGTATCTGACACAGGAAAAGGAGACCGTCAACAACGCGCTTGAGCAATTCAAGGTAATACTCAACGACAGCTCCGACGGCGGAAAATATGAAACTCTGCTTGGATTGATGAACACCACCACATCCGATACGGGTGCTTACGTTGGAAACGTAGTCGACTCCAACAGTGAGTTAAATGAGAAATTTGAAGCTCTCTTTGTGGGCGAAGACGGAAAAGACAAGCTTACTCTTGAGCTCAACAATAAAGAGACTAATATCACCGCCATGGTAAAGCAGCAGGATCTTGACGGAGACGGCGTTGCGGAAATGACTATCTACATGACTCCCTACGATCCCGCCGAGGCAGCATATCCCTCCAACGGCACCAATACGGCAGTACAAGGCTATAAGCCCATCGAGGTGTACGCCACGGTGTTCACGCAAAAGAACGGACAATGGGTCCAGCTTGGAGATATGTACAAGGGTATTGCCGACGTTAACAACTACAACGGTTGGGGAGAGGATAACTCCTTCAACACCGACACGTGGTTGCTCAACGAAAGCAAATACGACACGTTCTCTGTCGCCACCCTCAATATAACCAACAAAGGTGCGTCGTGGTGGCCAAGATACGAATCAAGCTACACGGGAACAGATCTTGCAACGCTTATAAATTACTATAAAACCAACGTAGCTAAAAATTAATTATAAGAAATAACCGCCTTATGCAAATCAGGCGGCTATTTCTTTTTTATCTCGGCAAGAGCGATATTTTGCAACAATGTAGAAATATTCGGCGCGATAAAATAAGAAATAATTTTAAATATGTGATATACTTCTGTTAGATAATAATAAACAAAGAAGGAATTATTATGAACGGAGTAGTATATTTATCATCATTTGATCCGAATAGAGATGGAAAAACCAATGATTATATGGCATTTAAGCGATGCTTTGAAGAGGTTGCTAAAAATGAAGGCGGAGTTGTTGTAATAGACGCGGGCAAATATCTCATTGACAGTGTTGATGCGATCATGCTTTGCTCCAATACGACCGTATATGCTGACAACGCGGAATTTTTCTTTCCGAAAGACCTTGGAAATGATCATCATAGGCATATGTTTGACGGTATCAACGTATCGAATCTGACGTGGATCGGCGGTTGCTTTAACGGATATGTGTATGATCCCGTATCTCTTAAAAATACTTGGGAGCCTCATGCCTGCACCAAAGGGATCTGGATCGAACGCACAGTTGAAGGCGAGGTAAGCAATATTCGTTTTGAACGTGTTAAAGGATGTGATCTTGCGGGGTCTGTGATAAGCGTTTACGGTGCGTATGATGAGATGCGAGATATCAGATATCCCGCAAGGGCAATAGACGTTCACGGCTGTACCTTTGATAATTCAGGTAAATTCATGTGGGACTACGGCTACCTTTGGCAAAGGATCGTTTTCCCCGAGTATCATACAAATGAGGAAATTGATAATTCCTTTAAGTATATGCCCCCCGAGCTTATTTCGGGCACGGTGGAATTCAAGAACGGAAGCAAAAATATCTACGTACACAATATGCCCTCCCCTATCGCCAACGAGGACAACACTATATGCTTTTTCGGAAACGTCCCGAGTAATATCAAAAGAGGCAACTGCTATTACATAAGGAACTGCCAGCCGCAAGACGAGGGAGCTGTCATCACCGTTTCGGAGACTCCCTTTGGAGAGCCTATGGTTATATCAGGCTGTCGGTCGGGAGAATGCAGAGCATTTCGCAACTTGTTTACCGTTCACCATAATCTGTATGCTCCCAACGGTTGCGGAACAGGCAAGGGTCCACTTGATCTGTCTGTTTGTGATTCCGTTAAGGTGTCGGATTGCCGAATGAGTGCGTCGGGAGACTCAATGCACATACACCGTTCTCACAACGTAAGCTATACGGGAAATCATATAACAGGTTCAAGAATGGGTGCATTCTTTATAGCTCAATTTTGTAAAAATGTCACTGTTGCGTCAAACACCGTGCTTGGTACAAACGGCTCTCGTGTTATGAGTGTTGAGAAGTCTACAGAGGATATTACTATTGTCGGTAATACGTTTATGGGTGGCGGAAGAGGAACGTGGATAAATCAACCGTATAACATTATCATCTCAGACAACATCTTCTGTGAAAATACAAATAAATGTACCCCATCACCTAAGATCGGCAGGCTTACGCCAAATTCAGGATCATACGAGTATTATCCCGAAATTTATTTAACAACATGGGAGAAGGACGCCAAGTACGGAGATGTTATAATGCGTTCCAATATTATCAAGACCACGCCTTATTGCTCCGCGGCTGTCGCGTTCCACAATGGCGGTCAAAATATAATATTCGAGTCTAATATAATTCAAGGTGAAAAAAGAGATATTTACGTTGGAAAGAAGTGCAAATACCCTCAATTTACGGGAAATATCGGTATGGGCAATATAATTGATGAAATATCCGAGGAAAAATTTGACCAATAATTAATATTAAAATATTAAAACGTACAGAAAGGGAGTGATTTGTTTGTTGCAAGAGATCTATAAAATGAAGGATAATAATTTGGACACATTTTATTTCAGACGGCAGGATTATTTTTATACTACCGCATCCGAATTTCGCGCATACGATAGCTATTTGAAGATCTTTCGCGTTCTTGAGGGCGAGGCTGTTTGGAAAATTGAAAAAAACAGCTATCACGTAAAGAAGGATGATCTTTTGATCTTAAACAGTACTGAACGCAGGCAGATAATTCTTAAGCAGGGACAACCCAAATTCACATTGGAGTATGTACAGTTTTTGCCTATCATAACCTATCCCCATCAGCAATGCGTTATGAGCTTCTTTTACAGGGATCCCGATTTTTCCAATCTTATAGACCGCCAAAGCGAATGCTATACAAGGCTTTATTCCCTGTTTGATGAAATGGCGGCGGAGTGCGTGGCGAATAATAAATTTAAGAATGAATATATCTATTCCCTGCTGTTAAAAATGGTCGTTACCGTAGCGAGAGAGTACGATTTAGCGCCCGACGACGATATAGGTCAATACTCTACCATAAAGAATTATGAGATAATATCCGCGGCAGTTCAGTATATAACTCAATACCCTTACGAGGATCTGTCTGAGGACACGCTGGCTAAAAAGTTTTATATAAGCAAATATTATTTTTCCCGCCTGTTTAAATTTTATAATGGGATCAACCTGTTGACCTATATAAAAAGCTGCCGTGTAAACTACGCGCTTAATCTCATACGGAATGAGCACATGGATATTGCCGACGCCGCGTTCAGCAGCGGCTTTGGCTCAATTTCGGGCTTTTATAAGGCTGTCAAGGACGTTACGGGAAGTGCCCCCGGTAAGCTCGCCAAGAAAGAGCAATGGAGCTTTCCGCCTCGTGAATAACTATTTCTCTAATCTATACCAAAGGTTTTTCCAAGTTTTTGCGAAGCTGTAATTATACTATTGCGTTGTGTAAATTGATGTGTTATAATGCTCTTAGCGATATCATTAATGATAATTTTTAACAAATTACGGTAAAAAGAAAGGAAGAAAACTATGAAGAAAATTTTTGCATTGGTTATTACCGCAATACTTATTTTCGGAGCTCTTAGTATTATGGCTTCGGCAAGCACACAAGAATTGACCTTTACGTTTGATTTTAATAACGCAGACGCTCTTTTGACTCAGTACCCCACGGGCGGCACCTGCGCGGACTCTTCTAAAGCAAACGGTGCTAACACCTATCTTGGTGAAGCTCCCTACGGCTTGCAGATCAAGACCATGAAGGATACAGTCGCTCGCCGCACGATCCTTGGCAAATTAGACGGAGATAATAACGGTGTAATTCCCGCTGGTAAATATGAGGTATCAATTTGGGTAAGACATAACCCCGCAAGCTCTTCTGACTGGGTAACGCTTTATGATGATGGCAACGCATACGGTGAGATAGTATTTTCACTTTACGATGCGTCCGCTGTTAATGATGACACCTTGACAGTAGAGAGTGGCTTTAATA
The DNA here is from genome assembly GCA_017623375.1 of Clostridia bacterium. GTDB lineage: Bacteria > Bacillota > Clostridia > Oscillospirales > CAG-272 > HGM12713. The sequence goes on along the minus strand of JAGAPH010000053.1, from coordinate 12,787 downwards.
TCAAGCTTTTGCCCCAAAACAAGCAGGATGTGTCATTTGCAAAAACAGATGAAAAGACGTATTCCTTAAAGGACGGACAGAACGATAAGGAATGGTATAAGTACACCGCTACTGTCACAACGACCAAGGAGTATAGCCAGTTTGCTTTCTGGTGTATAAGCAATAACGACGCTAAGTCCTTGTACGCTTACATAGACGATCTTCAGATCAAGTCCGTCAAGGAAGAGGCTGCGGACACAACTCCCACAGTAGATACCACTCCCACAGACACCACACCTACCGATACAAAGCCTGCAGACACAAAGCCTGCGAACACAAATACGGAAGCACCTGCAACAGACGCACCCGCGGCTGAAGAAGACGGCTGCGGTTCGATGGTTGGCGCGGGCATATCTTGCGTTGCGATCGCGGGAATAGTAACATCCATCGTTACAACAAAGAGAAGAAAAGAAGACTGACTAAAAAGACAATAAACATATTTTTATCAAGGTGAATACGCATTGTCGCATTCACCTTGATTTATGGATGGCACATATTGAAAGGAAAATACAATGAATAATACAAATATACAGGATATGAATATAGCGAATGGAAATATTGTAATACCTAAGAGAATGAAGGGAGAAACAAATGACAGCCCCGCCATTCGCAGAGCGCTCGACGCCGTCCGCGAGAATGGGGGCACGGTGTATTTCTGTGAGAGCAGGTATTTCATATCCGAGCCGATCATTATCTACAGAGACGTATCGTATGTAGGAAGAGGAGCAGGTCAGACTACTGTTTACGTTGAAAAAGGAGCAAACTGCGATGCCTTCAGAACGTACAATTTTGATCTTTACGTAGATCAAAAGCTATACGGTGAAGCTGTTGATGAAAATTTCGGTCCTAAGAGCACTCTACCTCAAAATTTTGTAGTTAAGGGAATGACCATCGATTGCGGCGCAAACTTTGAAGAGACCGAGATACCGCATACCTTCAGATGCACAGGCAATACAAAGGGCTATGGACTGAAAATATTCGGTAAAAGATATGTTGTTTCTGAAGTTCAAATTCAAAATGTTCCCGAGGTGGGCTTTTACTCTGAATTTAATTCAGGCGAGGTAGTTACTGTTGCCAACAGCTTCAATTATTTTATTGGCAGCAGAATTTCCGTAAGAGTTATTTCCAGCGGCGAAGAGGGCTTTATATACAGAGGACCTACCGACCAGAGAATTGACGATCTTTGGATCTGTTCAAGCTGTCTTACAAACAAAACAACTGTTTTTGCCGACAGAGAGGATTGGGAGCTTGCGGCGGTGGTATTTGATGACCGTGATGCCAAATACGGCAGTGTTCCCTACTGCGCAAGTCCCGAGCTTGGATTTGCTCACGTATGGAGAGGCTTTAACTGTTGGGGCGTCGTAGTTTGCGGACATACACGCTTTAAGGCAGACCACCTCATCATTGAAAGCACATACGGCGGCTTTAAGAACAGCAATTTCAGTTATTCGCAGATCGGCATACTTGACGTTCACGACTGTAGGTTTGGCGACAACACAAGACCGTATATCTGTCTGAGAAGTAAGTCTCATACAAAGATATCTAATCTTGAGATCCGTTTTTCAAGGGAGACATCTAACAAGGACATGGTAAGGATCGACGGCGATAATGTTATCATTTCCGAGTGTCTGCTGAGGGGCGACGCCGATCTTGTAGGACTTGAAAACGCAGGCGGTCATGGTGTGATCATCAACGGTAATTTCAATCAGATCCTTGGGCTTCACGGCATGCACGTTGAGGGTAAAGGAACAGACGGCTCACCCTCCGCGGCGGTGGTTCTTAACGGCTCGAGAAATATCGTTCGAGGTATTGCGCACGACTGTACCGCGGGAGCTATAGTCAACAACGGCGACAATACGCTTGACCTGACTGTAAGCCGTGTTTCCGAAAGAGGTGCGGTCTCAGTTATCATAAACGCGGAAAACAAGCGCCTGTTAAGACTTGGTCTTTCCTTTGCGAGTATTCTCACTCTATGGGAAACAGCCCCGGGGATCTGAAGGATTATTGGGACCTCATATATGCAAACGACAGATTTTTTGGCGGCTGTATATGGGAGTTTACCGACCACTCCGTAAATATCGGAACAAAGACCGACCCCAAATTCACATACGGCGGCGATATGGGAGAATATCCTCACGACGGAAACTTCTGTGTTGACGGAATGATATACCCCGACCGCCGTCCTCATACGGGACTTTTGGAATATAAAGAGGTCATCAAGCCCATAAGAGTAGTTTCATTTGACATAGGCACGTCCAAATTGACTGTCCAAAGCCTGAGATGCTTTACAAGTCTTAAGGACATAGACCTGTATTGGAGCGTGGAGAAAAACGGAGCAAAGCTTGCATACGGAAGAATATGCGGACTTGACATAGCTCCCGAAGCCACACGGGAATATTTCCTTGAGGGTATTCCCGAGATAGGCGGCGGATACTGTTATCTTAATTTGTCCTTTGTAAGCAACGAGCCCCGTGCTTGGGCGAGCGTGGGCTATGAGATAGGTCAAGAGCAGATCTGTATCCGCAACAGCAAAGAGGAGCGGGCAGAAGAAAAGAAGCACTACTTGCTGACTGTGTGCGAAGATTCGGACTGCTATACCGTTACTTGCGGTGAGCAGAATATTACCGTCAGCAAAAATTCAGGATTGATCACAGGCGTTATCGCTCAAGGCAAGAGCCTGTTGAGATCAAGCATCACGCCAAACATCTGGCGCGCGCCTACGGACAATGACCGACGGGTCCGTCCTGAGTGGGAGGCTAACAGATACGACCACATGCAAACAAAGCTTATGTCCATGTGTGTGACAGAGTGCACATCACAAAGGTTTGAAATAAATGCCCGGCTATCAATGGCTGCAAACGGATGCTTGCCCGCGGTTACACTTGACGTTGCCTATTGCTTTGAGAACAATGGCGAGTGGACTATGAAGTGGAGCGGCAAGCACAGAAGCGGAATGCCCATGCTTCCACGCTTTGGCATTAAGATGGAGCTTGACGGTACTTTAGAAAAGTTGTCATACTTTGGCAGAGGTCCGTATGAAAGCTATATCGACAAGCGATACGCAAGCAAAATGGGAGAGTATCATTCTACTGTAACAGAGCAGTATGAGCCGTATGTCCGTCCGCAGGAAAATATGGCGCACGTTGATACGCAATGGTTGGCGGTCAAGAGCGAAAACGATATAGGACTTTTCATCGAAGCGGAAGAAGCACCCTTCAGCTTTAATTGCTCTCACTTTACCGCCGAGCAGCTGACGGCTGCGGCTCATGCCTTTGAGCTTGAGCCCTGCGAGAATACCGTACTGTATATCGACAGTGCTCATAGCGGAATAGGCTCAAATTCTTGCGGACCCGCTTTGCTCGAAAAATATCGGGTAAATGACAATGAGCTTGATCTTGTTATCAGGGTCAGAGGCGGAATGCTTGGAGATTTTAATTATTATTCTTAATATCTAAAGGAGATTAAAAATGAAACGATACGTATCTTTAATAATGGCTTTGCTTGTACTCCTTGGGTGCATTTTCTCTACAGTATCCTGTAAAAAGGACGAGGAAAATACCGATTCGACCGTTGCCGCGGGTACAGAGGGTGAGCTTTCAAAGCTAAAGGATCATAATTTTGAGGGCAGAGAAATTACTGTTCTGGCAAGAGAGCAATTCGGCTATGAGATCGAGTCCGCAGAGCTTACGGGAGAATGGATCAACCAGCTTATATCTGTAAGGAACGCTTCTGTTGAAGGCAAGTACAATGTTAAGCTTAAGGTCGTATTGATCCCCGGTATCTGGGAAAACAGAACTCAATATAAAACGGCGATCAAGACGGCTGTTGAAGCAGGCGGAAAATGCGAATACGATATAATAAGCGGCGCGCAGAATCAAATCAATTCATACGTAACCGAAGGAATGTTTGCCAATCTTCACGGTAATGAAAATATCAACTTTGATAACAAATGGTGGTTTGACGGATTTGTTGATAATATGACGATAAATAATAAGCTATATTTCACAGTAGGTGATGTTGGCGTTACCCTGCTTGAAAATATGAACGTTGTTGTATTTAACAAAACCCTGTTTGATCAGAATAAAATAAGCTATCCTTACGAGCTGGTAAGAAACGATCAATGGACTCTTGAAAATCTTAATGAAATATCAAAGGTCTATACCTGTTCTGACGTAAATGAAAACAACCGCACAGACCCGGGGGATTCCTTCGTTCTTTGCGGAGGCGGCGCGAAGCTGAGAAGCATCACCACCTCGTTTGATATAAAAATCACCTCCCCCGACAACATGGGATTGCCCGAGATCACCATGTACAATCAAAGAACGGTGGACATAGTGGATAAATTCCAGTCTATGCTCGTAAGCAATTCAAGAGCGTATTTCAAGGATCATGACGACGACGGAAGCGAAGTATTTCCTATGGAGATATTCAAGGATAACCGTGCGCTTATGATGTTTACCCTTTTGTCCGACGTAAACGAGCTGACCGCCTCGTCGGTTAAATTCGGAATCGTTCCCTTCCCCAAATACAACGCGGACCAAGAAAATTATTATACTCATGTTTATGAAACCCTGACGGTATATACAATTCCCGTTAACGCAGGATCGCAGTCGGAATCAGGCTTGATCCTTGAGGCACTCGGCGCTTCGTCATATGATAACGTGACCGAGGAATACTTTGAAAAGGTGCTCAGCCTGCAGAATTCAGATGATATAGATTCACTTGAAATGCTTGCAATGGCACGTGAGAATATAAGCTTCAACTTTGGATTTGTCCACAGTGCTTCTATCGGAGATATCGGCGCTGTGTTTGATAACATCAAATTGGGCAATTACAACTTGACAAACAGATGGGAATTGTCCGAGGATTCTTGGAATACAGCACTTGGAAGATTGCTTGATAAGTATCTTGCTATGGACGGTAATTAATGAAAAATAATTTGTTTTGTATAGAGCGGGAAAATGAGCTGATACTCGGCATCTCCCATCCCGAAGATCCACATAACATGAACTGGGTGGAAAGCAAAAATCCCTTGGGAACGGTTATTTGCCAAGAGGACCTGAGCGTAAAACGAGAATATTCCCTGTGTGAGGATTATTTTGAATATACCGTTGAGCTGACAAACAACAATTCCTATGATATTGTCGCTCAAAGGGGCAGTATCGGAATTTTTGTTCCGTTTAACGACAGCTACGGTCCCGCTTCCCTTTGCATGACCCAGCGCTGCCATGCCCATCTTAATATGTGCGGCAGTTCCGCATATATCATGGGAATTCGAATGGGTGGTGAAGCTCCGCATCTTGGAATGGTGCTTACAGAAGGAGAATTTACCTCCTATAGCATCAAGAGAGAAAACAAGAGTAACGACAGAGGCGACTTTATTTTGCATATTCCCTATCACCATTTTGTTCCCAATTCCTCATATACACTTAAAATGAGATTTTTCTGGCATAATGGAGAAGAGGATTTTTATAAAAACGCAGCTGAAATAAGCACCTTCGTAAAGATCAGCTCGGAGCACTTTACCTACTTTGAGTGCGAAAGAATTTGTATAAACGCAACTCTCAACAATGATAAAATTTGCTCTGTGAATGTATTTCTTGACGGGAAAGCTATCGGATATGAGTTATCTGAGAACAACGTAGCCGTTGTTCTTGAGGGCATGGAGATAGGCGCGCATAAGCTTTGCTTTGATATAAACGGACGCAAAAACTATTGCGAGTTTTACGTTTCTGCCTCTTTTGAAGAAATACTGATGGCAAGATGCAGATTTATAGTTGATAAGCAGCAGTTGAATAATGAGACAAGCCCGCTTGACGGCGCGTATCTCAGCTATGACAATAAAGAGGACTGTATTGTTTATAACTATTCAAAAAGAAATCATAATTCATCTCGTGAAAGGATCTGTATGGCTATCCTTATAGCCATGCAGCTGAGAATTTACAAGGATAAGCTAAGTGCGGAGCAATACACGAGGCAGCTTGACAGCCTTCACCGTTACGTAAGCTTTTTCAAACGGGAGATCTATGACGTCAATAGCGGTACTGTATCAAACGATATAGGTCACGAAAATTCAAGATTGCGCTTGTATAATTACCCTTGGCCTGTACGCTTTTTCCTTGAAATGCTCTCACTTGAGGGGAAAGAGGAATATCTTGACGATGCCGTCACTATCATGCGTGAGTATTATCGCCTTGGCGGTACTAAATTCTACGCCTTTACAATACCTCTGTATCAGCTGTGCAGCTCACTTAAGAACGCGGGCAGAATATCCGAATACGAGGAATTTCTGGCATACTTTACAGATCATGCTGAGGTCATGATAGCCAACGGAACCAATTACCCCGCCCATGAGGTAAGCTATGAGCAAAGTATTGTAGCTCCCGCGGCAGAATTTATGCTTCAGATGTATACCTTAACAAACAACGACAGGTATCTTAAGGAAGCGCATAATCAGGTAGCGATAGCAAAGCTTTTCAGTGGAGAGCAGCCTGATTACCACTTGTACAGATGCGCAATTCGCCATTGGGACGACTTTTGGTTTGGCAAGAGTGAGCTATATGGCGATACCTTCCCCCATTATTGGAGTGTGCTCAGTGCAAACGTATTTGAGGATTATTTCAAGGTCACGTCTGATATTAAATGGCACAGAATGGCAGAGGACGCATTCCGAGGTCAGCTTTGTCAATTTGATAAGGACGGACATGGCTCGTGCGCGTTGCTCTATCCGTTCACTGTGAACGGAAAAGCAGGCAATTTCCTTGATGATTGGGCAAATGATCAGGATTGGGCGCTTGTGTACTATTTGGATTATTTGAGTAAGAAATAAGTACAGAGGGAATTGAAGCTTCAATTCCCTCTGAATAATAAAGGCTTGTGGAGATTTTTATGCAAAAAAAGAAGCTGATCTTAGTGGCATCCCCCCCTGCTTGCGGAAAAAACTTTGTATCCGAAAGGATCGCACAGGAGTGTGGACACATAGTGTATCTTGATAAGGACGACCTGTGCGACTTGGTTGGTTGCACGTTTGACTTGTGCGGACAAGAGCGTAATATGGACTCAAAATTTTATTCGGAAAACATAAGGTCCTCCGAATACAGTACCATTATTAGAATAGCCCTATCGGCGTTAAGATATGAGGATACCGTTCTTGTAAATGCTCCCTTTGGGAAAGAGGTCAGAGACGTGGGATATATGGCAGAGCTGAAAAACACCGTCAACAAGATGGGGGCTGAATTGGCACTTGTCTGGGTCATTGCCCCCTCTGAGACGTGCTATGAGAGAATGAAGAAAAGAAATGCCATAAGAGATATGTGGAAGCTTGAGAATTGGAAGGAATATGTCAAAAACATAAATTACAGTACGCCGATACAGCTTCTTGAAAGCCAGGCGGTGGACAAGCTGATAGAATTTAACAACGGCAATGCTATGGATTTTTCATCAAGCTTAAAAGAGGTTATACGATATATTTGTGAGGTGTGAAAAAATGTTGAACAGAGAAGAAATTATAAAGGATATAGAGAACAAAAAGATCATAGTTATCATGAGAGGCTTTACAGACGAGCAGCTTCTGAAGTCGGTTGAAGCTATGGCAAACGGCGGAATAGGTCTTGTGGAGATCACCTTTGACCCAAGCGGAACTGTAAGCAACGAGCAGATAGCAAAAAGCATTCGTATGCTGAAGGACCACTTTAATGACAGAGTTCGCATCGGCGCGGGTACTGTTATGACAGAGGAGCAGGTGCAGCTTGCTTACGAGGCGGGAGCAGAATATATTATTTCTCCCGATTGCTATGAGCCTGTTATAAGAAAGACACGTGAGCTTGGCATGGTATCCATGCCGGGGTGCTTTACACCTACTGAGGCGGCAAACGCACATAGATACGGTGCGGATTTCGTTAAGTTGTTTCCAAATTCCGAGGTCAACATCTCCTATCTTAAGGCATTGACAGTGCCACTGTCACATATTAAATTTCTGGCGGTGGGCGGTGTAAACGCCAACAACATGAAAGAATATCTTAATGCGGGAGTCAAAGGAATAGGAGTGGCTACCGCCATCGCCGATAAAGCAGCCATCGCAAGCGGAGATTATCGGAAAATAACGGAGCTGGCTCGAAAATTCACCGAGCAATTATAATTAAAACGCAAGTTTTTCTATATTTTTGCCATTTTCCCTTTCAAGTATTGTCTTAAATATGTTGAATGTGCTATAATTACTTTGACAAATTGACATACAGAAAGGAACATATTATGAAAAAGCTCTTAGCGTTTTTTATGGCATTAATAATGCTGATCCCCATGACACTTTGCGTAAACGCAACCGATACAACACCCGAGGTCCCTGTGTTTGGTAACAGCTTGAATTTCACTTCTAATTATACTACCACTGCAACTACAACTCCAAAATTTTCTACGAGCTCAAACAGCAGTATGAATTTATCAGGTGTAAGCGGATACGGAACTTCTTTGGAAATACCGACAACAGTTACATCTGTTTCTTGGAGATCCGCAACCAGATATCTTTTCGTAGAAGGTGAAGAGCCTACAGACGCAACTTTGGCTAAAGCAGACTCAGGAAACGTATTGACACGCGGGACTTATGAGGTTTCGATCTATATATACACTGAAAAAGATGGAGAAAAACAAGGAATTGTTGCCGGAAATGCTAACACCGAGTTTGGAGTGGAATTATACCCGACTACTACGAGCGAGTCATTTACAAAGGGCAACGGAGGCGTTTATGTAAAGTTCTTAAATGCCGACGGTTCTACAGCAGAAGGTATAACCACGACCGATACAAAAGTAGGTAGCAGAACGTGGACGAAATATACCGCTACCGTTACACTTGATAAGAGCTGTGCGAAGTTCTGCCTGTGGGCAATGTCAAACGGCGCAATAGATGCTAAAGTAACAACATATTTTGATGAGCTTTCCGTAGAAAAAGTCTCCGAACATACCGCTCCCGTGCTTGCGGGCGCGCAAATATCAGGTATATATGAGCATGGCGAGGGAGAGGCAGTTTCCGTAAGATTTCTCGGCGGTATTGACAGCTATGAGAATTATGAGGCATTAGGCTTCAGGATAGCTTACAGATACAGTGACGGAAGCGGTAATCCTGAATTTACGTATAGAGATATCCAGAGCGATAGCGTTTATACAAGCGTTCTGGCTGATAGCTCGGGTAAACACGTTGCGGTCAAGTCGATAAATTACGGAATGAAATATTTCTATGCAACTTCCATTGACGGAATTGAAATTAAGACAAGCGGACAGTATGAATTTATCATAACGCCAGTTGCGATAGAAAAGGATACCCACAAGGAGCTCGTGCTTGAGTCCTGCAGGTACGTCATCACAGCAAGCTCAGGCGCGTTTAATATGAGCAGATTTGGTCGTGTTGATATGGATAGTTTACCAACGGACTACGCCTCTTTAAATTCTCAGATGGGATAAAGGAGTAAAAGATATGAAAACAAAATATGTAACTCCAGAAATTGATATGCAGTTGATGTTGACGGGTGACGTTATCCAAGCCAGCGGCTTTAACTATACCCCGGGTAGTATCTCCTATAACAAAGACGGAAGCGAAGGAAACCGAACAGACCTTTGGTAAACAATATAGTCCCGTAAATTAAATTGCCCCGTCTCTTCCCTTGTCGGAAGCGGCGGGGCAATGTTGCGAACCCATGCGTGCGCTTTGCGCACGCTGGGGCGATAAGAGGTACGGGTCACCAAAAAGAAAGTCTAAACGACCTTGCTATGAATTATAGTTATCCCTCTTTGTTTTTAGCGTCCTTCAGCGTTCTCTTCGTCAAACAGTTTCTTAATATCTTCCGGTATATCAGAAGCTTCTCCTTCATTAACTACAGAAATTTGGTAGCTATCCAATTCGTAGCCTAAACGGTCAAGCTTGCTTATACCCTTGATTTTAACAGTATCTCCTGTTGAGCAAACGTCGAAGAAACCGTCAGGCTGGAAGATAAGCTCTGTAAGCCAATAAAGTCGTTCTTCGCTGGTATCGTAGAAATAATACAAGCCACCCTCATGGTAGAAAAAGCCTTGATAAAGCTTATAGCCCTTCTTTTGTTCCTCCTCGGAAACCGTCATGTTATCGGGTGCGGGATGATAATCCACTGCCGGCTTCTCAGCTTCGGTTGTTTCGGGTGCTTCATCTTTTGTTTCACAAGCCATACATGAAATTAAAACCAAGACGAGCAATAAAACTGAAACTACTCTTTTCATAATAAAATGTTTCTCCTGAACTAAACACCTTAGCGTTACCACCTGACACAAAAAAGTGTAAGTAATTTAAAATTTGATAAAATATGATATGGTGAAAAACATAGTTGAGGTGGTAGCTCGACCTTGTTGCAAGCTCAACTATTTTTATTAAAAAAATCACCATATTCAACGATACAATTATAGCACTGTTTTACAAATATTTCAAGAGGGTTAAGAAAATTTACAAACATTTCAAAAAATAAATTTACGCTCGTATTTTTTTAACATTTTGGGAGAATTTCGTCTTTGGCGAATATCCACTCACCCTTTGCCTGACAAGCCGGATTGTCGATCCTTCGGGAGGATATGCAAACCCATGCGTGCGCCTTGCGCACGCTGGGACGATAAAGGAGTACGGGTCACCAAAAAAGAAAGAACACACCGAGTGGTGTGTTCTTTCTTTTTTGGTGACCCGTACGGGAATCGAACCCATGTTTCCAGCGTGAGAGGCTAGCGTCTTAGCCGCTTGACCAACGGGCCGTATTTTTCACAGCTTTAACATTATATCACATTTCTTTTCAAAATGCAATACCTTTTTTGAAATTTCTTAAAAAATTTTTTAATTTATTCCCCGCCGCAAAAATGCGGCGGGGATATGCCATTATTCTCTATTATTTTCTCTCGGAAAGCGGAATAAATTCCTGTGGCTTTGCTATGCACTTGTATGCGGGACGTATGATCTTCTTGGCAGTTTGTGTCTCCTCGATCCTATGAGCACACCAGCCCGCAACTCTCGCTATGGCAAACAAGGGGGTGTACATCTCAGGCGGTATGTCAAGCATTCTGTAAACAAGTCCCGAATAAAGGTCAACGTTCGCGCACATAGGCTTATTAATTCCCTTAAAGGAATTGAACAGATCGGGCGTTACTCTCTCAATTGTCTGAAGCAGCTTGAAATCGTCGCCGTAGCCCTTCTTTACCGCCAGATCCTCCGCGTATTTCTTGAGCATTATAGCACGTGGGTCGGATTTAGTATAGACCGCGTGACCCATTCCATATATCTTACCAAGCCCATCGCCTATCTGCTTATTAAGTATAGCGGAAAGTATGCTCTTGACCTCCTCGTCATCTGCCACGTCCTTTACCATGGGGCGGATACAGTCGAACATTTCCTGTACCTTTATGTTAGCGCCACCGTGGAGCGGTCCTTTCAGCGAACCGATCGCCGCGGCAATAGCCGAATACGTGTCCGTTCCCGAGGACGAAAGCACTCTGCACGCAAAGGTGGAGTTATTTCCGCCACCGTGCTCCGCTTGGATTACCATGCAAATATCGAGCAATCTCGCCTCTTCCTCAGTAAATGTCTTAGTCGAGCGGGAAATTCTCAAGAAGTTCTGTGCCGTACAAAGACCGTCCTTGGGAGAGTGAAGATTAAGGCTCTTTCCATGGAAATGACTGCGGTAAACTCTATAAGAGTGTGCCGCGATGACTGGTAGCTTGGCGATTATCTCTATACTCTGACGGAGCATATTTTCAACGCTCGTATCATCGGGATTTTTATCATATGAGTAAAGCGCCAGCACAGCCATCGCCATTTTATTCATGATAGAGGGTGACGGAGCCTTCATGAGTATATCCTCGGTAAAGCCCATGGGCAGATGACGCTTATCCGCCAAAAGTCTGGTGAAGTCCTCAAGCTCGTTGGCATTGGGAAGCCTTCCGAACAGAAGCAGATATACACACTCCTCAAAGCCGTATCTGTCCTCGGAGCTAAATCCGTCGATAAGAGACATAAGATCAAGTCCTCTGTACTCAAGCTTACCCTCGTCTGCTACCTTTTCGCCCTCATATACCACGTATCCGTGGGCGTTGCCGATATTAGTAACTCCCGCCATAACGCCCGTGCCGTCCTTTTCACGCAAGCCGCGCTTTACGCGGTAGCTCTCAAACGCCTCGGCAGGTATAGTATTGACGTTCTCGGCTTCCTTCACGCAGTTATCGAACACCTTATCTATATTGACGCTTTCGATATCATTTTTCAATTCTTCCAATTTATAAGCACCTCCGTATCAGAGTATAAATATTCACTCAACACATAAAAATAACAGTGTCTTTATATTGTACCACATTTTTCTGTGTTTTGCAAGTCTGATTTTGAAAAAATTCAATTTTTTAACATATTATTTTAGATTTTCCTCATTTTTTCTTTGTTTTCACATAATCAAAATGCAGCAAACTTGCAATTTTGTTATTTGATTTTGCATTTTCGCAAAGTTTTTTACTACTTTTGTTTGACTAACGGAATAAAAGCGCAAGTATTTTTATATTTATTAATTAAGAAAATATACACCACCTTACAGATTACAAAAAAAGATACACCTATAATTTCAAATTTTGATTTATCGGGGAGTTGATGGGATCGGACGACCAATGGTCGCCCCTACACTGTGTGATCGTTTGCCGTGTGAGTTTACAACCTATGTTAGCACCTTCTTCGTTGTAGGGACCGGCGTCCTCGACGGTCCGT
>JAGAPH010000052.1 GCA_017623375.1 Clostridia bacterium | reverse complement strand
TTTTGATTTATCGGGGAGTTTACAATCTATGTTCGCGCTCTCTTGATTGTAGGGACCGGCGTCCTCGACGGTCCATTTTATGCGATAGTGTAACTATTGAAAATTATATAAATTTCATTGTGTTTAGGGCGGACCGTCATGTAGCGTAGCGGAATTGGACGCACGGTCCCTACAGTTTTTGGTTGGTGCGAACACATCTAACTCACCGATAAATCACAATTTAATTCTTAAATCTCAATTTTGAAAGGTGATCTACAAATGAACACTGAAGAAAAAAACAAGATAGTTGGCGGTATGCTTTATCTTGTAGCTACGCCCATCGGCAATCTTGCCGATCTCAGCGAAAGGGCGATAAAGGTGCTCGGTGAGGTGGACTTTATTGCAGCCGAGGATACGAGAAATACCCTGCGATTGCTCAGCAGTCTCGGCATATCCCGACCGCTGGTGTCATATCATGAGCATAATAAGCACGAGGCAGGGGAGAGAATAGCCGCAAGGCTTAAGTCGGGTGAGAGCTGCGCGTTGGTAACCGACGCGGGAACTCCCGCTATATCCGATCCGGGAGAGGAGTTGGTGACGCTTTGCGCCGATATGGGTATCCCTGTTACGTCCATACCGGGTGCGTGCGCCTTTGTTACGGCGCTGACGCTCTCCGCGCTCCCCACACGCAGATTTGTTTTTGAGGGCTTTTTGCCCCTTAAGAAAAAGGAGAGAAGAGAACGGCTTGACGCGCTGAAAAGAGAGAGCCGCACATTCATTCTTCACGAAGCCCCCCATAAGCTTAAGGGCACGCTCGCAGACCTTTCGGAGGCGCTTGGAGGGGACAGAAGGATCGCTCTCTGCCGTGAGCTTACAAAGCTTAACGAGGACGTTATGCGGACTACACTTGGAGAGGCGGTGGCGCATTATTCGGTCCACGAGCCGAGAGGGGAATACGTTCTGGTGCTTGACGGAAGCGAAACGGCAGAAGCGCAGATAGACAGCGAGAGTTCAATGTCACCTGCCGAGACTGTGGCATATTATGAGAAAAGCGGAATGACTAAAAACGAGGCGGTCAAGGCGGCGGCAAAGGCGCTGGGACTGCCCCGAAACGAGGTATATAAGCTGACTATCCGCACAGAAGAGGACAAATAAGGGCGTAATTTATCATCATTCACAATTTTTTTGCCTTGATGCGGTAAGGTTTCTACATTTTATACTGCGAATTTTTGTTGATTTTTTCGCGGATATGTGATATTATATTATTATTATATTTGTAAGTACTTATTGAAAGGAATACGATCATGGAAAAGATGAAGGTTGGTGTTGTGGGTGCCACGGGTATGGTAGGTCAGCGTTTTCTGACACTGCTTGAGGATCACCCATATTTTGAGGTTACTGCTCTTGCGGCTTCCGCACGCTCTGCGGGTAAGACCTACGAGGAGGCTGTCGGCGCAAGATGGAAGATGAAAACTCCCATGCCCGAAAAATTCAAGTCTATGATAGTTCACGATGCGGCGAATATCGAAGAGATGGGTAAGCTCGTTAGCTTTGTTTTCTGCGCAGTCGACATGAAGAAGGACGAGATCAAGGCTCTTGAGGAGGCATACGCTAAGGCTGAGATCCCCGTAGTTTCCAATAACTCCGCAAACCGTTGGACTCCCGACGTTCCTATGGTAATACCCGAGATCAACGACGGACACCTTGAGGTTATTGCGGCACAGAGAAAGAGACTCGGAACAAAGAGAGGCTTTATCGCGGTTAAGCCCAACTGCTCCATTCAGTCTTACGTTCCCGCACTTACGCCTCTTCTTAAGTACGGTATCAAGGAGGTAGTGGCTACCACCTATCAGGCGATCTCAGGCGCGGGCAAGACCTTCAAGGAATGGCCCGAGATGATAGATAATGTTATCCCCTATATCGGCGGCGAGGAAGAGAAGAGCGAGCAAGAGCCTCTTCGCGTTTGGGGTAAGGTTGAGAACGGTGAGATAGTTAAGGCTGACGCTCCCGTTATTACAACTCAGTGTATCCGCGTTCCCGTTACGGACGGACACACCGCGGCAGTATTCGTAAAGTTTGAGAATAAGCCCTCCAAGGAGGAGATCCTTGAGGCTTGGAAGAATTTCAAGGGTAAGCCTCAGGAGCTTGGACTCCCCCACGCACCCGAGCAGTTTATTACTTATTTTGAGGAGGATAACCGTCCTCAGGCGGCTCTTGACCGCGATATATACGGCGGCATGGGAGTGACCGTTGGCAGACTCCGTGAGGATAAGATATACGACTATAAGTTCGTCGGTCTTTCTCACAACACCCTCCGCGGCGCGGCAGGCGGCGCAGTGCTCATCGCAGAGCTTCTCTACAAAGAGGGTTATTTTAACTGATAGCTTTTGAATATTTTTTGATGAAGGCTTCCAAACGGAGGTCTTCATCTTTTTTGTTTGTTTAGATAAATTGGGATTTATCGGTGGGTTGATAGTTACATTTATTCCAAGAACAATCCCTCAGTCGCCTTCGGCGCCAGCTCCCTTTGCACAAGGGAGCCTAACGAAGAAAGTGCGTAATTCCATATAAATCAAGAAAATATCCGTATAGAATTATTATATTTCTTGCATGAAGTTCGGTTTATACCAAGGCTCCCTTGTTCAAAGGG
>JAGAPH010000006.1 GCA_017623375.1 Clostridia bacterium | reverse complement strand
TATCGCTAAGCGCGGACAGTCGAGGACGCCTGTCCCTACAGTTTTTGGTTGGTGCGTACACATCAATCTCCCCGCTAAATCCCAATTTACCGATATAAAAAGAGCCGAGTCCGCGGACTCGGCTGCTTTTTTTGCGTCAGTGGGGGATATCTCCGTCACCGAAGCGGTTATTATCGTCATTGTCGTCCTTGTTGTCGCCGTCCTTTTCGGGCTGCTTTTCGGAGTCCTCCTTAGGTTCGGCGGAAACGTATCCCCAGCCCTGCGGGGTACTTGCGCGCTCGGCAGCCTGCTTTTCCTCAGCCTCGCGTCTCTTGCGCTCGGCTTCTTCGCGGGCTTCCTTTCTGCGACGCTCCTCGTTTTCCTCACGGCTCTTGCGCTTCTTAGCCTCGGTCATCTCCTCAAGCTCCTCAAAGGTGGGAGTGCCTTCCATAGCCGCCTTGAACTGCTCGCCGTCCATGATCTCATTCTTGAGCAGGAACTCTGCGATAAAATGCAGCTTTTCCATGTTTTCGGTAAGGATCTTCTTGGCTCTCGTGTACGCCTCGCTTATGATATCGTGGATCTCAGCGTCTATCTTAGCGGCGGTGTCGTCGGAATAATCCTGAGAGCTGGAGAAGTCACGTCCGAGGAATACCTCGCCGTGGCCGTTTCCGAAGGCTCTCAGACCAAGCACGTCACTCATACCCAGCTGCGTTACCATCTTCTTGGCAATATCTGTAGCTCTCTGGATATCGTTGGACGCTCCGCCCGAAACGTCGCCGAAGATTATCTCCTCAGCGGCTCTTCCGCCAAGCAGCATAGCGATCTTTTCCTTAAGCTCCTCCTTATATACGCTGTATTTATCCTCAGCAGGGGGATTGAGCGTATATCCGAGCGCGTTTCCGCTGGGAACGATAGATATCTGCTGAACGGGATCCATGTGGGGAAGGACGTGGGCGATGATCGCGTGTCCTGCCTCGTGGTATGCCGTGTTCTTTTTCTCTCTTTCCTTCATGGCGCGGGACTTCTTCTTAGGACCTGCGATGACCTTAATAAAGGCGTCTTCGATATCGTCCATGCCGATAAGGTTCTTTCCTCTGCGTGCAGCGAGAAGTGCTGCCTCATTCAGAAGGTTGGCAAGATCAGCGCCCGTAAAGCCTGAGGTGGTCTTTGCCACTCTTGCAAGATCAACGCTTTCCTCAAAGGGCTTATTTCTTGCGTGTACCTTCAGTATCTCTTCACGTCCGTGAATGTCGGGATAGTTTACAGTTACCTGTCTGTCAAAGCGTCCGGGGCGGAGAAGGGCGGGGTCAAGTATATCGGGACGGTTGGTAGCGGCTATAACGATGATACCCTCATGAGATCCGAAGCCGTCCATTTCAACGAGTAGCTGGTTGAGCGTCTGCTCACGCTCGTCGTGTCCGCCGCCAAGACCCGCGCCTCTGTGACGTCCTACCGCGTCTATCTCGTCTATAAATATGATAGAGGCGGGGTGCTTTCTTGCGTTCTCAAACAGATCGCGCACACGGGACGCACCAACGCCCACGTACATCTCAACAAAGTCCGATCCCGAAATGGAGAAGAAGGGAACACCCGCTTCTCCCGCCACTGCCTTTGCAAGCAGTGTCTTACCCGTACCTGGAGGGCCCACGAGCAGAACGCCGTGGGGAATCTTAGCACCGAGCTTGGAAAATCTTGCGGGGTCCTTGAGGTATTCAACTACCTCCTGAAGCTCCTCTTTTTCCTCGTCAGCGCCCGCAACGTCGGTAAACAATACCTTGTTCTTTTCGTTCTGAGGCGTTTTAACTCTTGCCTTGCCGAAGGAATTGAGTTTACCTGCGCCGCCGCCCGTTGCCTGCTTCATTACCACTACCCAAAGAACGATAACTATCACGATAACGATGATATAAGGCAGGAAGCTTACCCACCAGGGGGCTACTGTCTCAGGCTGTATATCGTAATTCTGAAGATTTACGTTGTTCTTATAGTAATCGCCGCAGTCGTTGATAAACAGGCTGAGGCTCTGGAGCTGATAGCCGATAGTTTTGGTGGGCAGGCTTGACACGGACGGAGCCGTATCCGCCGTACCCGTATCGGTACTCGTGTCCGTTCCCGTCTCGGGAGCGGCGTTCAGCTTGTTGATGTCCTCGATGTTATACACCTTCATGGTGATATAATTATTTTCATCGATAACAAATTCAGCAACCGCGTCGTTCTTGAAATAGTTTACTATATCACGGTATGTCACTGTCTCTGACGTTGTCTGATTGAACATCAGCGACAGAGCAACGATAATTGCCGCAAAAAGCAGAACGTAAAAGATCAGAATTTTAAAATTGCTTTTTTTAGTTTTCATCAGAAAATTCTCCGTAAATTAAATGCAAATAATATGTTGAAGCAGTCAGTTCTCGTAGACCTCGGGCTTAAGGATACCCACGTATGGAAGATTGCGGTATTTTTCCGCGTAATCCAAGCCGAAGCCCACCACGAACTTATCGGGAATGACCCTGCCGCAGTAGTCGGGAACAAAATCCACCGTTCTTCTTGACGGCTTATCCAGCAGCGTACAGGTCTTTACGCTGCAAGCCCCCTTCTCCTTGAGATACTGAACGAGATGGGACAGCGTTTTTCCGCTGTCTATTATGTCCTCAACAATTATGAAGTCAGCGTCGGAAAGATCCTCCCGCTTTATATCCAGATGAATGTTTATCATTCCCGACGACGTGGTCTTAGAGCCGTAGGAGGATACCTTCATAAACTCTATCTCAAGCGGAAGTCTGAGCTTTTTCATAAGCTCGGAGGTAAACATAAGCGAGCCCTTGAGAATACATATAAGCACCAAACGCCGCGTTGAGTCTCTATAGTCGTCATAAATCTGACTCGCTATTCTGGAGGTGATTTCATCAATCTCTTCCTCGCTCACAAGCTTTCTTTCAATGTCCTTTATCATAAGAATTAGCCTTTCCTGTTTCTTTAAAAATAATTCAAATCAGGTCAATCTGTACGCAAAGCGCGTTTTCCCGCTCCTTGGTGCCGACGCCGTCTCTCATTGCCGCAAGCGGCACCGCGAGCACGCCGTTGTCATCACAGATAAGGGGCAATCGGTATCTTACCGAAAGCGGTATTTTTTTATCGCATAAAAGCTTTTTAATGCTTTTATTTACTCCGTTTACTGTTATTTTGTCTCCTCCGCGGCGGTTTCTTGCCACAAGGCTACCACATATTTTAGCAGAATCAAAATACAACAGTATTGAATTTTTGTAAATATTTTTGTTATTTTGTGAATTTCCTATGATTATTTTGGCATTGATCTGAGAAATTACGTTTTCTCCCTCGCAAAGACGCACGGAAAAGTCCTCAGGCGGAGCTATTCTTTCCTTGCGCTCGGCAAAATAAAGCCTGCCACGCTCTATTCTCGCGTCAATACCGTTCGGCAGATGTAGCTCCGAGTGGGGAACAGCCGCCTCGCACAGTCCTCTTATGGATTGAATGTGCGTATATTCGAGATTTTTTCCTCCCGATGCCTCGTAATACATGGACATGAGCGCTCTGTTTGCGATAGCGGGGGGAGAGCCGAGTATTTTTTCGGTCTCCACGGACATGTCCTCACGAAGCTCTGAAAGAAACCAATCCGCCATGCCCGTAAGGCAGAGGGAATCCTCTCTGAGAGAGGCGGACAGGCGGGAGGCGTTCTCCACCGCCCCCGAGTTGATGCTCTCAAGAGCGGGGATAATATTTGCGCGTATGAGATTTCTCGTATAATCGGTATCGGTATTGGTGCTATCCGTTACAAAGCTTATGGAGTGCTCTCGGCAATAGTCGAGTATCTCTTTTTTGCTCATTGAAAGTATGGGACGCACTACCGTTCCGCCCTCGCAGGTACGGCTCTCGGGTATGCCGCACATTCCCGCAAGACCGCAACCCCTTATTATGTTGAAGAGCATGGTCTCAAGATTGTCGTTTGCGTTATGTGCCGTGGCGAGAAGGGGAATACCGTGTTGTTTCATTATTCCGTCAAAAAAATCATATCTGACGTTCCTTGCGGCGGTCTCCACGCTCAGTCCGCTTTCCTTGGCGTATGTGGGGACGTCCCGTCTGCACACGAAGATCTGTATTCCAAGGCTTTCGGCGACCGAACGGCAGAACGCCTCGTCCCGGTCTGCCTCCTCTCCTCTTATCATATGGTTTACATGCGCCGCATATACCTTCGCACCGCTTTGCCTTGCGTGCTCCGCAAGCATATAAAGGAGCGCCGAGGAGTCAGCGCCGCCCGAAAACGCCGCAAGTATGGGCGTATCCGCGGGAAGCCCTGTGATTGAGTGAGGGGGGATAAATTTCTTTGGAAGGGAAGATATACAGTCCTTTTTACTCATTACTGTCCTGCTTCCATATCGGTGGCGATAGTTCGGAACTTGGTGTAGCGACCTATCCACCCCATTTTTACCGTGCTTGTAGAGCCGTGGCGGTTCTTTGCTATGATGACCTCGGCGATACAACCCTCTTCGTTACTGTTCTCCTGCTTATCGTAGTAATCGTCCTTATAAAGGAAGATAACTATATCAGCGTCCTGCTCGATAGCTCCCGAATCACGAAGGTCGGAAAGCATGGGGCGCTTATCTGTTCTGGACTCAGGTCCACGGGAGAGCTGCGCGCAGCAGACCACGGGGACGTTTAATTCCTTCGCCATGATCTTGAGGTTTCTTGATATCTCAGCCACCTCGTTTACTCTGTTGTCGATGCGCCTGTCGCTTTGCATAAGTCCTAAGTAGTCCACGACCACAAGACCAAGGTCCTTGACTCGGCGCAGCTTACCCTTCATTCCCGTAACGGTCATGCCCGTGGTGTCGTCGATAAGTATATTGCAGCCCGCAAGCTTTGTGGTGGTCTTTGCTATCTCGTTCCACTGCTTGCTATCAAGGTTGCCCGTTCTGAGGGCATAGCTGTCTATCATAGCCTCACTGGAAATTATTCTCGAGACAAGCTGCTCCGCCGACATCTCAAGAGAGAATATACAAACGGTCTTTTTTGACTGAACCGCCACGTTTGTGGCGATATTGAGCGCAAAGGAGGTCTTACCCATACCCGGGCGGGCGCCCACAAGTATAAGGTCGGAGTTTCCCATGCCCGCAAGCACCTGGTCAACGCCCGAAAAGCCTGTTTTCGTGCCCTGTGCCGCCTCTCCCTCCGTTGCCATGGTGTGGAGATTTTTGTAGACGTCATTGATAACGTCGCTGATGTGTCTGAAGTTTTTGGAATCGCGTCCCTGAGCAATGTCAAAAACAAGGCTCTCCGCGTAGTCCACAAGCCTTGCCGCCTCGCCTTCCTCGCTATACGCCTTATCGGACACCTCGTTGCACACGTCGATAAGACGACGCAAAAGGCTCTTGTCCTTTATTATCTTTGCGTAGTCCTTTACGTTGAGGGCGTTGTTTCCTCTGTGGACAAGCTGAGTGATATAGTCCGTTGCCGCCGACTCGGTGTACACTCCCTTGGTGACGAGAGCGTCAACGAGGGTGACGAAGTCTATATCCTTACTGTTGAGAAACAGCTCCTTTATGGCGGTAAATATCTGGGCGTGCTCCTCGATATAAAAATCGTTTGGGGAGATTATCTGCACCACATCGTCAAGCGTATCGGGCGCAATAATTATAGAGCCGAGGAGTGACTGCTCAGTGACAAGCGAAAAGGGAAGCTTTTTCAGAAGCTCGTCATTCATTGACTTTTTCCTTCCTTTATTTTAATAGCGTAAGGATCTCCTTATGCGTTTTTACTCGTAACGAGTACGTTTATCTTTCCCGAAACGTCGGTGTAAAGCTTAACGTCAGCCGTAAAGCTTCCGAAGGACTTGATGTTTTCGGTCAGAGTTATCTTGCGTTTATCGATCTCGATGCCGTGGTCGCGCTTGAGAGCCTCGGCGATATCCTTGGATGTTACCGATCCGTAAAGCTTTTTATCAGGGCCTGCCGCGTACTCAAATTTGACCGTAATGCTCTTGAGCTTCTCTGCGATATCCTGAGCTTCCTTTCGCTCAACGTCGATCTTGTGTTGCTTCGCCGCCTCTTTATTTTTTACGTCGTTAAGGGCGGTGGAGTCTGCGGGGACTGCAAGCTTCTTCGGAAAAAGAAAGTTTCTCGCGTAGCCGTCGGATACGTTTATTACCTGATCCTTTTTGCCCTGACCCTTTACGTCCTGTGTTAAAATGACCTTCATTGTTTTTTCTCCTTTATCTTATCTGTTTTGGTTATTTACTGCTTTGGTGACGTTATTCCGTCCATATATTCGTTTATAGCGGCGATGAGTCGGCTCTTTGCCTCCTCAAGCCCCGATCCCGAAAGCGCCGCGCCTGCCACGTCAAAGTGACCGCCGCCGCCTATTTTTTCAAGTATGAGTTGAACGTTTATCTTTCCGTTTGAGCGTCCCGAGATGTGTACGGTATTGCCCATGAGCACAAGCGCAAAGGCGGCGTTTACGTTTTTTACTGCCAGCAGCTTATCGGCAGCCTTAGCGGCAGCCACTCTGTCGTGAGACGAGCCCGTGCCCTCGCTTGTGGTTATAGCTATCTGCTCGTCGTATATCTCGGCGTTAGTGGCAAAGAGCGCCTCGGAATGGTAATCCTCAAAGGCTTGCTCAAAGAAGGTGCGCGCGTATTCTGTGCTTGCCCCCGCACCGCGCAGATAGAGCGCCGCCGCAAAGGTTCTTGTGCCCACTGTACGGGTGAAGTTTTGTGTATCGACCATGATACCCGCCATTAGGACGTTTGCTTCTTCCTTACGGAGCGTTCCCACGGGGATACTGAACTCAAGTATCTCGCTGACAAGCTCGCATGCAGAGGACGCGGACGGGTCGATATAAACCAGCTGAGGCTCGTGCTCAAATTCCTGCTTCTTGATGTGGTGATCAATGACCGCCGTCTTAAAGGAATTTTCGGCTATCTCGGGAGCCTCGAGGATACTGAAGTTGTTAGCGTCCACTACTACCAGCAGTGTGCCGAACTCGCTCTCTTCGAGTCCCACCACCTCGTCAACGAATATATTCTTATAATCGGCAAGATCGGTAAGTCTGCCCGTGCAAGCCTTGAAGCTTTCCGACTCGGTATCGGTAACGATATTTACTCTTACGCCAAGGTGCATTGCCAGAGCCGCGATGCCCACGCAAGCGCCGATAGAGTCGAAGTCGGGATTGGAGTGTCCCATTACGATAATGTTGGACGCGCTTGATATCATAGAGCAAAGCTTGGTGGCGATAACTCTTGAGTGACCGCCCGAGCGCTTCTGCTGGCTCTTGGTACGTCCGCCGAAATAAAAGATGCCCGTTTCGTTCTTCATTACCACCTGGTCGCCTCCGCGCTGAAGCGCCATATCGAGGCATACCAGAGACTCATGCTCTCTCTCCGCAAGGGTATTGCCCATTGTGGTAACTCCCATGGATACTGTGATGGGCATACTGTCGTCGCCCACGTGTATCTCACGAATGGAGTCGAGTATCTCAAACTTGGTCTTTGCGCACTGGCGCAGGCTCTGACGGCTGAGCAGCATAACGTACTTGTGCCTGTCGTATTCGCGGATTATACCGCCAAGCTCCTTAGCCCAATTCTTGAGTATGGTATCCACCTGAGTCGCCTCAGCCTGATAGCTTACCTTTGCGTACTGTGCTATCTCGTCAAGATTGTCTATGACTATATAGGCAACGGCGGTGTGCTGAGCGCGGTGAGTGATGCTGAGATTTCTCAGCTCGGTGATATCGTTGAACACCAACAGATAGAACAGCTTGCCCTTTGAGTAAAGGGGGTGGCAGTCTATATGGTAAAACTTATTTCCTATCTCGCAGATAGCGGATTTATCCTTGAGTATCTCGATATCCTCAAGCTCGTCGTCGCCCGTTTCCTTGTCCACGTCCGTCGCTGCGGTCTCCATGAGCTTTTCAAGAGAGATGTCGCATATTTCCTTGATGTCGGCGTTGAACACGGTGGCTTTTGCGCCTGCGGCGTGCTTCATTGCCGCGTTTACGGTTATTATCTTACCTTTGTCCGTTACCACGGCGTAGGGGATCCTCAGAAGATGTCTGAAGGTATAGATAACTCCGTTGTTCTGTTCCTCCGACGCGTCCGACGCGATACGGAAGAGGCTTATTCGCTTGTGCACGGCGAGGTGAATGATGAACGCCGTGACGATGTAGATGATCATGAGCGTAAGACCGCATACCGCAACCGAGATATCAGTATAGGTGCACAGTATTACGTGGACGGCAAGGCATACTACGGCGATCACCACGTATACCAGCGAGGGAAGCTCCTCAAGCCGTCTGAACAGATCGAATTTTTTATTTGACATATATCTTTGTCCTTTCGTGTGTTGTTGAGGAAAGATCAGTCATCCTTTTTTGACGCGCTTCTTTTTGCGATATGCGCAAGAATTACGACTACCGCTCCCGCAACGGACGTTATGATGATAGCGGGGAGCGAAAAGCTTATGAGCATGAATATGACGAGCATATAGATCAGCGTGCCGAGGCAGGAGGGACCCTTGCGCGCAGTCAGCATACGGAGCGCTCCGAGGGCAGTCAGTATAAGCCCTGGGGCGAGTACAACCATCATGTTTTCCGCTGCGGTCCTCCACATTGCCATACTGTCGGATACCGATACCACGGCAAAGACTGTGCACGCGAGAAATACCACTGCCGATACAAGGCTCATCTCAAAGGCGAGCATAGGAAGCGACGCCTTTCTTTCCTCATCCGTCTTACAGTAGATGCTAAGGAATGTGGAGTGGATCATATATGCCACTAAGCTTGCTGCCGTTATGAGTATGGCGGGGAGAAGATTGAAGGCGGCAGTCACCGCGGCGGTGATGTAAGAGGACAGATCAACTCCCGAGCTCTCAAGCTCCATCATTTCAGCCATTTCCGAGGAAACGGAATCAAGCACGGCGATCATCTGTCCGCGCATGGCGTCGATAAGCGCCTTTGCGTTCGCCATGGAAAGCTCACCGTATATCGAATAGACCGCAGTCACGAATAAGAGAACGGTCACGGCGCATATTCCGAAGGAGATATGGCAGACCGCGCCGACGCGTCCCATTTGCTTCTTGACCGCATACGCTAAAAGAAGCGCGCAGGGAAGAACGGAAACGGACGCCACCGCGCCCCATACACTTCCGATAACGAAGAGCGAGATGACAAGCGGGATCACGGGAAGTCCCCAAAGGAAGGGGGACGGACGTTTTAAGATAAGATAGGCGTAAACGCACGCCGACGACGTGAATGCGGCGAGAAGTCCGACGGGCAAAAGCGAGCCGCCGAAGAAGATGAACACCAAAAGGATCACCGAATATCCAAGCACGTTGCGGAAGGACTGCGCCACTCTCGTAAGTACCGCCGTGCTTAAAAGGCAAACGGAGAGAGATATTACGCCGAGAAGCCACTCGCCCATATTCAGAAAGAGTGACAGGGGTATATAGGTACATGCGGCGACGAAATAAAGGCAGAGCAGAAGGGTATCCGCGCTACCGCCGATCTCGCCCTTGCCGTCATGTGTATTTATACTGTTTTTTTTCATGAGACCTCGTTTTTATTTTATCCCGAAATAGCGGGAAATACATGGGGATATAACTACCCTATTATATAATTATATCATACAAACCCGCATTTGTAAACAGAATTTTATTAATTTGCAGTCCTCAGAATGGATTTTATGGAAAATTATTTTGTAAAAAAGTGAAAAAATGTGTAAAAGGTATTGCAATTTGGGGAAAAGTATGTTATAATACGCATGTATGGTAAGAGTGGGCTTGTGAGAGTCCACTCTTAATTGTTAGTTAAAAAGTTTTGCTTGGAGGTAGAAATGGCAAAGAACGCAACTGTTGCCGAAAAGGTAAGAGCGCTTGCTGAGCCCTTGGCCGATGAGCTCGGTATCTGGGTATGGGACGTGGAGTTCGTCAAGGAGGGAGCAAGACGCGTGCTGAGAATAACGGTGGATTCGGAAAACGGCATCATCATCGACGACTGCGAAAAGCTGCACCGCGCCATAGACCCTCTTCTGGACGAGGCAGACCTTATCGAGGAGCAGTATTATCTTGAGGTCAGCTCGCCGGGTATCGAGCGTGAGCTGAAGAACGATATCCATATCGAGGCTTGCGAGGGCTGGGACGTGGAGGTAAAGCTCTATGCGCCGATGAACGGCTCAAAGGTTTTCCGAGGAGTGCTCATGCCTCTCGGGGAGAACGGCGAGATCAGCATAAGCATGGGTGAGAGCGTTATGACCTTTGAGAGAAGCGCCGTGGCAAAGATAAGCACTTATTTTGAAATGTAAATCTTAACAAACTGAAAAACATAAAGGATGGAAGCTTAAAATGAACAAGGAATTTTTCGTTGCTCTTGACCTTCTTGAAAAGGAGAAGGGTATTCCCAAGGAATACATGCTGGAGAAGATCGAAGCGGCTCTGCTTTCCGCATTCAAAAAGGAATTCGGAAACAACACTCTCATGAGGATCGCTATCGACCCCGTCAAGGAGGACATGAAGGTATATTTGCAGAAGGAGGTCGTTGAGGAGGTCGTAAATCCTCAGTGTGAGATCTCTCTTGCGGACGCAAAGGAAATAAGCAAGCGCTATACCCTCGGCAAGATGGTGGAGACAGAGGTCAAGCCCAAGAACTTCCGCAGACTCAGTGCGGCGGCGGCTAAATCGGTCATCATTCAAGGTATCAGAGAGGGCGAGAGAAAGGCTATGCAGGACGCTTACGAGAGCAAGCGCGAGGAGATAATCACCGCTACCGTAAGCAAGGTGTTCTCCGATAACGGAAACGTGCTTCTCGATACGGGAACAGGTCACGCGACACTTCTCAAGAGCGAGCAGATCCCCGGGGAGACCTTCAACGTGGGCGACAGAATAAAGGTGTTCGTTATGGAGGTAAACAAGGAGGCGAGAGGTCCTCTGGTAACTCTTTCCAGAATACACCCCGGACTTGTTCGCAGAATATTTGAGCTTGAGATCCCCGAGATAGTTGACGGAATAGTTCTTGTAAAGGGCGTTGCACGTGAGGCAGGATCAAGAACAAAGATATCCGTTATGTCCCGTGACGAGGACGTAGATGCGGTAGGCGCATGTATCGGTAACCACGCTATGAGAATTGCGGGCATCGTTGACGAGCTCAGAGGCGAGAAGATAGACATAGTCAAGTACAGTGAGACCCCCGAGGAGTACGTAGCGGAGGCTCTTGCTCCCGCAGAGGTGCGCTCCGTCACCTTTACCGCGGAGAGAGCTTGTAAGGTCATAGTTGACGAGGATCAGCTCTCGCTGGCTATCGGTAAGGAAGGACAGAACGCCCGTCTTGCCGCAAGACTTACGGGCTTCAAGATAGACATCAAGTCCGAGTGATATACCGCGTGAGGTAGATATGGCACAACAGAATCAAAAGCCAAAAAAAATTCCCGAAAGGCAATGCCTCGGTTGTAACGAGCACAGACCGAAGAAGGAGCTGCTCAGAGTGGTGAGAACGCCCGAAGGCGAGATACTTCTTGATTTTACGGGAAAGAAATCGGGAAGAGGCGCATATATCTGTCGTGACGTCAAATGCCTGAAAAAGGCGAGAAAATCCATGAGGATCGACCGCAGTCTCGGCGTGAATATCCCCGCTGAGGTGTATGACAGAATGGAAAGTGAGCTTTCCGATGATGAATAACGGCTCAAAAAACACGGATAAGCTTTTGTCCACCCTTGGGCTTTGCGTCAAGGCGGGCAAGGTGATATTCGGTGTCCCCATGGTGTGCGAGGCTATGAGAAAGGGCGGAAAAAACGCTCCCGTGCTCGTGCTTGAGGCGGCGGACACATCGGACAATACACATAAAAAAATTTCCGATAAATGCAATTACTATAACACGAAGCATATAAGGCTTCATATCGGCGGCGAGCAGCTTGCGGCGGCACTGGGCAAGAGCGCTCAGCTTGGCGCGGTGGCTGTTACCGACGAGGGTCTCGGCGATCTCGTCGAGAAGAGCATCCGAGTAATATCTGACAACAATATCTGACAAACCTAAATCCACGGAAAGGAAGTCCCACTTCGGCACAGGGACACGGTGATAAAAATGGCAGCTAATCAAGGAACGACCTTATTGAAGGTAACACAGTTCTCAAAGGACATCAATATGAAGAGCAAGGAGGTACTTGAGGTTCTTGCGGGTAAGGGAATTACCCCTAAGTCTCAGGCGTCTCTCGATCCTGCGCAGTTTGAGGTGCTTTTTGACACTCTAACAAAGCAAAATCAGATCGATAACATAGGAAATTATCTTGACGGAGTTACCTATATCCCGTCCAAGAAGAAGGCGGCTGCCGCAAAGCCCGCCAAGGCTGCAGCAGCGGCAGAGGGCGAGGTAAAATCTGAAAAGACGGCTGAGAAAACAGCTGAAAAAGCAGCTGAAAGGGTAGCTGAAAAAGCAGCGGAAAAGCCTGCAAAGGAGGCAGAAGCGCCCGTAAAGGCGGCTGAGCCCAAGAAGGAAACCAAGAAAACGGCAGTCAAAGAGACCGAGACCGTAAAGGCTGAGGTCAAGGCGGAGCCTAAAAGTGCCGAAGCTCCCAAGCCTGCCGACAAGAAGGCTGATGCTGATATCAAGGAAGCGTCCAAGGATAAGAAGGTTGAGTCCGCTCCTGTCAAGAATGAAGAAAAGACAGTACAGACCAAGCCCGAGAATAAGACAGAGGTCAAGTCAGATAGACCTGCGGAAAGAGTTGAAGCAAGAGCAGAGGTCAAGAATAACTACAGACCCGCTCAGAATAATCAGCAGAGACCCGCATACGACGCGGGTGCTCAAAGAGGCGCAGGCGTAAGAAACGGCGCTCCTCAGACCCAGGGCGCTCAGCAGAGACCCTTCGGACAGGGACAGAGACCCGATAACAGAGGCGGTGACAGAAACGGACAGTTCGCTCCCCGCGGACAGTTTGACCAGAACCGCTCCCACGACCGCTTTGGAGCTAACAACAACGCAGGCGGCGATCGCTTTGGTGCTCAGAGACAGGGTCAGCAGAGACCACAGGGACAGAGAAATGATCATTTCGGCGGAAATAACTCTTGGGATAAGGACGACAGACAGCATAGCGCACCCAGAGAAAAGTTCAAGCCTCAGCCTATCGTCCGCAGTCAGACCGCTAAGGGTGACGAGGCTCCCAAGCAGAGAGGCGCTACCCGTGTCGTAGATATGAGGGGCGGCTCTGTGGACCTTTCCAAATACGATGAAAGACTCGATAATTTCGTACCCGATTCCGTAGCCGACGCAAGAGGCGGCAACCAGAGAGTCAAAAAGCAGGCTCCCGCCCGTATGCAGCAGAGCTTCGGCGGTAAGGGCAAGGATAAATTCAAGGGCAAGAAATCTTCTCAGCCCGTGACCAAGGCTCCTACAAGCGTAACGCTTCCCGAGGAGATCATGGTCAGCGATCTCGCTTCCCGCCTTAAGGTAACTGCGGCTGAGGTGGTCAAGAGACTTATGATGCTTGGCATGATGGTAACTGTAAACCAGACTGTCGACTACGATACCGCGGCAATAGTTGCCGACGAGATGGGTATCGCGGCTACCAAGGAGGTGGTCGTTACCATTGAGGAGAGACTCTTCGACGAGGAGGAGGACTCTGAGGACAATCTCGTGACCAGAGCGCCTGTAGTGTGCGTTATGGGACACGTTGACCACGGTAAGACCTCTATACTTGACGCTATCCGTCATACAAGTGTTACCACAGGTGAGGCAGGCGGTATTACGCAGCACATCGGTGCTTACCGCGTCAAGGCAAACGGACAGGATATCACCTTCCTTGATACCCCCGGACACGAGGCGTTCACCGCAATGCGTGCGAGAGGTGCTCAGGCAACGGATATCGCCATACTCGTTGTGGCTGCCGACGACGGCATCATGCCTCAGACAATAGAGGCTATCAACCACGCAAAGGCTGCGGGAATAGATATAATAGTTGCTATCAATAAGATGGATAAGCCCACTGCAAATCCCGACGCGGTAAAGCAGGAGCTTACAAAATACGAGCTGGTTCCCGAGGAATGGGGCGGTGATGTTATCTGCGTTCCCGTGTCGGCGCTTACGGGCTTTGGTATCAGCGACCTTCTTGAAAACGTGTTGCTGGTTGCCGAGGTCAAGGAGCTTAAGGCTAACCCTAAGCGCAGAGCAAAGGGTATAGTTATCGAGGCTAAGCTTGATAAGGGAAGAGGACCTGTTGCAACAGTCCTCGTTCAGAACGGAACTCTCCGTAGCGGAGATATCGTTATAGCTGGCACGTCCGTGGGACGCGTAAGAGCCATGACCGACCATAACGGCAGAACGCTTAAGGAGGCAGGACCCTCGGTTCCCGTTGAGATCATCGGTCTTGCGGAGGTCCCCTCGTCGGGTGATGAGTTCAACGTTGTTGCCGACGAAAGAATGGCAAGAGAGCTTGCGGATCAGAGAAGAGAAAAGGCGAAGGAAGAGGTGTTCAAGGCAAACGCCAGAGCAAACCTCAACGACCTGTTCGCTCAGATCGCCGAGGGCGTAAAGCAGCTTAACATTATAGTTAAGGCTGACGTGGGCGGCTCGGCAGAGGCGGTAAAGCAGTCTCTTGAAAAGATATCCAACGACGAGGTCAAGGTCTGCGTTATCCACGCGGCGGCAGGCGGTATCCGCGAGGGCGACGTTACCTTTGCGGCGGCTTCCAACGCTATAATCGTAGGCTTTAACGTTCGTCCCGATAAGGTGGCGCTTGACAGTGCCGAGAGACAGAACGTAGAGATCCGTACCTATAGAGTCATTTACGACTGTATCAACGAGATCACAGACGCTATGAAAGGTATGCTTGCTCCCGAATACAAGGAGGTCCTCCTTGGCCACGCGGAGGTAAGACAGACCATTCACGTTCCCGGTGTGGGAACTATTGCGGGATCTTACGTTCAGGACGGTAAGGTAGCTCGTTCGGCAATGATCCGTGTCGTTCGTGACGGCGTGGTGATCTTTGAGGATAAGATATCCTCTCTTAAGAGATTTAAGGACGACGCCAAGGAAGTGGCACAGGGCTACGAGTGCGGTATCGGTCTTGACAAGTTTAACGATATCAAGGTCGGAGACATTCTCGAGGCTTATATCATGGAAGAGATCGCAAGATAAACACAGTAAAATATGCGGTGGAATAGCTTTTTTAAGGCCGTTCCACCGCATTTTTGCTTTTTGAGCATATTTGAAAATACCAATTTAAAAATCAAACAGAGGCAAAAGAGAAGGGACTGAGTCACATGACTCGGTCCCTTTGCATGCTTCGAAATAATCGAAAAAAGTAAAATAACCGCGCACGGAGGTGAGAGTCCGCACACGGTTAAAATTACATATTGTTGAGTGCCTTTGTGAACTGGCTCTTCTTACGGGCAGCTGCGTTCTTGTGAATGATTCCGCGAGCAGCAGCCTGGTCGATCTTCTTTACAGCAGCCTTGTAGGTAGCCTGAGCAGCCTCAGTATTGCCCTCAGCAACAGCAGCCTGATACTTCTTTATATCGGTCTTGAGCTGAGTCTTGAAGATCTTGTTCTGCATCGTCTTTGTCTTGATAACGAGAACACGCTTCTTTGCGCTTTTGATATTCGGCATTGAATTTCACCTCCGTTAGAATAATGTTGGTAAAAGTCCTGACGGCGCGCATGAGAGGTTACGCTACCGTATTCGTCCATACAGTTATATATGATACCACATTTTTCCCCCGTTTGCAATACCTTTTTTGAAAAAAATTAAAATAATTTAAAAATTCCCCGATTTTTCAAGCAATATAGCTTGGGAATATCAAAATACGCATTTGTCTTTTTATTCGGTGTGCTTTTTATATCTCAAAGACGGATCTGGGAAAGGCGGTGGGCATGGAGTAAAAACCGTATCTTGCGGAGCAGTTGAGTGACGACTCGATGCGCAGCAGGCGGTTGTATTTGGCGACACGCTCACTGCGGCAGGGAGCACCTGTCTTGATAAAGCCCGAGCCCAGCGCCACGGCAATATCCGCAATGGTGGTGTCCTCGGTGTCACCCGAGCGGTGGGACAGAATAAATCTGTAGCCTGCGTTCTTTGCGGTGTGGACGGTGTCCATAGTCTCGGTAAGCGTGCCCACCTGATTGGGCTTTATGAGAATGGAATTGGCTATGCCGTCCTCAATGCCCTGAGCAAGCCTTTTTGCGTTGGTAACGAAAAGGTCGTCTCCCACAAGCATTATGCGGCTTCCCAGCCTTTCTGTCACCTTCTTCCAGCCCTCGGTGTCTCTCTGGTCAAGGGCGTCCTCGATGGACATTATCACGGGATATCTGTCGCATAGCCCTACCCAATGCTCCACAAGCTCCTCGGAGCTCATCTTAACCTGGGTTTTGGGCATGACGTAAGAGCCTATCTCCTCGTTGAACCACTCGGAAGCGGCGGCATCAAGGGCGATGCGTATATGGTCGGTGTCGTACCCCGCAAGAGAGATGGCTTCAACGATAAGCTGAATAGCCTCCTCGTCGCTCTTGAGCGTGGGGGCAAAGCCGCCCTCATCGCCTACGGCGGTGGACAGTCCCTTTTCACGGAGCAGCTTGCCGAGAGCGTGATATACCTCGCTTCCCGCGCGGAGGGCGTCGGAAAATCTTGTAAATCCTACGGGAACTGCCATAAATTCCTGTATCTCCACGTTGTTTGAGGCGTGAGCTCCGCCGTTGAGAATGTTCATCATGGGAACAGGGAGGCGGTAGGCGTCAAGCCCCCCGAGGTAACGATAGAGCGGCTGATGATACCAATTGGCGGCGGCACGGGCGTTTGCCAAGGAAACGGCAAGCATAGCGTTTGCGCCCAGGAAGGACTTGTCGGGCGTGCCGTCCAGCTGAATGAGAACGCGGTCAAGCTCCGCCTGCTCGGTGGCGTTTATACCGCTGATGGCAGGGGAGATACGGCGGCACACCGAGCAAACGGCGTCCTCTACTCCTTTGCCGTTAAATCTTGCGGGATTTTTGTCTCGCTTTTCGTGCGCCTCGTAAATACCCGTAGACGCTCCCGAGGGGACACTTGCCATGCCTACGGTGCCGTCGGCAAGAAAAACTGACGCCTCGACGGTGGGATTTCCTCTGGAGTCGAGGATTTCACGGGCTGAGCATCTTATTATCTGCGGCTTGTTCATATACATAGATTCCTTTCTTTTACGGTAATTAATTATATGTATATTATTGTCACCCCAATACCCGAATATGTGAGACTGAACGATTTTTTAAAAAATGTATGCTCAGAAAAAGAAAAAATTGCATTTTTTTGAAAAAACTCTTGACAAACCTTGACAAACGTGCTATAATTGTAAACTGCATTATAATTGCTTATTGTGTCTTGTTTTGGAAAAAGGCGGGTTTGCTACGATTTATATTTTATATATACGCGTGTAAAAGAACGGACATAATGGCAGCGATTTCCACATCGCTCAATCGTGGAGTATTACTTTGAATGGAGTGATTTATAATGGTCAATGTAAAAGAGCACAAGCTTGGTCAGAACACGAGAATGAGCTTCTCGAAATCACAGTTTCCGTGCGAGCTTCCCAACCTCGTTGAGGTGCAGACAAAATCCTTCAAGTGGTTTTTGGAGGAGGGTCTTATGGAGGTGCTTCGCGACGTGTCGCCTATCACCGACCACTCGGAAAAGCTGGTTATTGAATTCGTATCTTATTCTATCGATTCCAAGCCCAAGTATACCGTTGAGGAGTGCAAGGAGAGAGACGCAAACTACGCCGCTCCCCTTAAGGTGAACGTCCGCCTTACCAACAAGGAAACGGGAGAGGTCAAGCAGACCGATATCTTCATGGGCGATTTCCCCATAATGACCGAAACGGGAACCTTCGTCATAAACGGAGCAGAGAGAGTTATCGTATCTCAGATAATCCGTTCTCCCGGTATGTATTATGACAAGAGCATTGACAAGGCAGGTAACGAGATCTTCGCGGCACAGGTCATACCCTACAGAGGAGCATGGCTTGAGTATGAGATAGATTCCGCGGGAGTTATGTACGTCCGTATAGATAAGAACCGCAAGGTGCCGCTGACTATGTTCGTAAGAGCGCTCGGCATGGAGACCCGCGACGAGATATACGCTATGTTCGGAAACGAGCAGGCGCTCACTCTTACCTTTGAGAAGGACGAAAGCGAGATACTCGCTCTTCATAACGGCACCAATTGCGTTACCGAGTCTCTCAAGGAGATCTACAAGAAGCTCCGCCCGGGCGAGCCGCCTCTCGTTGAGTCCGCTCAGACTCTTATCAATAATTATTTCTTTGACAATAAGAGATATGACATCGCTTCCGTCGGACGCTATAAGTTCGATAAGAAGATGGCGATACATTCAAGGATCAGAGGAAGGATCGCGGCTGAGGACGTAGTCAGCCCCCTTACGGGAGAGGTCATTCTTCAGAAGGGCGAGTATATCGACAACGATAAGGCGTGCCTCGTTGAGAACAACGCCGTAAACGAAATGCTCGTTGAGCTTGATAACGGTGACGTTATTAAGGTTCTTTCCAATAATACTATCCGTCCTGAGTGCGTTCTCGGATACGATCTTAAGGACTGCGGTATCAATGAAAAGGTAAGCATTCCCACAATTCTCGAGATCCTTGAGAATTGCGGAGATGACGCTGACGCAGTTAAGGCTCAGGCTCGCGCAAGAATTGCAGAGCTTTGCCCCAAGTACGTTACCAAGGCGGATATCTTCGCTACCATAAGCTACCTTCTTAACCTTACCCACGGCGTGGGCTCTGTGGACGATATCGACCACCTCGGAAACCGCCGTATCCGTTCCGTAGGCGAGCAGCTCCAGAACCAGCTCCGCAGCGGATTCGTAAGAATGGATAAGATCATCAAGGAGCGTATGATAAGCCAGGATAACGATAAGCTTACGCCCAGCGCTCTTATCAATATCAAGCCTGTTACCACGGCTATCCGTGAGTTCTTCGGCTCCTCTCAGCTCTCTCAGTTCATGGACCAGAACAACCCTCTGGCAGAGCTGACCCACAAGCGCCGTCTGTCCGCACTCGGACCCGGCGGTCTGTCCCGTGAAAGAGCGTCCTTCGACGTCCGTGACGTACACTACACCCACTACGGACGTATGTGTCCTATCGAGACCCCCGAAGGTCCTAACATCGGACTTATTTCCTACCTTACGACTTATGCGCGTATAAATGATTACGGCTTTATAGAAGCACCCTTCCGTAAGATCGACAAGTCTACGGGAACGGTCACAGACGAGGTCGTATATATGACTGCGGACAAGGAGGACAACTTTGTTGTTGTTCCCGCAAACGAGCCGCTTGACGAAAACAACCGCTTTGTGAAGGCGAGAGTAACTGCCCGTGATAAGGGTGAGTTCGTGGAAAAGTCGGCGTTTGAGGTCGATTTCATGGACGTCTCTCCCAAGATGGTTGTATCCGTTGCGACGGCAATGATCCCCTTCCTTGAAAACGACGATAACTCCCGTGCGCTCATG
Source organism: Clostridia bacterium (assembly GCA_017623375.1). Lineage (GTDB taxonomy): Bacteria > Bacillota > Clostridia > Oscillospirales > CAG-272 > HGM12713. The sequence goes on along the minus strand of JAGAPH010000006.1, from coordinate 2,925 downwards.
GGATCTAACATGCAGAAGCAGGCAGTTCCGCTTATGACTACCGACTCTCCTATAGTTGGTACGGGTATGGAGTATAAGGCTGCGGTAGACTCGGGTGTCGTTATAGTCGCTAAGGACGCGGGTATAGTTGAGAGAGTAGAGGCTACCAAGATCGTTGTCGCTTGCGAGGACGGTCATAAGGACGTTTACGATCTCATTAAGTTCAAGAAAACAAACCAGGGTACCTGCTTCAATCAGCGTCCCGTCGTAAGCCGCGGACAGCGCGTTGAAAAGGGACAGGTCATCGCTGACGGTCCCGCTACCGATAACGGAGAGATCTCCCTCGGTAAGAACGCTCTTATCGGCTTTATGACATGGGAGGGCTATAACTACGAGGACGCGGTGCTCCTTAATGAAAGACTTGTAAGAGACGACGTTTATACGTCTCTCCATATCGAGGAATATACCCATGAGGCAAGAGACACCAAGCTGGGACCGGAGGAGATCACAAGAGAGATCCCCAATGTGGGCGAGGACGCTCTTAAGGACCTTAACACCGAGGGTATAGTAAAGAAGGGAACTGAGGTAAGAGCGGGTGACATTCTCGTCGGTAAGATCACTCCTAAGGGAGAGACCGAGCTTACGGCAGAGGAAAGACTTCTCCGCGCTATCTTCGGCGAGAAGGCAAGAGAGGTAAGAGATACCTCATTGAGACTCCCTCACGGTGAGTCGGGTATCGTCGTTGACGTTAAGGTATTCTCTCATGAGAATAACGACGATCTGCCCACAGGCGTAAACAAGACAGTAAGAGTTTATATAGCTCAGAAGAGAAAGATCTCCGTGGGAGACAAGATGGCAGGACGTCACGGTAATAAGGGTGTCGTTTCCCGCATACTTCCTCCCGAGGATATGCCCTTCCTTGCAGACGGTACTCCTCTGGATATCGTCCTCAACCCTCTGGGCGTTCCTTCCCGTATGAATATCGGTCAGGTGCTTGAGGTGCATCTCGGAATTGCGGCTAAGAAGCTTGGCTGGAAGATCGAGACCCCTGTATTTGACGGAGCTAACGAGCGCGACATTATCGAGTGCCTGCGTATGGCGGGCAACTGCAGAAGGATCTGCCCCGGCGAGAACGTTGACGGTAAGGAGCTGTTTATTGAAACAGTTACCGAGGACGGCAAGAAGGATCTGGTCAAGATCACCGACGAGCAGAGACGTGACGCAGAGTTCATGGCGGCTATGAATGCAGAGGACAAGGTCCGCGTTATCGACGGAAAGACCATACTTTACGACGGTAGAACGGGTGAGCCCTTTGACAACCCCGTAACTGTAGGTATCATGTACTATCTCAAGCTCCACCATCTGGTTGACGATAAGATCCACGCACGTTCCAACGGACCGTACTCCATAGTAACGCAGCAGCCCCTCGGCGGTAAGGCGCAGTTTGGCGGTCAGCGTTTCGGAGAGATGGAGGTTTGGGCGCTGGAGGCTTACGGCGCGGCATACACGCTTCAGGAGATCCTTACGGTCAAGTCCGACGATATCAACGGACGCCGCAGGGCATACGAGGCTATCATCAAGGGACAGAATATTCCTACTCCCGGTGTTCCCGAGTCATTTAAGGTCCTTGTCAAGGAGCTTCAGTCTCTCGGACTTAACGTTCGCACGCTGGATAAGAACGGCGAGGACGTTCAGCTCTCGTCCATCTGCAACGACGAGGATACCTTCACCTATTCCAACAAGGCTGATTCCGTGCTTGCTGACGGCGGCGATCTTGACGATGAGGACGAGGATGAGCTCGCTCAGAGCTACCTCATAAAGGACGTTGACGAGGACGACTTTGCCACCGATATCGACTTCGGCGAAGATTTTGATGATAATAACTAATTGTTAAGGAGAAAAGCTGTGCAGAATAATGAATTTGATTCGATAAAAATTGGTCTGGCATCTCCCGAGATGATAAGAGAATGGTCTTACGGTGAGGTGACAAAGCCCGAGACAATCAACTACCGTACCCTTAAGGCAGAGGTAGGCGGATTGTTCTGCGAGCGGATCTTCGGTCCGACCAAGGACGGCGCTTGTATGTGCGGAAAGTATAAGAATTCCCACAACAAGGAGCCCCATAAGTGCGAAAAGTGCGGCGTTGACGTTACCACAAAGAAGGTGCGCCGTGAGCGTATGGGTCATATCGACCTGGTAGCGCCCGTTTCTCACATCTGGTATTTCAAGGCTATCCCCTCAAAGATGGCACTTGTATTGGATATCTCTCCCAAGCTTCTTGAGCAGGTGCTCTACTTTGCTGAGTACATCGTTCTCGACCCGGGCGCTACGGGACTTGAGAAGGGAATGGTGCTCAACGATAAGCAGTATCAGGAAAAGCTTGAGCTTTACGGCGACGACTTCCGCGTAGGCATGGGCGCTGAGGCTATCAAGGAGCTTCTTGCCGAGATAAACGTGGAGGAGCTTTCCGCTCAGCTCAGAGCCGAGCTGCTCAACGCGTCGGGACAGAAAAAGACACGTATCATCAAGAGACTTGAGGTCATCGAGTCCTTCAGAAAGTCGGCCAATAAGCTCGAGTGGATGATACTTGATGTTGTTCCCGTGCTCCCCGCTGACCTTCGTCCTATGGTTCAGCTTGACGGCGGACGCTTTGCTACGTCCGACCTCAACGAGCTTTACAGACGAGTTATCAGTAGAAACAACCGTCTTAAGAAGATCATAGAGATCAACGCTCCCGAGATCGTTATCCGTAACGAGAAGCGTATGCTTCAGGAGGCAGTTGACTCCCTTATAGACAACGGCCGCCGCGGAAAGCCCGTAACGGGACCCTCCAACCGTCCCCTTAAGTCGCTCTCCGAGCTGCTTCGCGGTAAGCAGGGACGCTTCCGTCAGAACCTTCTCGGTAAGCGTGTTGACTACTCGGGACGTTCGGTTATCGTCGTTGGT
>JAGAPH010000005.1 GCA_017623375.1 Clostridia bacterium | reverse complement strand
GTCTCCTTGCGTTGCTTGTATAGGTCGGCATATTGGGGAGTGTATCTCGCATCGTCTGCAAGCTCCTCGTAATCCTTCCAGATATGTCTTTGTACGACCTTTACGCAATCCTTGGAATGTGTGCAAAGATGTCTCGTCGGACAGTTCTTACATATCTCGGGATTACTCTTGTATTCTCTGTAGCCGTCCTTGTTAGTCGTACTGTATTCAAGTGTATGAAATTCGGGACAGATGATGCAATCAAAATGCTCGTCATAAACGTATTTCCACCACTCATGTCCGCCTTTCATTGTCATAGGTCTCTTGTATGCCGTACTGAGAACTCGGTTGTCATCAAACACTTTCTTGCAAATGTGAGGAGTTTTGTATGCGCTGTCTGCTACTACGGTCTCTACTTCGGGAAATTTCTCTGTTACTTTATCATATACGTCATCAAATGCTACGCTGTCATGTACGTTTCCGGGGGTCACTACGGTTTCAAGTACATATCCATGCTTGTCGCAGGCGGTGTGTGCTTCATATGCAAACTGTCTTTTGTGGTCACCTTTTACAAAAAGTCCGCTGGCGGGGTCTGTAACACTTTTAGTGACCGTCTTCATCTTCTTGCGGCGTTCTAACTTCTTTTTTGATGTGTTTTTGTTGGGCTTTGATGGCTTGGACGGATCGTTGTCGTCATCATCATCGCGAAAAGGCTTTTTGCCATGATCCTCTCGGTCGGCATTAACTTCTTCCATAAGCTCCTTTGCATACCTTTTGGATGCTACGGGAACTTCCTCTTGAATCTTCTTTTTGTTGTTTGCGTTTGCTTTGATGTGAGTACCGTCTATGAATACGGCGGTTGGTGACAGATATCCTGCTTCTGCTATCTCATTCAATATCCAAGCGAATATCTGATCTACCGTTTCGCTTGTGAATCTATGCTTGAAGTTGTAGCTCAGTGTAGAGAAATGCGGTGTTTCATCCTGCAAACTATATCCGAGAAACCAACGGTATGCCATATTCACCTCTACCTCTGCCGCTGTTCTTCGGAGCGAGGGCAATCCGTACAGGTGCTGGATCAATACCATCTTCACCAACACAACAGGATCTATGCTCGGTCTACCATTGTCTTCGCAATACAACTCCTCTACCATTTCATAGATCTTGTCAAAATTCACTGCTGCGTCTATTTTTCTAAGCAAATGTTCCTTCGGCACAAGATCTTCAAGCCACACCATTTGCATTATATCTCTTCCGTTTTGTCCTCTACTTAACATTATTTCACCGCCTGTCTTTTCTTGCTTCTATTATACCATATATTACGCAAAAAAGCCACTCCGTAGAGTGACTTTTTCGACAGACTGAAGTGAGGCTTAATATAAGCCTCACTTTTTTAATTTCCATCTTCTTCCTCAAGAGCTTCGTAGAGAAGATCGCGGAGAGTTGGGTGTACCTTATGATATCCGTAATTGCAGCTATGTATATGTGTTCCGAAATACATAGCAATACGGTTCTTGGGATCGATCATAACGTATGCGCATGCCGCGCCGTCCCAACCGAATTCTCCCACGGGGGACTTAGAGAGAGAGTACTCGGGATCCATATGCGCTCTTCCGCAAAGTCCCCAGCCGTAGCCGAAGAAGCGGGACGAGGAGAAATCGTTGAGCGCGTCGTCGCACATGCGATTGATACCCATGCTCTCTATGGTCTCGGGCTTGAGAAGCTGATAGCCGTCCTTTGTTGTTCCGCCGCATGCGACGACGGTTATTATCTTCATATACTCGTCCACGGTGGAGAACAGACCCGCACCGCCGCTATCATACTCATCGGAGAGCGTGTAAGCGCAGTGTACGGGACATTCCCTTGCGGTCTTTGTTCCGTTACTGTATTTGTAAAGGGCAGAGAAGCGCTTCTTTTGTTCCTCGGTGGGACGGAAGCCCATGTCCTTTATTCCAAGAGGCTTGAAGATATTCTTCTCCAGATATTCGGAGTACCTCATTCCGCTGACTACCTCAACCACAGCCGCAAGAACGTCATGGCAGAGACTGTACTTGTAGTGGCTTCCCGGCTCAAAGGAAAGGGGCTCCTTTGCCATGGCACGAACAAGACCCAGCGTCGTTTTATCGGCAGACTCAAGTATGGACTTTGACTTTATATCGTAGTTCATTCCTCCCGTCATGGTGAACAGGTGAAGAATGGTCATGGGGTTTTTGGCTGGGGTAAGAGAGCCGTCCTTGTTGAGTATATTCATATTGGCATACTCGGGTATGTATTTGGAAACGGGATCGTCAAGACCGATAAGTCCAGCCTCTACCAGCCTCATGGCGGCAATACACGTAATTACCTTTGAAGCGGAGAATATCCAATATATATCCTTATTGGATGCGGGCTTTGTTTTTGCCGAGTCGGAAAAGCCCACGCTCTTGCGGAATATGTTTTCTCCGTCTTTAGTTATGGAAAGCTCGCAGGCGGGGAATCCATTCTTGGGAAGCTTCTCCATAAAAAGGTCTATCTTTGAAAGATCCATGTCTGTTTTTCTCCTTGATTTGAGATATTTTACCATATAGATTATACATCAAATATAGTGGCGTGTCAATCTTTTTTTGACTCATTTTAGAGCTTGGGACGTCATTTTTTTATATGACAGCGCAAGCGACCTATCCTTTAATCGAAAGCCTGATCGGCGCGATATTCCGAGCAACTCAGCACAACGGGCTACAGACTCGCATTTTACGTAGTGATAGTAGAGAAACAGCTTTTCATCTGAATTATCAAGTCCGAGTATAAAATGTCTTACGTCAAACATTTTAGCTCTTGCCAGCGGTACCTCGTTAAGCATATCAGCGGCATCTGTGTCTCCCCCAAAAAACTCCTTGTGGTATTTGTCAAGCCTCAGCAGCTTTAAGTTAAGGGCATAGGTCTTAAGATAATTTTCAATTTGTGATCTTTGTTCTTTGCTTAATTGCTCTTTCTGCATTGATTCCTCCTCTCTCTTTTACGATAACTGTGCTTTTATATAACGTCGTATGACAATTGTTACATAACAGTATTCCGCTTTTCCGAAATGACGTGTCCTTGTAGTATATGATGCTTCCGCAAACGCCGCATAGTCCGTAAACGGGGCTTGTTTTACGTTTCTCGGCGGAATTATTGGGGCATCTCGGGTGGCACGGGGATCTCTGACATATTTCACACACCTATTTTCTATCACCTCCTTGTTATTAATATTATAACGAAAATCCGAACTAATGTCAATACGGTTTTCCGAAAAATATTAATTTTGTAAGGTGTATAGAAATTCGACAGTATTCGACGAGCGGTGTGATAAACTTACGACAAACACAAGCAGAAAAGAGAAGTTTATTGGACAGTGAATTTAGGATTTGTTGAGGAGATTGATGTGTACGCACCAACCAAAACTGTAGGGGCGACCATTGGTCGTCCGCCCCCACCAACCTCACCGATAAATCAAAATTTGAATATCAATAAAGGAGCCTTATATTCGTAAGACTCCTTTTCGTAAATGTATATTTTATTTCTTTGCTTCCAAAGCCTTTTTTGCGGCTTCTCTTGCACTGGTCTTGCCCTCGGGTCGGATCTCTCCTGCCTTGTGGAGCGCGATCTTTGTGAGAAGCGGTCCTATCAGCTCATAGATGAGCACTGCAAAGAGGGTAATGTTGGCTACTATAGCGCCCTCAGGACCTATCTGCTCTGCCTTTATCGCCATTCCCAATGCTACTCCCGCCTGAGGCAGAAGAGTAACTCCCAGATATTTTACTATATTGTTATCGCATTTGACAGCCTTGGCGCTGGAGAATGCCCCAAAATACTTGCCTGCGGAGCGGGCGATTATATAGATAATTCCTATGAGCACTATTGCCCAATCCGAGAATACCGAAAGCTCAAGCTCAGCGCCGCTTATAACGAAGAAGAGAATAAACAGCGGAGCCGTCCACCTGTCAAGTCTGTCCATAAGCTCCTCCGAAAAGTCGCATATGTTGCAGAATATCGTTCCCAGCATCATGCAAACGAGAAGAGGAGAGAAGGCAATATGTACGCTACCTATCTGGAATTTCATCATGGACAGCGCCACTGTCAGAAAGATAAAGGTAACCGACATGGAAAGTCTCTTTGAGCGCGAGTGGAAGAACTTTTCAAAGAAGGTGAAGAGGAAGCCCATTACCGCGCCAAGGGCAAGGGAAAGAACTACCTCAAGTATCGGCTCGAGCACTATAGAGATAAGGTCTATTCTGTTGGATATAAGCGCCTTTGAAACGCCAAAGGAAATGGCGAAGAGGATAAGTCCAACGGCATCGTCAAGGGCGACGATGGGAAGGAGGATATCCGTAAGCGGTCCTTTTGCCTTATACTGACGTACTACCATAAGCGTTGCCGCGGGAGCAGTAGCGGATGCGACCGCACCGAGGATTATGGCAGAGGGAAGGGGAAGCTTGTCGGGCATGAGGAAATGTATTCCGATAAGCGCGGCATCAACAACGAGTGTTGCCACCACCGCCTGAAAAATACCGATGACTGTTGCTTGCTTTCCTGTCTTTTTTAGCTGAGAAAGACGGAATTCGTTTCCGATAGAGAAAGCTATAAATCCGAGTGCAACGTCGGAAATGAGCGAATATTGTTTAACGTCAGCCATGCTTGTAAACCCAAGCCCCGAAACACCGATGGAGCCGAGCACGTAGGGTCCTACGAGTATTCCCGTGACAAGATAAGCGGTAACTGCGGGGAGCTTAGCTATCTTAGCCAGACGGGACAACATGAGTCCTACGAACAGAGCGACTGACAGACTGAGTAGTGTCTGCATAAATGCCTCCAAATATAATAATAAGGTCTCTTTACCTAATATGAGATTATAGCATTTATTTGAAGATATGTCAAGTATAATTTTCAACGAAACTTTTGTCGTTTGCTGCGTTTTTTTGTGGATTTTCTGCGTAGCCGAATTGCTTGAGCTTTAACCATATATCTCAGTTGTTTTCTTGTTCAAATTTTGATTTATCGAAGAGCTTACATTTTATGTTCGCACTTTTATAAGGCTCCCTCCGGGAGGGAGCTGTCGTCGGAGACGACTGAAGGAGAGTGCGTAGAAATATAATGAAATCTTAACTGTTATGCACGTAGGCTCCCCCACCCGCTTCGCGGGAGCCCCCTCTCGGAGGGAGCCTTATGATGATCATGCGAACACATCAAACACCCCGATAAATCCCAATTTATCAGTCCATATAAAAATTATTACGCATACGAAAAAGGGAACCTCACTAAAGAGGTTCCCCAAAAAACCGTTACATAATGTAAGATCAATTATCGTCGTCAAGCTTAAGAACTGCCATGAATGCCTCGGGAGACACCTGTACGGAGCCGAGCTGACGCATCTTCTTTTTACCTTCCTTTTGCTTTTCAAGAAGCTTTTTCTTTCTGGTAATGTCACCGCCGTAGCACTTGGCAAGCACGTCCTTGCGCATAGCCTTGACCGTTTCACGGGCAATAATGCGCGAGCCGATGGCAGCCTGTATGGGCACCTCAAAGAGCTGACGGGGAATGTTATCCTTGAGCTTTTCAGCGATCCTGCGCGCGCGTCCGTATGCCTTTTCCTCGTGAACGATAAAGGACAGTGCGTCCACCTGTTCGCCGTTAAGCAGGAAATCCAGCTTGACCAGCTTGCTGGGAACGTATTCGCCCAGCTCATAGTCAAGGGAAGCGTATCCGCGGGAGCGGCTCTTGAGCGCGTCAAAGAAATCGTATATTATCTCGTTGAGTGGCAGGTCGTAGTGAAGCTCCACACGCGCCGTGTCGATATATTTCATGTCTATAAATGTACCGCGCCTGTCCTGACAAAGGTCCATAAGACCGCCCACAAACTCGGTGGGAGTGATTATGTTTGCCTTTACCACAGGCTCGTAAGCCGTATCTATCTCGTCGGCGGGCGGGAAGTTGGAGGGATTGTCGATCCTGACCGTCTCTCCGTCTCTGCGGGTCACCTCGTAGATAACCGAGGGGGCGGTGGTGATGAGATCGAGATTAAATTCTCTCTCAAGCCTTTCCTCAATTATCTCCATGTGGAGAAGTCCGAGGAAGCCGCAACGGAAGCCAAAGCCCAAAGCAATAGACGTTTCGGGCTCAAATACCAGCGCCGCATCGTTAAGCTGAAGCTTGTCAAGAGCGTCGCGCAGATCGCCGTATCTTGCGCCGTCGGCGGGATATATACCTGCGTAGACCATAGGCTGAACTGCTTTAAATCCCGGTAGGGGCGTGTCTGTGGGGTTATCTGCCAGCGTTATGGTGTCACCTACCTGCGTGTCTCCAACGCTCTTGATGGAGGCGGTAATGTAACCAACGTCACCTGCGGATATCTCTTCGGTCTTTTGCAGTCCGAAGGGAGTCATATATCCCACGTCTACCACGTCAAACTCCGCACCTGTGCTCATAAGCTTTATCTTGTCTCCGCTCTTGAGCGAGCCGTCGAATACACGGACGTTTACCACAACTCCGAGATAACTATCGTAGTATGAGTCGAATATCAGAGCCTTAAGGGGGGCTTGTATGTTTCCCGCGGGGGCGGGAACGTCGCGTACTATCGCCTCAAGCACCTGTTCGATATTCAGTCCCGTTTTAGCGGACACGGCAGGGCAGTCCTCCGCGGGAATACCTATCACGTCCTCTATCTCGCCTCTTACACGCTCCACGTCTGCGGAGGGGAGGTCTATCTTGTTTATAACGGGAACTATCTCAAGGTTTGCGTCAACGGCGAGATATGCGTTTGCAAGTGTCTGCGCCTCAATACCCTGCGTGGCGTCCACCACAAGCAGAGCGCCGTCACAGGCGTTGAGAGAACGGGACACCTCGTAGTTGAAGTCAACGTGACCTGGGGTGTCTATCAGATTAAATTCGTAGGTCTCTCCGTCGTTTGCCTTGTAATTGAGACGGACGGCGGTAGCCTTTATGGTTATACCGCGTTCCTTTTCAAGCTCCATGTTGTCAAGCAGGCGGTTTTCCATCTCTCTCTGCGAGACCGTCTGAGTCGCCTCAAGTATTCTGTCGGCAAGGGTGGACTTACCATGGTCTATGTGGGCAATTATTGAAAAATTTCTTATATGCTTTTGTTTTTCGTTGTTTGCCATTGCTTTCTCCGTAAAAAATATAGGTTATCTTATATATTATATAATATTTTTGTAATTTTCTCAATAGCTTTTAATTTTTTTGTTGTAAATTTTTTATATCGCATGATGCGGGTATTGTTTTTGGTTTTAGTATCCTCCAAATTTTGATTTATCGGTGGGTTTACAATCTGTGTTCGCACTCACATAAGGCTCCCTCCGAGAGGGGGCTCCCGCGTAGCGGGTGGAGGAGCCAGCGTGCATAACGGTTAAGATTTCATTATGTTTTGACGCACTCTCCCTCAGTCAGCTTCGCTGACAGCTCCCTCCCGGAGGGAGCCTTATGAAGTAAGTGCTAATATAGCGAACACATCGCTAAATCCCAATTTATATACAAAGACAGTACAGAGAATAAAGAATTTTTCGAAATTGCCCGTCAAAAAGTCAGTGGTTTTTATAAGTTAGCAATATTTGTCTATAAGATGCCAAGAAAGTGACTTGAAATGAAGCAGGATTTGTCTTATAATTACTTTGTAATGTAAGGATCATGGGCATTTGGCTCGAAAGGAGTTAATTATGGCAAACAGCAAGAAAAATATTGCGGTCGTCGGCTACGGCGGAATGGGCGGCTGGCATACGAGACATCTTCTTGAAAGTGATGTTGCTACCCTCGCGGGTATCTGGGATATAAGTGAAGAGAGAAGGGCGTTGGCTGCCGAAAGGGGAATACACGTTTTTAAGTCTCTTGAGGACGTTCTTGGCGATAAGAGCGTAGATATCATTACCATTGCGGTTCCGAATGAGTGCCACATGCCTATTGCTATTCAGGCGATGGAGGCGGGAAAGCATGTTATCTGTGAAAAGCCCGTATGTCTTAATCACGAGGAGCTTGAGAGGATCATCGAGGTATCGAACCGCACGGGAATGATCTTTACCGTACATCAGAACAGACGCTGGGACTGTGACTATCTGATGATGAAGCAGGTATATGCTTCGGGAGATCTCGGAGAGGTATTCGGAGTTGAGTCAAGAATACAGGGCTCTCGCGGAATCCCCGGCGACTGGAGAGGTCATAAGGAGCACGGCGGCGGAATGATGCTTGACTGGGGCGTTCACCTTATCGACCAGATGGTGGGCATTATTTACGACAAGAAGATAAAAAAGATTTACTGCCGCTTTGACCACATAACCAATTATGAGGTTGACGACGGATTTAAGCTTGATCTGTATTTTGAAGACGACATCACTGCAAGGATCGAGGTTGGTACGTCTCATTTCGTAAAGATGCCGCGTTTTTACATGACGGGTACTAACGGAAGTGCGATAATTAACGATTGGACGGAGAACTGCCGTGTAGTCTGCTGTAAGAATTGGGATGAGAAGAATGTTATTCCTGTAGTTACTGCAGCGGGACTCACCAAGACTATGGCGCCCAGAGATGAAAAGACCATAACCGAGAGCGAGATCGTTCGCCCTGAGTCGGACGTACACGATTTCTATCGCAACGTATGTCTTGCCGTTGACGGAAAGGCAAAGCAGATCGTAACGCACGCACAACTTATGCGCGTAATGAGGATCATGGAGGCGGCGTTCCGCTCCGACGAGCTGGGAATGCCTGTTGATTTCGACGACGAAATTTGCTAATCACCAAATCGCGCCTCACCTCATATGATGATATCGAAGAGCACAAAAGCTCTTGATACCTTGAAGGGAGGACGCACCATGAACAACTGTTTGTGCAATCTTTTTGATAACAGCTCTATCTGGCTTATAATCATTGCGCTTGTTCTTATTTTCTGCTGCTGCGGTTGATAAGGTGATATGACCGAAAAAACGAGCCGAGTCATTAATTGACTCGGCTCGTTTGTACTTAAGTCATGTAAACAAATTGGGATTTAGCGATGTGTTCGCTATATTAGCACTTACTTCATAAGGCTCCCTCCGGGAGGGAGCTGTCAGCGAAGCTGACTGAGGGAGAGTGCGTCAAAACATAATGAAATCTTAACCGTTATGCACGCAG
>JAGAPH010000051.1 GCA_017623375.1 Clostridia bacterium | reverse complement strand
TCCGGGAGGGAGCTGTCAGCGAAGCTGACTGAGGGAGAGTGCGTCAAAACATAATGAAATCTTAACTGTTATGCACGCAGGCTCCTCCACCCGCTACGCGGGAGCCCCCTCCCGGAGGGAGCCTTATGTGAGTGCGAACATAGATTGTAAACTCTTCGATAAATCAAAATTTGAAGAATAAAAACAGTACGATAAAAGGCAAATTCCCTTCACCGTCGCCGCTTGGGAGGCAAAGCAGTTATCGTTTTCATTAAAAATCACAGATTTATATAGAAAATATTGTAAGTAATAACCTAAAATACCAAAATTCCGTTGACAAGACGTAAAAAATGTCTTATAATATATATTGATGTATTATGCTGAATAGTACCGAAAGGATTTAACAGTTATGATCAAAAGTATGACTGCCTTCGGAAGAGCAAGAAATACGGTGGGAGGCAAGGATATCACCGTGGAGCTTCGTTCGGTCAACAACCGCTTCTTCGATTGCTCCGTAAAGCTCCCACGCGCTTTTTCTTTTCTGGAGGAAAAAATAAAGCCCTATCTGCAGTCCAAGTCCATCAGCCGCGGAAAGGTGGACGTTTTTGTAGGCATCAACGTGGTGGACACACCCGACGTCTCCATTGACATCGACGAGGGCTATGCCGCCTCTTATATCGCCGCGCTCCGCCGTCTCGGCGAGAGGTTTGATCTGCGTGACGACGTAAGCGTCATGTCCGTGGCGCGAAATGGCGACATCTTTGTTATCCGCAAGTCCGAGGAGGACACCGAGAAGGATTGGGCAGACCTGCGCGCGGTGCTGGACGAGGCTATTGAAAAGTTCCTCGCCGCAAGAGTCCGTGAGGGCGACAACATCTGCCGTGACCTGAGAGCAAAGGCACAGTCTATACGCGCGAAGGTGGACGAGATCGAGAAGCTTTCTCTTACCGATACCGTCAGCTACCGCGAAAAGCTTGAGGCAAGGCTTCGCGAGATGCTGTCCGACAACCGAATAGTCTTTGACGAAAACAGGATACTTACCGAGTGCGCCGTATTTGCCGACAAGATCGCCATCGACGAGGAGCTGGTGCGCCTGCGCTCCCATTTCGAGGGCTTTGAGGAGATACTCGCCTCGGACGAGCCTGCGGGACGTAAGCTTGACTTTCTCGTTCAGGAGATGAACAGAGAGACCAACACCATCGGCTCAAAATGCCAGAACGCCTCCATAGCAAGGCTTGTGGTGGATATCAAGTGTGATATCGAAAAGATACGCGAGCAGATACAGAACATCGAATAAAACGGCACGGAGCGTAATAAGGAGAATACAATGAGATTTATCAACATCGGATTTGGCAATATGGTGGCAGCCGAAAGGATAGTTACTATCGTAAGTCCCGACTCCGCCCCCGTTAAAAGACTTATACAGGACGCAAAGGACAGCGGAAGAGTTATCGACGTTTCCTGCGGAAGGCGCACTCGCTCGGTGATAATTACCGACAGTGAGCACGTGATCCTTTCCGCCGTGCAGTCCGAGACCATAGCAAACCGTGTTGACAATACGGATATGGACGAAGAAGAAACAGAGGAATGACCGTATGAAAAAAGGAATACTGTTAGTAATTTCAGGACCTGCGGGCAGCGGCAAGGGCACGGTAAACGCCCACCTGCTCGAAAGAGACGATTTCGTATATTCGGTTTCGGCGACCACCAGAGCTCCCCGCCCCGGTGAGGTAGACGGCGTAAATTATCACTTTATCTCAAAGGAAGAATTTCTGCACAGGATAGAGCACGGCGACATGCTTGAATACACCGAATACTGCGGCAACTACTACGGCACTCCCCTCAAGGAGGCTGAGGAGGTGCTGGCATCGGGCAAAAACCTCATTCTCGAGATAGAGGTGGAGGGCGCGCGCAACGTCAAGGCAAGATACCCCGACGCGGTGCTTGTGATGCTGCTTCCCCCCTCTTACTCCGTTCAGGAGCAGAGGCTCCGCGGAAGAGGCACGGAGACGGAGGAAAAGATACTTGAGCGCCTCGCCCGCGCCAAGGAGGAGATACTTTGCGCTCCCGCTTACGACTACGTGGTGTATAACCGCGACGGCTGCGACACCGAGGCGGCGGAGGACATACTCGCCATAGTGACCTCGGAAAAGTGCTCCCTTCGCCGCAACCCAACCGTTGCCGAGGATTATCTCAACGCGTGATATTTGGATACATAATTGGGATTTGCTATGTTAGCACCAATCAAAGACGGTAGGGACAGTGCGTCGAATTCCGCTACGCTACATGACGGTCCGTTCCAAACACAATGAAATATTATAATTTTCAATAAGATACATTATCGCCAAGAACAATCCCTCAGTCGTCTTCGACGACAGCTCCCTTTGCACAAGGGAGCCTGACAAAGAAAGTGCGTAATTCCATATAAATCAAGAAAATATCGGCATAGAAGTATTATATTTTCTTGCATGAAGTTCCGTTTATACCAAGGCTCCCTTGTGCAAAGGGAGCTCCCGCAAAGCGGGTGAGGGATTGTTTTTTTACACAAACTTTCTTTTCAAACCCACCGACAGATCAAAATTTGAAAACACCCCTATAATTTTTCCCGCGAAATATTATATGGCGAATACATACTTAGCTTTTGTCGGATAATAACACTATCCGAGGTAATATATTTTAATAACATAACTTTTTAAGGAGAACAAACATGCTTTACCCTACCATCGATCAACTCACTAAGGACGAATTTAACCGCTACGAGCTTGCTCTCGCTACCGCAAAGTGCGCGCGTATGCTCACCGACGAATACGTTGAGCAGAAGGAGGCTATCGAAAAGTCCTCCACGGGCAACAAGGAGGCTGACCGCAACCTCATGAACATGATAAATAAGGAATACCGCGACGAAAAAGCGGTAAAGAACGCTATCACGAGAATACACAACGGCGCCTTCAGGATCGTAAGAGTCGAGGACTCCGAAGATGAGGCAGAGACGGCTGAGGCTGTGGAAGAAACGGCGACTGAAGCTGAGTAAAAAACATTTCGGAGGCTGATCATGTCCGAATACGCAGGAGTACATCTGCTTGATACCCCCTACTGTATCGACAATCAATTCGACTACTATATACCGACCGATCTCCGCAGTGACCTACGTTGCGGAGATATCGTTACGGTCCCCTTCGGATCAGCGAACAGAAAAAAGATCGGTGTGGTGGCTTCTCTCAAGAGCAGTCCCGAAAAAATGAATATAGAATGTAAGCCCATACTCTCGGTGTGCGACAAGAGCATGTCACTGTCCGAAGAGGCGTTGGGACTTTGCTTTTTTATCAAGGAGCAGACCCTATGTACCGTGGGAGACGCGGTAAGAGCCATGATACCCGCATCGGCTGTATCAAGGCTTGAGGAGGTATATACCGCCACGTCCCAGGAGTACACGGAAGCTGCCGAGGATATGGACGAAACGGCGCTTCTTATTTGCGAGTATATCCGCAAAAAAGGAAGCGTCAGCTTTAATTTGATCAAAAAAAAGTTTGGCGAGGAGGTGGGGACGGCACTCAAGCGGCTGACCGCACTCGGCTTGATAGCGCGCGACTTCGTGCTAAAGACCGCGTCGGAGAAGCACTCCGAGCTTTATTCCCTTGCCATAGAGCCCTCCCAAGCCCTTGCCATCGCGGGGGGTGAGTCAAAGCCCAAGCTCCGCTCGGCAAAGCAGGCGGATATCCTCCTTTATCTCAGCACCGCCGAGAACGGGGAGGAGATGGAAGAAAAGCGCATACTCGAGGCTTGCTCTGCCACCAAGGCTCAGCTTACCGCTCTTTGCGATAAGGGGCTTGTAAGATGCAGGCAGGTAGCCGTGGACAGAGGTCTTGAGAGCATAAGCTATACCTACGACCCAAGAGAGATCACGCTCAATGAGGAGCAGACGGCGGCTTTTGATACGCTCAGGGCGCTTGCCGACTCGGGAGAGCCTCACGGCGTTTTGCTCCACGGAGTTACGGGCAGCGGCAAGACCAGCGTGATGATGCGCGTCATCGACCACGTGCTCGGGATGGGCAGAGGCGTTATAGTTCTGCTTCCCGAGATCGCCCTCACCCCCCAATCCCTTGAGATCTTCTGCTCAAGGTACGGCGAGAGGGTGGCTATAATCCATTCGGGACTTTCCGCGGGAGAGCGTCTTGACACATACAGAAGAATAAAGAGGGGAGACGCGGACGTGGTCATAGGCACGCGCTCCGCCGTTTTCGCCCCCCTATCAAACCTTGGACTGATCATAATCGACGAGGAGCAGGAGCACACCTACAAGTCCGATATGAACCCCAAGTACCACACACGGGACGTGGCAAGATACCGCATGGCTTACCACAAGGGGCTTATGCTCCTCGCCTCGGCAACGCCCTCCTTTGAAAGCTACAAAAAAGCTTTAGACGGAAAGTACACGCTTATCGAGCTCAGTCACAGGTACGGAGGCGCGGAGCTTCCTTTGGCAATCATCGAGGACATGCGCGCCGAGATACAGTCGGGCAACACCTCCCCTCTCGGAAAGGAGCTTTGCTCGCGCCTTTATCAGAACACAAAGGCGGGCGACCAGTCCATACTTTTCCTTAACAGAAGAGGCTACAATAATTTCATAAGCTGCCGCACCTGCGGAGAGGCTATAAAGTGCCCCGAGTGCAGTGTGTCCATGACCTATCACACAAATTCCGCGTCCTACGACACGGGCTATCTTTCCTGCCATTGGTGCGGACGGAGAATTCCCCTGCCACAGGTCTGTCCCTCCTGCGGAGGCGCTCATCTTGCCAAGATGGGATACGGAACGCAGAGAGTGGAGCAGGAGCTTGGCGAGCTTCTTCCTGACGCGAGGATACTGAGAATGGATACCGACACCACCACCGCGAAAAGCTCCTACGAGACGCTTCTCGGCAAGTTCCGCAGACATGAGGCGGACGTGCTGCTTGGCACGCAGATGGTAACTAAAGGACACGACTTCCCCGACGTTACGCTTGTTGGCGTTCTTCTTGCGGACGCTTCCCTTTATCTTGACGATTTCCGCGCCTCCGAGCGCACATTCGCCATGCTGACACAGGTCATCGGCAGAGCGGGCAGAGGCAAAAAGGCGGGAGTGGCGGTCATACAGACCAACAATCCCGACAACGAGTGCATAAGATTTGCCTGCGCTCAGGATTACAAGGCGTTTTACGAGAGCGAGATACGCTTGCGTAAGCTGCTCGTATTCCCCCCATTCTGCGACATCGCCCTGCTCACCCTTTCCTGCCCCGACGAAAAGGAGCTGCTTCGGTCATCGGGACAGCTTTCGGACAAGATAAGCGAGTACATGAAGGGCGAGTATTCCGACCTTCCGCTTATGGTCTACGGTCCTTTTGAAGCGCCCGTTTATAAGGTGGAGAACAAATACAGAATGAGAATGGTGATAAAATGCCGAATAAATAAGCGAAGCCGCGCCATGCTTGCGGATATACTCAAGAATTTTTCGGGCACGGGCGCTCACGGGCTTTCACTTTCCATAGATATCAACCCAACTAATCTGTAAATTTTTTATTTCAGGAGATAAAACATGGCTAAACTGAAAATACTTAAGGTAGGCGACGAGACACTGAGAAAGGTGTGCCGTCCCGTTGACAGAATAACGCCGAGAATAATCACGCTTCTTGACGACATGAGAGATACAATGCGCGCCGCCGACGGCGTTGGACTTGCCGCTCCTCAGGTGGGCGTGCTTCGCCGAGTAGTGGTAATAGAAACGCCCGACGACGGGTATTTTGAGCTTATAAACCCCAAGATAATCGCCTTTTCGGGTGAACAGACCAGCGAAGAGGGCTGTCTTTCCGTGCCGGGGCGCTGGGGCGTTACAAAAAGACCCATGCACGTAACCGTCCGCGCAGTGAACAGACGGGGAGAGGTGTTTACCGTAAACGGCTCGGGGCTGCTCGCCAAGGCGTTCTGCCATGAGCTTGACCACCTGGACGGTAAGCTTTATATCGACATCGCCGAGCAGATGCGCGACTCGTAAGGGGGACAGACCATGAAGATACTTTTTATGGGTACTCCCGACTTCGCCCTGTTCTCTCTACGCGCCCTTGCGGCGACCGAGCACGAGATAGTGGGAGTGGTAACTCAGCCCGACAAGCCCAAGGGCAGAGGCTATACGCTGACCCCGCCCCCCGTTAAGGTGTTCGCGCTTGAGATGGGCTTTCCCGTTTATCAGCCCAATACCCTGAGGGACGAGGAATTTGACACGCTTTTGCGTCAGCTTGACCCCGACGTTATAGTGGTGGTGGCTTACGGCAAGATACTGCCAAAGAGCGTGCTTGACTATCCAAAATACGGCTGCATCAACGTTCACGGCTCGCTTCTGCCCGAGTACCGCGGCGCCGCCCCCATGCAAAGAGCCATCATTGACGGCAAGCCCGAGACGGGCATCACCACCATGTATATGGCAGATGGGATTGACACGGGCGACATGCTCCTTAAGGAGACGGTGGCTATTGAGGAAAACGATAATTTCGAGGATATACACGACAAGCTGGGCGAATGTGGCGGGGCGCTTATCGTCAAGACTATTGACGGCATTGAGCGGGGACTTATCCCGCGAGTAGCGCAGGATGACTCTCTTGCCACCCATGCCGCGAAGATAACCAAGGAGGACTGCCTCGTTGACTTTTCAAAGGACGCGAAGGCTGTCCACGACCTTATCCGCGGTCTTTCTCCCATTCCCCTTTCCTTTACCCACACGGCGGACGGCAAGCTTCTGAAGATAATCGCCGCCGAGATAGCGGAACGCGAGGGCGTTTGCGGAAAGGCGGGCGAGGTGGTGTCTCTTGAGGACGGCATAACGGTTGCCTGCGGCACGGGAAGCGTAAGGATACTCAAGGTGCTCCCCGAGGGCAAATCGCGCATGGCTGCCGCAGATTTTGTAAGAGGAAGAAAGATATCTCTCGGAGATATCCTCGCTTGATGGTTTTATTCATCAAAATTTGATTTATCGGTGGGTTTGAAAAGATAGTTTGTGTTAAAAAAACAATCCCTCACCCGCTTTGCGGGAGCTCCCTTTGCACAAGGGAGCCTTGGTATAAACCGAACTTCATACAGAGAAATATAATAATTCTATACCGATATTTTCTTGATTTATATGGAATTATGCACTTTCTTCGTTAGGCTCCCTTGTGCAAAGGGAGCTGGCACCGAAGGTGACTGAGGGATTGTTCGTGGAATAATGTAACTATTAACACACCGCTAAATCCCAAATTACCCATTAAAATACCACGGAGAAGAATATGTTTGGTTTATTTTATTACGACTGGACGATCTTGCTCGTCCTACCCGCCCTTATCATTTCCGCTTGGGCGCAGATAAAGGTATCAACCACGTACAAAAAATACTCCACTGTATATACAAGACGCAACGTGACAGGCGCTGAAGCAGCTCGCGCAATACTCGACAAGAACGGACTTCATCACGTCAAGATCGAGCGCGTGCGCGGTCATCTTACCGATCACTACGACCCCCGCGCCAACGTCATAAGGCTTTCCGACAGCGTGTACGGCTCAAACAGCACCGCCGCCGTGGGTGTGGCGGCACACGAGGCGGGACACGCCGTGCAGTACGCCAAGAATTACGCACCCATACGACTGCGTACCGCCATAATCCCCATGACACGCTTTGGCTCAATGCTTGCTATCCCCCTGTTTTTCGTGGGACTTATCATGGCAAGCGAGCCATTCATGCTCTTCGGCATACTGCTCTACGCCGCCGTGGCGCTCTTCCAGCTGGTAACGCTCCCCGTGGAGTTCAACGCCTCCTCAAGAGCCCTCAAGGCGCTGGATAGCTCGGCGATACTCTCGGGCGAGGAGCTTTCGGGTGCTAAGCGGGTGCTCAGCGCCGCCGCTATGACCTACGTTGCCGCTCTTCTCACCTCACTCTTGACACTTTTAAGGCTTCTCGTCCTTGCGGGCGGAAGAAGCAACAGGCGATAATATGACACAAAACACAAAACAAGACCCCCGCCGTCTGGTGCTGGACCTGCTTGTCCGCGCTCAGAAGGCAAAGCAATTTTCAAATATCGCCCTTGACAGGGCGCTTGAGGACTGTGAACTTTCCGATGCCGACCGCAGACTTGCCTCGGCACTCTTCTACGGCGTTACCGAGCGGACTATCACCCTGGACTGTCGCATAGCGCAGCTTTCAAGCCGTCCGCTGTCGGAAATAGACAACGGCACGCTGAACACTCTCCGCATCGGCTTGTATCAGCTGATGTATATGGACAGGATACCGCCCCACGCGGCAATAAACGAAACGGTGTCCCTCTGCCCAAGACGCACCTCGGGCTTTGTCAACGGAATACTCCGCGCCCATACGCGAGCGGGAGCGATGACACTGCCCAGCAAGCAAAGCGAGCCTGCCGAATATCTTTCGGTGGCGTACTCCGTGTGCGTTCCCCTATGTGAAAAATTCATAAGCGTTTTCGGCATGGAGCGAGCCGAGTCTATACTCTCCGCATTCGGCACACCACCCCCGACCACCGTCCGTGTAAATACTCTGCGCACGAGCCGCGAGCAGCTTGCCGCCCATATGGACGGCGCGTGTCCCACGGAGATATCCCCCTGCGGACTTCGGGTAAAGGGCGCTGTCAGGGAGCTTTACGGCTTTGGTGACGGACTGTTCTTTGTGCAGGACGAGGCGTCTCAGATATGCACTGAGGTGCTTGGCGCGCGCGAGGGCGAGACGGTAATGGACATCTGCGCCTGCCCCGGCTCAAAGACCTTCGGCGCGGCGATGGATATGAAAAACAAGGGAAAAATATACGCCTTTGACCTACACGCCAAAAAGCTCTCTCTTATAGAGTCGGGGGCTGAGCGCTTGGGCATCGGCATAATAGAGGTGGCAGAGAAGGACGGACGCACTCCCATAGAGGAGCATTTCGACAAGGCTGACAGAGTGCTTTGCGACGTTCCCTGCTCAGGCTTTGGCGTGCTTGCAAAGAAGCCCGAGCTGAGATACAAGTCGCCCGCGGAGTCCGCCTCGCTGCCCGACATACAGCTGGCAATTCTTGAGAATGCCTGCAGATATCTGAAGAAGGGCGGCACGCTGGTGTATTCCACCTGCACCGTTCTCCCCGAGGAAAACGAGAAGAACGTGGAGAGATTTCTCGCGTCTCACAAGGACTTTTCCCCCGTTCCCTTCTCCTTGGGCGCGCTTGACGCCCCCAAGGGCTACGTAAC
This sequence comes from Clostridia bacterium, assembly GCA_017623375.1. Classification (GTDB taxonomy): domain Bacteria; phylum Bacillota; class Clostridia; order Oscillospirales; family CAG-272; genus HGM12713. The sequence goes on along the minus strand of JAGAPH010000051.1, from coordinate 6,230 downwards.
ACTTTTACCCGACGAGTACCCCACAGACGGATTTTTTATCGCAAAGCTTACGAGGAACTGAATTATGGACATAAACGAAAAGGCAACCGCAAAGGAAGGCAAGGCAGACCTGCTCTCCCTCTATCCCGAGGAGCTTGAGGCGCTTGTGGTCTCCCTCGGCGAGCCGAAATACCGCGCGAAGCAGCTTTTTGCGCCCATGCACAAGGGAATACACCCCGATGATATAACCAACATCGGAAAGTCGCTCAAGGCGAAGCTCGGAGAGGCGGCGTTCTACTATCTGCCCGCCATAAGAAGAAAGCTTGTGTCCGCCATTGACGGCACGGTGAAATATCTTTTTTCCCTCAGCGACGGAAACTGCGTGGAAAGCGTGGTAATGAGGTACAAGCACGGCAATACTATATGTATATCCTCTCAGGTGGGCTGCCGCATGGGCTGCGCCTTTTGCGCCTCCACCATCGGCGGTAAGGTACGCGATCTTACCCCCTCGGAGATGTTAGGGCAGATAATCGCGGCGTCGGGCGACATGGGAGAAAGAATATCCAATGTGGTGATGATGGGCATAGGCGAGCCTCTTGACAACTACGACAACGTCATACGCTTTCTGCGCCTTGTGGGCTGCGAGGACGGGCTGAACATCGGCTACCGTCACATTTCCCTTTCCACCTGCGGTCTTGTGGACAAGATAGACAGGCTTGCCAAGGAGAATTTCCCCATAACCCTTTCCATATCGCTGCACGCGTCGGACAACGACACCCGAAGCAGTATAATGCCCGTAAATAAAAAGTGGAGCATAGAGCAGCTGCTGTCGTCCTGCAAGAGCTATTACGCGGCGACAGGCAGGCGCATCTCCTTTGAATACACGCTTATCGCGGGAAAGAACGACTCCCGCGAGTCGGCGCTCGCTCTTGCGGCGCTTCTCAACGCCCATCTGAGGAGTCCCCACGACACCATGCCCATACACGTCAATCTCATTCCCGTCAATCCCGTGACGGAAACGGGCTTTTCAAGCTCTGAGAGAAAGACGGTGGAGCAGTTTGCGGCGACCCTTGAGAAGAAGGGCATACGCGCCACGGTCCGCCGCCGTCTGGGCGCGGACATAAACGCCTCCTGCGGTCAGCTCAGACGCGAGGAGGAGGGCAGGAAGTAATATAGCCTTCAGATTTTATTTGTCGAAGGGTTATAGCTAAATTACCGTAGTGGTCGTAGGGCGCCGTCTTGCTCCCGCCCTACGGTATTGGTCTGTGCGAACATCTCGATATCTCAATTTATAGACATAACACGCTTTTTCAAATTTTGATTTGTAGGTGTGTTTGAAAAGATAGTTTATGTTAAAAAACAATCCCTCACCCGCTTTGCGGGAGCTCCCTTTACACAAGGGAGCCTAACGAAGAAAGTGCGTAATTCCATATAAATCAAGAAAATATCGGTATAGAATTATTATATTTCCTTGTATGAAGTTCGGTTTATACCAAGGCTCCTTTGGTGCAAAACATGCTTCGCATGTCGGAGCTGGCGCCGAAGGCGACTGAGGGATTGTTCGTGGAATAATGTAACTATTAACACCCCGATAAATCCCAATTTCCCCCTGTTTTCAACTCTTACATATCAAATATTCGGAGTTGGAAATGAAATATCGCATAATATCCGTAAGGCAACAAAGGCTCGGCGCAAGGCGCGGCAGACTGTCGGCGCGCAGATCAAGGCAGGGCTTGCCCGTTGTGTTCTGTTCCCTGCCCGTAAGGTGCACCTTCTCGGAAAAAATAGATATAGACGCGCTTTTCGCCGTTGGGGAGCTTCCCGAGGCGAGGGCGGACGCACCCAAGGGGCGGTCACGAAAAAGACAAAAAAAGCACGCCTTGTCCTCATTTTTCGCCATGGCAATAAAAGGGCTTGCCAAAAAGCTCACCCCAAAAAGGCAGAAGATATCAAGGCTGAGCTTCTTTGCGGGCGTTCTCTGCTCCGCCGTGTGCATAGCGCTCATATCAGCCGCCACGGTCATTATCGGGCTTTTCGGTGGCTATCTCGCTCCATACGAGGAGCTTATCGTGCCCTCTCTGGTGGGTCAGCGCTACGAGGACGTAGAGAGCAGCATAGGCGAGGGCTACCAGCTGCTTATCTCCTACGAAAACAGTGAGGAGGTGGCGGCGGGCGTTGTCATCTCGCAGATGCCCTCGGCAGGTGTGGCGAGAAAGCTATACAAGAACGGAAGCCCATGCACCCTCACGCTTAAGGTCAGCGCGGGCAGGCATTTTTACGCCGTGGAGTCCCTTGAGGGAAGCAGTGAGCGTGACGCTTTGCTCCGCCTCAGAGGCGCGGGCGTTGCCGTTAAGACTGTGTACGAGTATTCCGACAGGCACGGCGTGGGAACGGTCATAGGCTCTGTACCAAATGTGGGGCAGAGGCTTTACGACGGCGAGGTGCTTACGCTGAGGGTAAGCCTCGGTAAGGAGATACCCACTGTCACGGTGCCCGATCTCTACGGTCTTGGCGAGATACAGGCAGAGGCGGCGCTCAAGTCGCGGGGACTTGTTCTCGGAAGCATAACCTACACCACCTCAAGCATGCCCTCGGGCAAGGTCATCGCTCAGCAGTTCTCTGCCTACTCCCCCATAGCGCAGGGCAGCTCGGTGGATATTACCGTCAGCATAGGAAACGGCTTTTCTCAAAAGACAGTTCCCGATCTGTACGGCCTTGACGCGGCAGAGGCAGAGGCGAGGCTCGCCGAGGTGGGGCTTGTCCTCGGAAGCATCTATACGGTGTCAAGCGGAGCGCCCAAGGGAACGGTGGTGGCTCAGACACCTATCCCCGACACACCCATAACGTCAACAATAACTTCAGTAGATATATATATCAGCTCATAAAAAGGAACGGTAGCATATGGAGATCACTTGCAAAGGAAAAATTCTAAAGGGAGTCGGCGGTCTTTACTCCGTCAGGGTACTGTCCTCTGACAGCCCATATATGGGGCAGACCGTCCGTTGCCGTGCCAGAGGCGTGTTCAGACACAACGGTCTTACCCCTCTTGCGGGCGACTTTGTGCTTATCTCCTGTGACGAAAGAGGCGAGGACACCTCGGAGGACGGAAAATTCGTTATCGACGAAATAGTGGACAGAAGAAATTCCCTTATCCGTCCGCCCCTCGCCAATCTTGACTATCTGTTCGTCACCATGGCGGCAGCCTCCCCCGCCCCCATACTTCCCACGGTGGATAAGCTTATCTGTATTGCCGAGCACAATAAGATAGAGCCCGTTATAGTTATCACCAAAAAGGAGCTTAACGAGGAACGGGCGAGGGAGCTTAAGGAGATATATTCTGCCTGCGGCTTTGACTGCTTTGCCCTGTCGGCAATAGAAAACGCAGAGATCGAGCCCATCGACTGCTTTATCAGAGAAAAGCTCTCGGGCAAGACCGCCGCCTTTGCGGGGGCTTCGGGCATAGGCAAGTCCACGCTTCTCAACAGACTCTTCCCCTCCCTCTCGCTTACCACCTCGGAGATAAGCCGCAAGATCGAGCGAGGCAGACATACCACAAGAGAGGTGGATCTCTTCCCTCTCTCAAGCAATCCCGATTGCGGTTACATAGCCGACACCCCGGGATTTTCCATGCTGGACTTCAAGCGCTTTGACTTCTTCGAGAAGGAGGATCTGGTGGACACCATGAGGGAGTTCGCCCCTTATATCGGTCAGTGCCGATACACCAAATGCTCCCACACAAAGGAAGAGGGCTGCGCCGTGCTGAGAGCTGTGAAGGACGGCATAATCCCCCCCTCGCGGCACGAGAGCTACGTTGAGCTTTACGATATTCTGAAAACAAGAAAGAAATGGGACTGACGCTCCCGAGAAAGGCAGACAATGAAGGCATTTATATACACGGGCGGCAAGATAAACAAGGACAATATCACCGAGCACCCAAAGTCGGGCGACTTGCGCATAGCCGCCGATCAAGGCTACAGGAACGCGTTGCTGCTTGGGGAGAATATAGATATCCTCCTTGGGGACTTCGATTCGTTCACCGAAAAGCTGCCCGAAAACGTGGAGATAGTTCGCGTTCCCGCCGAGAAGGATTTCACCGACACTCAGCTCGCCGTAAGCACGGCAATAGAGCGAGGCGCGGACGAAATAGTTATCATAGGCGGACTTGGCGGCAGACTTGACCACACACTTTCAAATCTTTCCATACTGCAGTCTCTGTACAAGCGGAGGATACACGCCACAGCCACCGACGGCACGGGCAGAGTAAGGTACATAGACTCCTCAAGCACGCTCATAGCTCGCAGTCAGTACAAATACCTGTCCATAATAGCCGTCAGCGAAAGGCTTAAGGGAGTGAGCATAGAGGGCTGCAAGTACCCCCTTAAGAACGCTTGTATCCAAAGAGACCACCAATTCGCCGTTTCAAACGAGATAGAGGGTAATTGCGCTCTTATCTCCGTGCGAAAGGGCGGCTGCTACGTCATTGAGAGCGTTGACAGCCTCTGACAAGCCTAAACCAACACAAGATTAAAGCTTTCAAACCACATAGCCGTCTGGCAAAGCATACCCTTTTTGCGGATACGCAGGGGTATGCTTTTTTCTTCCCCTATCGCCTCTATGCTCTCCGTGTCGGTAAGTCTGCGCAGGATACATTCGTTGGAGCTAAGGTATTCGCAGAGTATCCCGTCCAGCTCCTTCTCCATGCTCTTAAGGCTCTTCTTCGCGGACGTGTCCGAGGGAGCGGGAAGGGACGTTATCTCCACGTCCCATAGCGTTCCCAGCCTGTCGGCTCGCTCCGCGGCGTATTCCGAGCACAGCACCGCCGTGGGGTCCCCCACACGCACACGACTTACCCCCCGACTCTTCGCCGCCGAAAGGTATTCCATGAGCGAGGGCATATAGCAGTCGAACTGAGGATAATCAAAGGCAAACAGAGCGTCCGTCAGTGCCCTTCTCATGTCAGCCCTCGCCGACAGTGACGGAACGTCGCCCCGACTGTCGGGAAAGGAGTCAAAGGCATACATTCCGCGCAGCGTGGGAACGTCACTCTGCCCAAGCCTTGAGCAAAGCAGGCTGTGTCCTGCCCGAACGGAGGATATATCGCAGAACAACCCCTCGGGCAGGTGGGTATATCCCCCCTCAAGGTGCTTTTTCAGTATTCTTTTATTGATGCGCACGCAACCGCCGTAAAGGCGCAAGAGAGGTCTGAGGGAGGAGGCAAAATACACCGCTCCGTCCTTGACGGTATAAAACAGAGGCTTGTCGCCCGCATGTCCCTTGGCAAGCAAAAGCTCGCCGCATCTGCCGTCGTAAAGAGCCAAGGCATAGGGGAAATCAAGCCGCCTTACGTACTCCTCCCCCTCCTCTATGTACCCCTCAAGCACCGCCTGCGCAAGACTGCCGCCTGCGTGTATGTGCCTGTCGGATATGACGGCGGCGGTAAAAAGCGAGTTGTTGTATCTTACGGTCACAGGCTGAAGCACAGACTCCGAAAGATCGGCAACCCCGTCGCAAAGCACGCCGTATTCCTTATTGATAAACGCGCACCCCACGCTATGCAGACCGCACATTCTTTTAAGGACGGAAAACTCCACCGCTCCTCTCTCAAAATTCAGACAACCGCAAAAGCCAAACATATCATACCTCCGCTATATATCGATCATATCAATTATATGATAGCAAGTCCCCATATATTTCCGTCACGAAACGGAATCTGCGCGCATATAATTGAAGCAGAGACATAAACGCCGTCGGGAGGTAAAATGAGATGTGTCACATAAGCATGAGAATGCTGGTCGGCACCTGTGCCGTAAGCTTTGGGGCAGGAATACTGCTTTCCTTTCTGCTCCCGGGGTATTTTCTTGCGTTCATCGAGGCAGTGGTGGTAATTGCCGCGGGCATACTGCTATTGGGAAAGCGCCATTGATAAGGAGGGATATACTATGAAGATCGTGCTTGTTCACTCGCCAACGTTTCTCACACCGCTTCTGAGAAAATTTTTCGGGATAAAGAAGGAAAAGTAACGAATCTACCGTTTTGGGGCTGTGCCACCGTGGCATCTCAGCCCCTTTTTCTTTCCCTTGGCTTAAAATGCTTCAAATTTTGATTTATCAAAGAGTTTACATTTTATGTTCGCACTTTTATAAGGCTCCCTCCGGGAGGGAGCTGTCGTCGGAGACGACTGAAGGAGAGTGCGTAGAAATATAATGAAATCTTAACTGTTATGCACGTAGGCTCCTCCACCCGCTTCGCGG
>JAGAPH010000050.1 GCA_017623375.1 Clostridia bacterium | reverse complement strand
TTCAAATTTTGATTTATAGGTGTGTTATAATCTATGTTCGCACTCACATAAGGCTCCCTCCGGGAGGGGGCTCCCGCGTAGCGGGTGGAGGAGCCTGCGTGCATAACAGTTAAGATTTCATTATGTTTTGACGCACTCTCCCTCAGTCAGCTTCACTGACAGCTCCCTCCCGGAGGGAGCCTTATGAAGTAAGTACTAACATAGCGTACACACCGATAAATCCCAATTTAACGTATCGGATCATGTCTCCCCATGCTTTTTTAATTGTAAAAGTTTTGTGATTTTTTTAAATAAATCTTGACAAATCAACAATTCCATGGTAATATAGTATCGATAACTACTTCGAGTGGTAAGTCACACATAAACTGTCGAATTATCGCACGAAAAAAAGCGAAAGGAGAGAGTTCGGTGGATAAGCGCAAGGTAATATATTACAGTGACGAGCAAAGCGACGAGTTTTCCACGGCGCAGATAACCCCAAGAAAAATAGACGGAAGCTACGTTTACTGCCACGACTCCGCCTTCAAAAAATTCACACACCTGTTCTGGTACAGAACGGTATTCACTCCCATAGCCTACCTTTACACCAAAATAAAATTTCACCACACCGTGGTGGGCAAGGAGCTTTTTAAGCCCTTTAAGGATAAGGGGTATTTTCTCTACGGCAACCACACGCAGGATATAGGTGACGCTTTTATTCCCAACATGCTCAACCTGCCAAAGCACAATTACGTCATAGTCCACCCCAACAACGTCTCCATGCCCTTTCTCGGCAGGATAACGCCCTCTCTCGGCGCTCTTCCCTTACCCGACGACATGGCGGCGCACAGAAACTTTTCAGCGGCGGTAGAGAGGCGCGTAGGCGAGGGACACTGCGTTGTCATATACCCCGAGGCGCATATCTGGCCCTATTACACGGGCATACGCCCCTTCGGTGACGTGTCCTTCAGCTATCCCGTAAAATACGGCGTACCAGCCTTTTGCTTCACCAACACCTATCAGAAGCGCAAGCACGGAAAAAAGCCAAGGATAGTGACGTACATCGACGGTCCTTTTTATCCCGACGCGTCACTCCCCCAGAGGGCGCAAAGGAAGGACCTCAGGGACAGGATATACGCCTGTATGTGTCAGCGCGCGAAAAACTCCACGGTCGTAAAGATCGAGTATATAAAGAAGGAAAATAAAGATGGTTAATATATTATTTTGCGGAAACGACAAGGTGTTTGACGGTATGCTGACCTGTGCCTTGTCTATACTCAAGCGCACAAGCTCAAGTGAGCCCTTCACCTTCTACGTTTTCACCATGGACGTTTCCCACCTTAAGGACACCTATGTCCCCGTCACCGACGCTCAGATGGACTTTTTCAAAGAAGTCATAAGGGGCTACAATAAGGAAAATACGGCAATAAAGATAGACGTGACAGAGCTTTACAAGACGGAGTTCGGCGGCTGCCCCAACGAGGGGGCGTACTGCTCTCCATATACGCTTATACGCCTTTTTGCCGATATGATAGACGGCTTGCCCGATAAGCTTTTGTACCTTGACGCGGACATCATGTTCAACCGCGACGTGCATCTGCTTTACGACGTAGACATTTCGGGCTATGAATACGCCGCGGCGCGCGACCACTACGGCAAATATCTGATACGCCCCGATTATGTGAACGCAGGCGTTCTTCTCTTCAATCTTGCCTACGTAAAGCAAACGGGACTGCTAAAGAAGGCAAGGGCGCTGATAAAGGCAAAAAGGCTGACCTTTGCCGACCAAAGCGCCATCATTCGGTCGACCACAAAGAAAAAGATGCTTCCGCAGAAATTCAACGACCAGAAATTCCTGCACAAGCACACTGTGGTACGCCATTTTTCAAAGCGACTGTTCTGGCTCCCCTACCCCCACACGGACAACATAAAGCAGTGGCAGGTAAGTAAGGTGCACAAGGTATTCGGATATTATCAGTTCGACGATATCCTTTACGAGTACGTTTATCTGAAAGAAAAATTCAACAGAGAGGTATTATAAAATGGAAAGACCTATTATTCCTATCTTTTACGCCTGCGACGATAATTTTGTAAAGTACACCGTCGTTTCGCTTCATTCCATGATAAAAAACGCGTCGGCGGACTACAAATATCACGTATACATATTGCACACGGGCATCTCCGAGCCTATGATGAAAAAGGTGTTCGAGCTGTCCTCTGACAATTTTGAGATATCCTTTGAGGACGTCACGGATTATCTTTATTCCATAGCCGACAAGCTGCCCATTCGCGACTATTACTCAAAGACTACCTACTACAGGCTCTTTATCGCCGAGATGTTCCCCCAATACGATAAGGCTGTATATATCGACAGTGACACCGTAGTTGAGGGAGATATAAGCGAGCTATACCTCACCGACATAAAGGACGCCTACGTTGGCGCGTGCCACGAGCAGGCAATGGTGCAGGTAGATGAATACGGCACCTACGTTGAGAAGGTGATCGGCGTCTCCCGACACAATTTCTTTAACGCGGGAGTGCTGCTTATCAACTGCGATCAGTTCAGAATGAGATTTATTCTTGATAAATTCATACAGTATCTGCACACCTATAATTTCGTGGTAACGCAGGACGAGGACTACCTCAATCTTATCTGCAAGGATCACGTTTATTGGCTGGATCAACGCTGGAATACCGAGATATTCGGCGATATCCCCTACCCCATCGAGGAGGCTAAGGTGCTTCACTACATCATGACCAGCAAGCCTTGGCATTATCACGACTGCAGACACGGCGACGTTTTCTGGAAATACGCAAAGGAGACCTCTGTCTACGAGGAGATACTTGATGTGCTCAACGCCTATACCGATGAGGAGCGCGAAAGGGACAGCGTGTCCTGCGACAGGCTGTTGGCGCTTGCCGTGGAGGAGACCAACCGCGAGGATAATTACCTCAACCGAGTAAACAAGGCAGACCGCTCACAGGACAGAGTCGCCATACTCAAGAAGATCGAGGAATACGAAAGAGCGGGAAGATTTGACGAGGACGTGGAGGACGATCCCCCGGGACGCGTGCTCATGCCCGAGGACATAGAATATATACGCAAGAGCGTTGCCGAAAGACTTACTACAAAATTCGCCTACATGATGGCAAGACGCTTTGTAAACAGTCTTATCGATGAAAAGAAGCTTATCATCAAGGAGATACGCGGCATAGAGCATTTCAAGGCGCTGAATAGCGGAGCGGTCATAACCTGTAACCACTTCAACGCCTTTGACAGCTTTGCCATTCAGCTTGCTTACGAGGCGGCAGAGCAGCCCGACAGAATATTCTACCGCGTTATAAGAGAAGGAAACTACACCTCATTCCCCGGCTTTTACGGCTTTCTCATGCGCCACTGCAACACCCTGCCCCTGTCCTCCAATCGCAAAACGCTGAATAAATTCACCGAGGCGGTGACAGAGATACTTACCGACGGTCACTTTATACTCGTATATCCCGAGCAGAGCATGTGGTGGAATTACCGCAAGCCCAAGCCTCTCAAGAGCGGAGCGTTTATGTTTGCCGCAAAGAACAACGTGCCTGTGCTTCCCTGCTTTATCACCATGCAGGACTCCGACGTGATGGGAGAGGACGGCTTTGCCGTTCAGGAATATACCATACACGTCTGTGCGCCCATCTATCCCGACGAGGGCGTGAACTACCGCCAGAACACCGCAAGAATGATGGAAAAGAATTACGAGGTCTGGAAGAACATTTACGAGACCGAGTACGGCATACCGCTGACATATACAACGGAACAGACAGAATAAACCGACACGGCAAAGCACGAAATTGGGATTTATCGGTGTGTTGATAGTTACATTTATTCCAAGAACAATCCCTCAGTCGCCTTCGGCGCCAGCTCCCTTTGCACAAGGGAGCCTCGGTATAAACCGAGCTTTATACATGAAAATGTAAGGCTTCTATACCGATATTTTCTCGATTTGTATGGAATTACGCGCTTACTTCGTTAGGCTCCCTTGTGTAAAGGGAGCTGGCGCCGAAGGCGACTGAGGGATTGTTTTTTTACACAAACTATCTTTATCAAACCCACCGATAAATCAAAATTTGAAGCCTCAGCTATTTATTGCAACAAATAAAATATTTTCAACGGAGACAAGAAATGAATACAGAAAACATCAAGATCGTTACCGATTCCTCATCGGATATGCTGGAGCTGTCCGACGTTTGCTTTGCGTCTGCCCCTCTTAAGATAATCACCTCCGAGAAGGAGTACGTGGACGACGGGGCGCTGGACGTTTATGAAATGGTAACGGATATGCAGAGCTATAAGGGCAGATCGTCCACCTCCTGCCCCAATACCGAGGATTGGCTCAGCGCCTTTGGGGAGGCGGAGACGGTATTCTGCGTGACTATCACGGGAACGCTTTCGGGAAGCTACAATTCAGCCGTGGCGGCAAAAAGGCGATACGAGGAGGAGCACCCCGACCGCCGTGTATTCGTACTTGATTCCCTGTCCACAGGACCTGAGATATACCTCATAATAGAAAAGCTCCGCGAGCTAATACTTGAGGGAAAGGACTTCGACAGGATATGCGACGAGATAAAGAAATACTCACGCACCACGGGTCTTTTGTTCATGCTGGAGTCGATGAAAAATCTTGCCAATAACGGACGTGTAAGCCCAATAGTGGCTAAAATGGCAGGACTTCTGGGTATCCGAGTTGTGGGTAAGGCAAGCGAGAAAGGCGACCTTGAGCCGCTTAATAAATGCCGAGGAGAGCGCCGTGCCCTTGAGGCCATCGTTGCTCACATGAAGGAATGGGGGCTGAATAAGGGAAAGGTAAGAATAGCCCACTGCTTCAACGAGGAAGCGGCACGAGAGCTTAAGGAGCTGATACGCAGAGAATTTGCCAAGGTGCAGGTAAAGCTATACGCCTGCCGCGGTCTTTGCAGCTTCTACGCCGAAAAAGGCGGACTTCTTGTCGGCTTCGAGAAGGCGTAAATTTCCATTCAAGCTAAAAAGGGATCAAGTCACTGACCTTGACTTGATCTCTTTTACTTTCGGACGGTATGATATACAAATTTTGATTTATAGGTGGGCTTACAATCTGTGTTCGCACTCACATAAGGCTCCCTCCGAGAGGGGGCTCCCGCGTAGCGGGTGGAGGAGCCTGCGTGCATAACGGTTAAGATTTCATTATGTTTTGACGCACTCTCCCTCAGTCAGCTTCGCTGACAGCTC
>JAGAPH010000049.1 GCA_017623375.1 Clostridia bacterium | reverse complement strand
TCGTCACCAAGCATCGTTACGTACTCGGTTGCTTCTTCCTTAAAGCCTTGCAGCGTTTCAGGCAAAAAAATATCCCACTTCATCACCTCTGAATATTCCTCTACCGTAGGCGGAACGGAATGTGCTACACCGAAGATCTCACAGAAGTAGATTTTAACGGAGTTCCACAGATCGCCCGTTGCCTCGGCAAAGCGAATATATGAGGTGCTGAAATGGAACACACCCAAGAATATGAACAAGAGCGATAATATGACTGTAAGCGAGATATTAAATACTCGTAATTTCTTCATATACACCTCCCATATCGTTTATGGTGGATAGTTGGCTACCCGTATATACAAGATAGCCAACCAGAGCCACGGTAACGATAAGAAGGAGTACAGCGATAATCCTTTTTATCGTTTTCAAGTTTTATTACTCCTTGTTTTGTTTAAATTTTTTGACACCTTTGCTAATTGCTTTTACAAGCTTTACGGGTAGCATAATCACCCATAAAACGCCCTGTATAACGTAGGGCAAAATAGGATAGCAAAGTGCGAGCAATAAGACTACAAGCAAGATTGCAAGTATGATCTGCCACCATTCAAGACCGTCGGATATATTCGTCGGGGGTGTAACGTCATTGACAATATCAATCGGGCTTGAAACAACGGGAATAACGGTATAATCGCCGTCCTTGTTAAAGGTAAGCTGAATGATATCGAAGTCAAAGAATACGCTTTCCTGTGCTATGTACGCTTCACCCTCAATATGCTTGTCCGACCAAAGAAATCCCGCGTTCGGTTCGATGATGTCAACTGCCTCGGAATAGTAATCGCTCGTAGCAAAACGGAACATAACGACAACCATTTCTTCGTCGCTTGCACCGCTGACGGTTGTTGCGTTGTTGTACTCGGCTTTGATGCTGTCAACGTCGGATACGTTTACAAGCAGTCTTTCGGCTATTTCGGTGTTCGTGCCGGTGAGGTCGGACGCTTTGAGGATCTGAATGGGAGCCACCGTTTTGGATTCCTCGTTGGGGCCGCCCGTAAAAGCTGCACCAAGACCGAAGTTCAGCCAATTATCCCAAAAGCTCGGGCTTGTGCTCGACCAGCTCTGCAAGGTTTGTAAATCTACGTCGGCATCAAAATCGTAATAGCTGTATCCCATCTTGATAACGCCGTTTTCATTATTCATTTTTCGGCTGGCATCGATATCACTTTCAAAGAGATCGGCGCTGATATTGCCGTCCTTGATGGGAAGCCTGCCCGATGTGTAGCTTTTGCTATAATTCTTTATCCACTCGTACAGATCGTTGCTTTGCACACCGCCTATGGTAACGGTTTCAGCGTAGGGATCGTATTCCTCGATATTGTCAACGAGGAACATATAGTAGAGAACGTTGGTGGGAACGTGGAGATAACCGTCACCGAGATTCCACCCCCACTGAGCCACGTACATATCTCCCGCCTTGCCCGCACCGATGCCGAGGCTGTACCCGATATCCTCCACGTACTCATACAGACCGTATTCGTTGGGAGAATTACCGAGAGGAACGCCGATATACGGGCTTGCCGCATTGTAGAAATCACTGTTGCTCGTCACAAGTATTTCTTTTGTCTTATACTCGTACCACTCAGCCTTAATTCGTTGAAGCGTTCCGTATCTGTCAAAAAAACGTTTCGGAACGGAAAAATACACGGTGTCAAGCTGATTCTGATGTCCTGCGCCAAGTGCCGAGGTTTCCGAGCGATAAAATGTATGCTTTACGGAAAGCTCAATCGTTTCGAGGTATTCCACATCACAGCTCAGGGTGCTTTTTGCGTTCTCGTCCGGGCCGTATCCTTCGGCAAATCCCGTGAATATGTACGTTCCGCAAACGCCGTAGTCGGTTGCCGAGGATGCGCCGTAGGTCGTCAGCTCCACACCGGAAACGTCATAGCGTCTGGCGTTGCTGTTTACTCTGTCAGAAAAGGTCGTGCCGTTGATCTCCCGGTCGATAACCTTGAACTTGTAGAAAAGATTGTTATAATCTCCGGTGGACTTGCTACAATATTTAAGATTAAACTTTTCATAATTCGTAGGATTACCGTCTGCGTCGTAGCTGACTGCCATTTGGATTTTGTTTTGTGTTTCCTTAATAGACAGATTCAGCCCCTTGGGATTATAAATATAAATATACAGACCGTAATTGCCACGCATATTAGCTTTATATGAATAACAATATTCTACGAAGCTGATGACCTGTATTTCGCCGTTATCGTTAAAAGGATAATTTACCATATCAAACGGTACACCTTTGACAGTTGAAGAAGAAAGATCCTCCAAAACGTCTGTTTTTTCATAGGGAACGGCTTCATTAGCCGCATATACAACCGTTGTCATGGTTGTAAACAATGGCATTGCCATTATTAGCAATGCCATTGCGGCTATGAACAATTTTTTAGTTAAAATCCTCATAAAATTGCTCCTTTAGCCAATGAAGCTTACACTACGATATTAGTCTGATCTACCGTAATACTCGCTACCTGCGCGCCGACAGAGTCGGTGTCAATATAAATGGGGATGATGACCTCGCTTACGTTTCCGCTCTGGGTCGTTATGACTACCTTCATGTCAAAGGCGTGTCCTTCCAAGCCGCTGAAAGCGGAAACTATGTTATTCCACTGTATTGCATTGAAAACACTGATAGTAGGATAGGAGAGAATTACACTGCCATCTTCTTGAAGATCTTCAAAAGGCTCTTTGGTTTTATCCTCCATTGTTCTGAACAGTGTAACACCAAGCCCCTTTTCCAACAAGTCATTGCGGTTGTCCTTAATGCTTACGTAATCGGTAGCTGCACCACTGTATGCTGCTGCGAGTTCATCCGACGCTTTAATATAAAAGCTTGTACTGCTTACGGAAGAGCTATCTACCGAGCCAACACCGTAGGTATATGCAAGATCCCAATTATCAGAATAATTAGCATCCAAATAGCTCCAACCGGACGTATCGTCAAGATATAGAGTCGTTCCGTCAAAGTAGTAATCTTCATTGGTAGTAATACCGGAAACGTCCTCAACGCGCTTTTCATAGTCAACTGTCAGAATTGCATATACTCCGGGGTTAGACTCGGAAATGACCGACACCTGAATGGTAGAGCCAAAGGGCTGAAGACAGGTAATTGTTGCTGTACTGCTGCCGGCGGCTAGGGGAGTGACCGAAATATAATCAGTCGCTGTCTTACCTGATGCGAAAGATTCATTGGGATTTTCCCAAGCAACCTGCCACGTTACGTTTTTATTAACTGCGGTATCAGGCTTTACAGTCGCATTTACAGTAATGCCCTCGCTGGCGGTTCTCGAAAGTGCGGACACCTGTGTAAAAGTCATCAACTTAGGCATAGCATAGACTTTGCCGCTATGCAAAAGCTGTGTGCCGCCGTCGGAAATATCAGTTGTTTCCACGTCCCCGGTGCTTGATTCGGTGATGTCCGTATCTGTAGTTTCGTTAGTGTTATCGGTATTATCTTTGCCGTTGATATATGCAAGCGTACCGAGCACGATGCCGACGAGCAGAAGAGCCACAACGACACCAATGATAATTTTGAAAATTGTGTTGTTTTGATTCATAAAAATTCCTCCTTAAAATTTAGAAAATGATTTCCGTCATATCGAGTTCAATATCCGATACCGGTCCTGTGACGACAAATCCTACTGTTATGCTCGATTTGCCATCCTGTGTTGTTACAACGAGATGAAACATATCGGTGTATTCCGCATCGTCACTTACGACAATTTCACTATCTGGGTAGATCGCACGCAAAATTTCCGCTGCGTTTTCTCCTTTTGGAGTGATGGTAAAGCTTCCTTCTCCGTAATTGATATCAAAGCCGGAGGTCAAGTCGCTTTCCGCGTGATAGGAACACACCTCGCCATTTAGTGAAAAATCAAAGTCCATACCTTCCGCGACGTTTGGAACGACCTTAACGGTATAACCTTGTTCTTCGCCCAACGTGTACTTTACATCCACCGTTATAGGCTCTTCGGGGGACATAGCGTATCCGCCGCTATCTTTCATTACATCCTCGCCGTTGACGGTTAAATAAAAGGTTGTAAAATCGCTCGTAAAACCGTTTGTGAACTTAGCCAAAAAACCAATGCACACAATCAGCACCAATACAATGGCAACATACGCTATGATCTTACTTACCTTGTTACTTGTCATAGGCTGTCACCTCGCTTTCAATATCCTTTGCCTTGCTTCTGATACTGCTTAAGGTATTTATCTGCACGACGGTGATCACGAATGCCTTTTCTGTAGCCGTAGGACGCTGCGATTCTCGCGCCAAAGCCCTTGGAAACGTTATATGCATCGTCCCATCCTCGTGCGTATCCAATATCATAAGCTTTTGCAATATAGGATCTGTTGTTTTTGGTCTTAACATTGTAACCGGTATTTTTTACTGTTGCATCCATATAAAAACCTCCTTTTGTTATTTCTAAAACTGCGGCTTACATACAACTTATTTGCAGCACGTAAGCCGCAGAAACATTATTGTTTTTTCTTTATGCGCCTTATTTAAGGAGCATATTTAAGAGTGCCTTGTCGGACTGACGGTAGGGCTTCACGGCACACTCGTACATCTCGCCGTTTTCGTCATAAGAAACGACGGCAAAGGTGTTGCCAGATACGACCTTCTTGGTCTTTTCGTCCTTGATCTCGAAGGGCTTTACTACAAGCTCTGCCGCCATAGCGTTACCGAATACGATATCCAGAACGACGAAGCCGCCGTTGTCCGGGGGTGTAATTGCGACCTTTACATCTCGGCCGCGGATCTGTCCTTTAATGAAGTAGGAATAGTAGGTTTTGCCATCCATTTCAAAGGTTTCGCGCTCTACAAAGATTGCCTTACCTGCGTTAGTTTCGTTCGTTTTAGCCATAAATTCTAATACCTCCTGTTAATTTACTTAGATTTCTTCTGCGAGATTTCGCGAGCTTCTGCCTTGGATTTACCCTCGGAAAGTGCCTTCTTGTACTTATACAGTCCGGCGTGGTCGGTCTGTGCCTGCAAATATCCCGAACGGATACCTGCCTCGTAATCGGTCAGCTCTTTACCTTCTTTCGGGCCGCGCTGATGCACCTTTGCCTTACGCTCAGAAGCATAGTTTTTTGCGCGCTTTGAGGGGATCGCCCATCTGCGCTGATTGTACTTGTTGCCTCCTGCGGCTGTCTTTGTTGCCATAATAATCCTCCTATTATTTGTAGATTTTGTTTGCCCTAGTGGGCTATTCAGTTGTTTTCGTAACCGTAACGCTCCTTGAAACTCTGTTCCCGGCGATTGTGCTATGGAAGGTGGCCACCTTAGCTTGCAAGCTCCAAGCGCCATAATCGTAAATCGGTAGCTGTCGGTTACGCTTTCATTTTAAGGTATTTATCGGGCAAAAACCAGAAACAGAGTCCCAACGCAATCAAAAGTAAACTTGCAAATCCTATCTGTTTACCCAAACTTTACCCCAAATGAAACCAAAGTGTTTTTGAAGCCGCACCCGTTTTTTTTACTCTCGGTACTCTCTGATGTAGCCCGACGAGGGAAGCCTTTTACCGTCTATCTGCTCACGTTTTTTGAAAATTTCCTCGTACTCTGCGTTACGCGCCGGTGTTCTTTTATAGAATGTATCTCGGCTTATAATCGCATTGTTTTCTTCCTCGCTGCAAAGAACAGAAAGCCTTTGCTTGACGATAAAATGGGGAGTACGATAAACGTTCGTAGCGTTTTGCATAAAATCCGGCGTCTGCTTCATTTTCTTTCGTCCTCGCTCTTAAAGTAAGATTGAAGGAAAAGCAGGAGCTTTTTGTGCTGCATCTGGATATATTCGGGGGTATATCCAAGCTCGATTGACAAGCCCTCCTGTGTGTAGTTCTTCACGTACAGGCAGATATAGAGGTCATAGAGCCTCGGCGGTGCGTTCTGAACAGCGGTGTTATATTTCTTCACCTTATCCAAAACCCTGTTTAGCCCGATGCCGCCGATAGCAGAGTCGAAAATCTCCTTGCGTGCGTAGTAGTAGCGGATCTCCTTCAAATCTTCTCGAATTTTATTGAGTGGTAACATCTTCGTACCTCCTGAAAAAGTGTAAGACGGGTGCGCCTTCACCTATAAGCCACGGGAATGGCATTTTGAGGGGGTATTTTTCAAAAATTTTTTTGAACTTTTTTTATAGCCGCCCGATAATGCTCTCTGACGGTATCCCAATTCAAGCCTAAAAGCCGTCCTACCTCGTGAAAGGAAAGCCCGTCCACAGCTACGAGCCAAAGGATTCTATACTGCTTGTCCGTAAGAGAAGCCATAGCGTTATGTAACCGTTTTTCTTCCTCCGAGCGTATGAGCCGTTCTGATGGACTTTCTTCCGGGGAAACAAAATCCAAGCCCTTTTCTGTTATGCTTTCGTATGAAATATGCCGTCTGGTTTCCTTGCGCGTAAGGTTTTGCGCCTCGTGTTCTTCAAGTATGTAAAGGTGGC
>JAGAPH010000048.1 GCA_017623375.1 Clostridia bacterium | reverse complement strand
TCTCCACTTTCTTTTAGCGAATTTTTTGAGATTCATGGCAGCAAATTTAAGCCTTACCCAATTTGAAACTTGAGCGAGGCCGCGGTAAGGCGTATAACGCATTGCGTGTTTTTCTTTTGCATCCGCAAAGACACGCTCGATCGTCTCCTTGCGTTGCTTGTATAGGTCGGCATAACGGTGACGGAAGATCCTTTGAAAAGCTAAATAAGTTTGAAATAACTGCTGCCATATTTTATTCCCTTTCTGCATTTTTTTGCGTAAATTTTACGGTAATACCGTCAGATACTATTTCTGCGTTATCTATTCCTGCACTTTTAAGCTCAGAGCATACGCCCGACCAGCTTTCCTTTACGGGCAGTTCTTCTGCTTTTATAGGCAGCTCTTGCTCATCGCGTCCAATCGCCTCATTTATGCGGTTATTAAGCTCCAATGCGTTTTTCTCTACCCATTCAAAAGCGACAAGCTGATAATTCTCGGGTTTAGGCGTATTTGGTATCGGCGTATCGGTGTGAGTATCCGTACTATTATTCTGAGCTGACATAAATATTACCTGCGTTACCGTGAAGTCTTGGTACTTAACCTCTGCTCTGCAATATCCTCCTGCTCGGTTGAGCAGTATATATACAGGCTCTTCTGCTTCTATTTTCTTTCCGGTATTCGGAGCTTCCCATACCCATTTTGCCAAAGGATATTCAGCTGATACTGCCTCGCTTATTTGTTGTTGAATGGATGATACATCTTCTTACCGACGCTAAATCGCGCAAGGCTTCCCTTTTCTCCATTACTGATACGAATCGCGGGGTTGTCACCGTATCCCTTTGAGATTACGACATTGTCTAAAATTAGAAACATGATTTTTTCCTTTCCGCAGTTTTACTGCAATAAATATATTTTATTTCATCCCGAGTTTCTCGGGCAGAAATCTTATGAAAATAAAAAGTGCCAGATGCACGCAATCGCGATCTGACACTGTGAATTATTCTGTTAAACTGTAAATGCTCATTGGCAAATAAGATACTTTACGTGTTTATTATACTAAACAAAATCTTATCTGTCAATAGTTTTGGCGAATGTCGGCGCAAAGTTGGCACAATGTCGGCAAAAACACCTATTTTATTCATCAAACGTTTTTCCAAACAGTATTTGCATAAAATTACGTCTGCCACAGAGCACGCGAACAATATGAACCTCGTCTTTTTCAACCTTATAAAAAGCCGTATAATTACCGCAAACAAGGAATCTGTACGGAACGTCAAGACTGATAATAGAGGAAAGGGGAGCTCCGATTTCGGGGAATTCGGAAAGCTGTCGAATTCGCTTCATAATTTTTGACACTGTATTTATTGCAGACTGTTCGCTACACAACTCGTCGGTTATATACGCTTTGATATCCTTCATATCCTCAAGGGCAGCAGGTGTAAAAGTAATTTTAGCCATTACTTATCCCCAAAATAGATTCAACGTCGGAAATGTCTATATATCCTTTTTCTTTAGCAGAAGACTCTCCTTTAGCAAGTTCGCTCATCAGTTTAAGAGTTGCTTGGGTTTTCTCGAATTCTTCCATATCGACTATTGCATATTTTCCACGTCCATTCTTTGTCAGAAACACGGGTTCACCAACTGCAATATCTCTCAAAACCTCATTATAGTTACGCAGATCTGATACGGGCTTAATGTTTGGCATCATAAATTCCTCCTTTGTTTATACTCTGCTGTATTTATTATACACTAATTCTTCGTAAAATTCAACAGCAAATTTAAAAAATTTACTTTTTATTTTTAATGTATAATAAGATGTTTTAGTTCGTATTCTTTAAATCTTCACTTACACACTCCTTCTCCCCCAAGCAATACAAGTAGCGCAATACACGCTGACAGTGCGACAAGTACAAAAAATCCGAGTATTATTAGCCTTATCACCAGCTTGTTGTCTTTGGATTGTGTGTTTACCTCGTCTGCATCATCGGGTAAAATATCCTCGTAGTAATTTCCAAAATCAAATTTTGTTTTTTCTTTGTTCACCGGTGTTTTTCTCATTATCTCTCCTGTAAATAAAAATATCGTGAAAGTGGAACTAAGCAGTATCAGGAAGAATTGCGTGAAGCAATTATCAATAATTCATATCCGTTGTAATGGGAATTAGAGCATTGGCACAAAGCATTAAAATATTGTGGTTAATTCCCTCTTCTGTGCGATGCCCCAACAGTCAGCTATTAAAGAAAGCAAGTAACCGAAAACTCTTGGTTAGGGTCAACTCGAATTAACAAAGTTGAGACGAACTCAAAAAAGCATTTTCCCTTTTAACGATAAAAATCTTTGCCCTAAAGCAATTCCGAGCACTTCCGTTTACTTCAAATCGGCAAATCCACACCTTTAACAAAATGACCGTTAAAGCCAGTTTTCATCCGCTAATATCAAGCATTTAGCCCACTATTGAGTCTGCTCAATAGTGGGCTATCCTTTTTTTGATATGCTTTGAATAATAGAGATAAAGATATTTTGAAAACACCGTTATCTGCCGAGTTCGGCAACTTTTATAATATATGGAAATACCGTAAACACTTCAATAGATTTGCAAAATTTATTTCTGTCAATGCATAATACGAATTCCGAACTATATTATTTTGACAAATCTGTTTTTCGTACTGTATCCCTTACTTTGAGGACAAAAGACGGTGAAACAGAAAGTTCGTCAATTCCCATTCTGAGAAAAGTTTCCGTAAGGGTCGTGTCCGCAGCAAGCTCACCGCATATTCCGATCCATTTTCCGTGTTTATGTGCGTTCTCTGCCGATATTTCAATAAGACGCAAAACTGCTTCGTGATGAGTATCGCAGAAGCGCTCAAGACGGGGATTCTGTCTGTCACAGGCGAGAGTATATTGAGTAAGGTCATTTGTACCGACGCTGAAGAAATCAACCATAGGCGCAAGCTTATCGCTGATAATTGCAGCAGCAGGTGTTTCGATCATTATACCAAGCTCAATGCTATCGGAATACACAATTTTTTCGGCTTCAAGCTCACGCTTTACTTCTTCGCAGAGTGCGAGAATTTCTTTGAGCTCCCACTCGCTTGTTATCATCGGGAACATTATTCCAAGCTTGCCGAAAGCGGAAGCTCGGTATAATGCTCTGAGCTGTGTCTTGAAGATCTCGGGACGTGAAAGACAAAGTCGGATCGCACGAAGACCGAGAGCAGGATTTTCTTCCTTGTCAAGGTTAAAATAGTCAGCCTGCTTGTCGGCACCAATGTCAAGAGTACGGATTATAACCTTTTTTGATCCCATACTTTCGAGCACTCTCTTATATATCTGAACCTGCAATTCCTCCGTAGGATAGTCGTTGCTTTCAAGATAAAGAAATTCGCTTCGGAACAGACCTATTCCGCCTGCGTCATTGAGAAGTACCGCACCAATATTGTCAACACTTCCGATATTTGCATATATATTGATCTTTGTACCGTCAAAAGTAATATTTTCCTTGCCCTTGAGCTTCTCCAATAGTTCTTTTTTCTCTGCTTCAGCTTCAAGCTTAAGGTTTGCGGCAGAAAGAGTTTCGCTATCGGGATCAATAATAAACTCGCCTGTAAAGCCGTCGGCAACTGCGGTATCTCCGTCCTTGATTTGTGTAAGGAACTGTTCCCCAATGCCGATAATTGCAGGAATGTTCATATTTCTAGCAAGAATGGCAGTATGCGAATTTGACGAGCCGTGAGCCGTAACAAACGCAAGAACCTTATCCTTATCAAGAGATACTGTTTCACTTGGAGCAAGGTCATCCGCACAGATAATTACCTTTTCGTTTGATGCGGAGTTAATATTTTCGCAGACGGACATACATGCGATAATTCTGTTTGAAATGTCACGGACATCGGCTGCTCTTGCCTGCATATAGCTGTCATCCATTGAGGAGAACATCGTAGCAAAGTTATCGGCTGTAACCGCCACGGCATACTCAGCATTTACATTTTGCACATTTATCATCTCAACGATGGCCTCGTTGTAATCGTCGTCTTCAACCATCATCATGTGTATTTCAAAAATCTGCGCATTCGCTTCTCCCACTTCTTTCAGAGCCTTCTCGTAGATCTCTTGAAGCTGAGCGATTGCTTTTTCCTTTGCCGATTCAAGACGAGCAATTTCTGCGTCGGTATCTTCAATTCTGATACGCTCTACCTGTATATCCTGACGCTTGAAAACCGATATTTTGCCTACGGCTATTGCTCCGTAAACACCTTTTCCTTGGTATTTTACCATATATTACACCGCCTTTATAAGTTTATATTGTGCCGAATTTCTTTCTGTAGTTTTCAACAGCTCTTTCTATTACGGCAACAGCTTCTATCGGTCCGCCCAATTCCTTTACATCGGTCGTCTTGCGCTCAAGCTGCTTATAAACCGAAAAGAAGTGTTTAAGCTCCTCAAATATATGCTTTGGAAGCTCATTTACATCAGTATAATCGGTATATGTAGGGTCACCGTAAGGAATTGCAATGATCTTTTCATCGCCCATTCCGTTGTCCTCCATATAGATCACACCGATAGGGTAGCTTCGCACGAGCGTCATTGGCTGTATCGGCTGAGAGCATAGAAGAAGCACATCAAGAGGGTCGTTGTCATCGCCGTAAGTACGAGGAATAAACCCATAATTCATAGGATAATAGGTTGCTGTAGATAAAACTCTGTCAAGCGACAGCACACCTGTTTTTTTATCCAGTTCATACTTCATGTTGCTGCCCTTGGAGATCTCAATTACCGATACAAAATCAGTCGGATAAATTCTTTCTTCATCAATGTCATGCCAGATATTCATAGCTCTGCCTCCTGTCATGGCGTGGATTTCTTAAAGATTGGCTTCGAGAAAATCCTTCATTGTCTTTTCGGAAGTCTCTTCGTCGCCCCCGCTTATGGTTACAACGATAGTGTCTCCGCACTTTACGCCAAGCCCCATAAGTGCCATAAGCTTACCCGCGCCGACAGTCTTTTCGCCTTTTGTAATTGTAATTTCGCTGTCAAGTGTTTTTGCCGTCTTTGCAAGCATTCCTGCAGGTCTTGCGTGAATTCCCAGTTCGTCCTTTATCGTGTAATTAAATGTTCTCATAGTAATTACTCCTTTACATTAATTAATTTTAATAATTTTTTCACCTGCAGACACATTTTCACCTGCGACAACTTCAACCGAAGCATAATCGTCTGTGTTGCAGATAATCATAGGTGTTGTTGTTTTATAGCCTGCGTTTTTGATCTCATCAATATCAAAGGTAATCAGCAGGTCGCCTTTATGAATTTCCTGGTCGTCGGAAACATGAGCTTCAAAGAATTTTCCCGCAAGCTTCACAGTATCTATTCCTACATGGAGCAATATCTCACAGCCGTCTTTTGAAACAAGATTAACTGCGTGCCCTGTATCGAACACCATATCGACCTTACCGTCGCAGGGAGCGTAGAGCTTGCCTTCGGTCGGCTCGATCGCAATACCGTCACCGAGAACCTTTGTGGCAAACGCTTCGTCTTCTACTTCCTCAAGGGGGATGATCTTACCGTTAAGATGGGCGAAAAGCTCGATCGTTTTGCAGCCGCTCTTGTCATCGGTTTTGCGTTCCTGTTCCGTAGCTTCATATTCCGTTTTGCCAAGCAATGTGTCAACATTATCGGCATCTTCCGTGTCAAGAAAATCTTCAAGGTGAGATTTAACCACCGATACCTGCGGTCCGTAGATCACCTGAACACCGTTTCCTTTGTGAATAACACCTGAAGCGCCGCTTTCTTTGAGCAGACCGTCCACAACAAGATTTGCATCAATTACTGTGACTCTAAGTCTTGTTGCGCAGCAATCCACATCGGAAAGGTTTGATTTACCTCCAAGACCTTTCACAATCAATGCACTTACTCTGTCAAAGCCGCTCTCAGCTTCTTTAGCCGCAGCTTCCTTTCGTGCATTCATATCCTTACGTGTATAGAGCTTCGTTTCTTCATCGTCAGTCTCTCTGCCGGGTGTCTTGAAATTGAGCTTTGTAATCATAAAATAGAATACAAAATAGTACACAACAGCATAAACCAGTCCGACGATCACTATCCATATCCAGTTCGTTTTTTGGTTGCCCTGAAGGATGCCGAAAAGAGTCAGGTCGATTGCACCGCCTGAGAATGTCATTCCTACACCAACACCGAATATGTGCATCAGCATATACGAAAGTCCTGCGAGAACACAATGAACTATATACATAACAGGTGCTACAAACAAGAATGTAAACTCGATCGGCTCGGTAATACCTGTCAGCATAGAAGTGAGAGCTGCAGAGAGGAGAAGTCCGCCGACAACCTTTTTCTTTTCGGGACGAGCTGCTTTGTACATTGCAAAAGCAGCAGCGGGAAGTCCGAAGATCATAAACGGGAACTTTCCTGACATAAATCTTGTTGCAGATACAGAGAACTGCTCTGTTGCTTTCGACGCAAGCTCTGCGAAAAAGATATTCTGTGCACCCTGAACGGCAACTCCGTCAATAATCATTGCGCCGCCAAGCTCTGTTTGCCAGAAAGGCATATAGAATACATGGTGAAGACCAAACGGAATAAGTGCTCTTTCGATAATACCGTAGATCCATGTTCCCGCATAGCCGCTTTCCAGTACAAGCTGGCCGAGCTGTGCAATACCTGTCTGAACTACGGGCCAGATATAGAACATTGCAATACCTACAACGAGGTAAACGATACTGGTTATAATGGGAACAAATCTTGTACCTCCGAAGAAGGAGAGCACCTGAGGCAGCTGGATCTTGTAAAATCTGTTATGAAGTGCCGCAACACCGAGTCCCACTATAATTCCTCCGAAAACGCCCATTTGAAGGGTAGGTATTCCGAGTGTGGTAGTTGTTGAGTTTGCAGCCATAGCTTCAACACCGCCCTTAGCGGAAATGAGGGCACTGATGGCTGTATTCATAATTAGGTAGCCTATTGCACCCGAAAGTGCGGCAACCTCTTTTTCTTTTTTTGCCATACCGATAGCAACACCCATCGCAAACAGCAGAGCAAGATTGTCAAAAACAGCACTGCCTGTTTTACTCATGATGTCAAGAATGGTATACAGAATTCCGCCTTCCTGAATTACTCCTGTAAGCCCGTACGTTTCAAGCGTTGTGGGGTTTGTAAAAGAGCTTCCGATACCAAGTAGCAGTCCTGCAACGGGAAGAAGTGCAATAGGGAGCATAAAGGAACGTCCGACTCTTTGGAGAACCCCGAATATTTTGTCTTTCATAGCTATACCTCCGTTTTTTATTGACCGTAGTATACCCTCGCAGCCGGTACCTGCTGTGACGATACAGTACGACCATTATATTAATCGGCGTTTATGCCGATTTTTTTTAAGTGAATTGCAAGTGTGATCAATTCATCTTCGTTAATATCTTTCTTATAGGTTTTCAATATATACTCCTGTATACATAAAGCACATTTATAATGCTTGTTACAGATTTTCTTTATCATAGCAACAAACACATCATCATCGCTCAGATTTTTGGGGAGCGGTTTGTCCTGATATAATCTTTGTGCCAGATATTTCAAATGAGTCAAAAAGCGTTGGTAGAAAACAGAGTTTTTATCAAATTTTTGCTGATAAAAATATTCCGCTATCTCAACACAACCGTTGATCATCTTCGTGATGTCATACAGATCACTCATTTTTATATCCAGTCTTGCGTTGATAATATGCATTGCGATAAATCCGGCTTCATCCTTTGTCATTGAAATGCCCAACCGTTCACGCATCTGCTCAACACAGTATTCCCCAAGGCTCAGCTCTTGAGGATAGGATTCTTTAATAGAATCAAGCAGCGGATTTGTAAATTCTATCCCGCCTTTCTTCCTTTCAATCGCAAAAGCAATGTGGTCGCTCAATGTAACGAGCAGCGATTCGTTTATATTTGAAGGATACTCTTTCTTTATGTGTTCCACCATATCATTTGCAAAAACCATATATTCCGAAGGAATTTCTCTGAGCATGGTGATCATCTTTTTCTGAAGCTCGGAATCAGTAATAAGATACGTTTTCTGAATTTGCAAGGGATCAACCGTGTCACCGTATTTTTTCCCGAAACCTATTCCCTTACCCGATACTATCTGCTCTTTCCCTTTATCATCCAGCACACATAAATTATTATTATTGATAACCTTGATAACTTTCATGATTTTCTCCCTGTCCTGAATAAAAAAAGCCAACCCTTATATATAGCAAGCTCGTAAAACAAACCTAAATACATATAAAAAGTTGGTTATGCCCTAACGGTAACACTCCAATAAATGTTCACGGTATATTCGATTTCCTTATGTACATTTTACTTTGTTTTATCAGATTTGTCAATAGTTTTTCTTATTTAATTAGTTAATTCAGCGTTTTGCACAACGTAATGAGCATAGTTTTGTTTGAATTGCATAGAGCAATATTATATTATTGCACAATTTGCTCATCGGCGGTGATGTTCAATAACTCTGCTTTCAAGTAGTTCTGCTGGTTTAGCGAAACATCTTCTGGTATCCATATCATATAGGAACTCTGGATAGAATAGTATGCGGTGAATGAGCCTCCATCGTTGGATGATGTTTGCGCAAATGCCGACACTGACATACAGCAGCAACATATGATAGAAGTGAAAATAAGCCCAATAATGCAACTGTTTGAATTTGCTATCAAAGGCAACTGAATACAAAAAAGATACCTTAATCTTTTTCTAAAAAACAGATTGAAACACAAATAAATCTTAAAATAACATAAAAGAAAAATATTGGAAATATCACGATGATTTCTTCCTTGAAAACATCCGATACATATTGGGATAAAAATTTCGCCAAATCCTCGCTGAAAATTACCGTCAAAAGCATAAGCTGAGAAAGGGTCATGAGAATCGATTTTGGCAAGGTTTTTGGCTTCACCAAAAAATAATACACGGTAAAAAACAGATCCGATTCACATAATATAACAATCCCGCCAATAACTATGAGAATAGCTGCTCCGACGCCTTCCAAAATATCCACACCGTTGGCGGGGTCCATATCATAATTATAAGAGTCTACCGCTCCTACTATAAAAAAGATTGCCGTAATTAAAACCAACAGCAAAAAAGCACCGATGACTATCTTTTTTTTCATATATCCACCGCCTTTCTGCGTTTGACGCTTGCATCAAGTGTATTATATCACGCTTTGGGGCGAGATGCAAGAGGGAATGAAGCATTCGCTCCGCGAATATGAAGCAGCGGCTTTGCCGCCATGAAGCGAAGCGCACATTTTTCATTCTTCATGCACCGCAGGTGCGCTTCATTTCCAAACAAAAGAGCACTGCTCTCGCAGTGCTCTTTGGTTTGAGACGTGTTGACAAAAAAGATGCCACCTTGAAAATGGTTAAAATCCTTGTATTATAAGGATTTTCAAGATTTTTGACAATTATTTTTCAGCCGTTTAGTCGGTTGATGGAGTTATTTTGCAAAATCAAAGGTTTTACGAAAAAGATGCCGATTTTATAAAAGCTTTTACGAAAAAGATACCTACCTCATTTGCCCTATTAGTATACGCGCGTTACATCAATTTTCATTTTTGCTCCCTCACCCGCGAGTTTTACAATTACTTCCTTGTTAGAAATGTCCTGTAGTGTTATGGATTGATCTTGATTAACATCAACTGAACAATAATATTCTCCGTCAATAATAATTACTATTTCAGCATTTCCCGATTCTACAGAGCTATTGATATTAAGCGTAAGAGTGTTTTCCGATATTTTCGTTGCTTGAAGAATCATAACGCCATGGATTTTTCCGAACGACCTTCTAATGTAATCATAATCATAATCTCTAAGCCTTGTTCCAATTATGTTTGTATGACGCCCAGAATGTTTTTCCGACACCATCGAGCTTCTGTAATTGTTATCTTTGCTTAAAATATCGTTTCGTGTGATTTCGGTCAGCGCAAAATTCTCAAGTCCGTTTGTATCAACAAAATCAGATTCTGATGTTAATGAAATGACAACAGCAATCAGTATTGCAACAATAACAACAACCGGAATAGATATGCACAATGCTATGATTTTTTTATTGACGATTCTTTGATATCCGCACGAATCGAGATAATCTTGCAAGACTTTCTTTATCTCTTTCGAATCAAATACCTCTTTTGAACCATCCAAACAATATGAAGCCACTTTTTTACGGACTCCATATTGTTTACGATATCCGTCAAAGTCGTAAGTGCTTTCAGTATAGGTTTTATCATCCTTTAGATGTGCGATGCAGCGAAATGTCGATTCTCGCATACGTGAGCCACGATATTTGGTTTCGATAATTATTTTATCGCCGTCAACTGTAACAGTATATTTTTTATCACTACCGTTCAATGCAAGCGCACCCTGTAAAACTTCTTGTTTCGTCACAAAAACACCACCTTTCTTGACATTTATTATATCACACATTCCTATACTTTTCAATATTCTCCCTGCAATATTTCAAAAGTCGTTCATTCGTACCGTCAAGCTGGTCTATTTTATTCAGAATGATGAAATACGCGCGGTTGATCACCTTTCGGGCGTATTTTTCGTAGTCGTCCTTCGGCGGCTCCCTGAGAAAACTTTGTAGTGCGAGGAGAAGATCGAGTTTTACTCGGCAATAGTGCTTGATTTCATATTCCATATAAAAATTCCTTTCGGTTTGTGGTAACACCATTATACCGAAAAGAAATCATAAGTCCAGATAAGTTTTTGAAAATTATTTGTTATTATTTTTAGCGGTGTTGATTGAAGAAACAAGCATTGCTCGGAGCGATTTACATTTGGATTCCAAAAAGTTATATTGCTCTTCTCCGATGTAATTGGTTTTGTAAAGCAACTCCAACCAATAACCCGTTTCATTTGCTTCTTTCAGGGCAATCTGCATTTTAGATATAAAATCAGCCGTTCCATGTGCGTATTTGGCTTCACGAATATTGGCGCCTACTGACGTTCCGCTTCTGCCAATTTGATTGGACATAATGCTCTCGCGTTGTTCCTTTAATTGCTTAACGAGATTGATAATTTGAACTGCAAAATCCATTGATTGCTCAGAAAGATTATCGTTAGCCATAATATCACCGTCCTTTGAGTAAAGTATAGCATAAATTCATTGTTTTGTCAATGAAGCACCATCTTTTGAAATGAAGCATTTGCTTTGCAAATATGAAGCACAAGCCTGCGGCTTGTATTAAGCGGCGGCGTTGCCGCCATGAAGCAAAGCGCACACTAATCTCTCCGTGAGCCGAAGGCTCGCTTCATAGGGCGAAGCCCTGCTTCATTTTTCATGCACCGCAGGTGCGCTTCATTTCCAAACAAAAGAGCACTGCTCTCGCAGTGCTCTTTTGTTTGGAGGCGACACCCGGATTTGAACCGGGGAATAAAGGTTTTGCAGACCTCTGCCTTACCACTTGGCTATGTCGCCGTAAATGGTCGCGCCCACAGGGGCTCGACGTATATTAACAAAGATCCGCTTTTGTTGCTCAGGTCGCTGCATGAAGCGTTTCGCGTTGCCTTCACTCGAATCTCTGATTACTGAAAGTAACGGGCACGATTTACTTCGTACCCGTTCTCTGGAGCGGATTACGGGGATCGAACCCGCCACCTCGACCTTGGCAAGGTCGCGCTCTACCAAATGAGCTAAATCCGCATTCTAATGGTGCCTCCGGTCGGAATCGAACCAACGACACGGGGATTTTCAGTCCCCTGCTCTACCAACTGAGCTACAGAGGCATACAGCAAGGGCTGTATAATTGGCGACCCGAAGGGGACTCGAACCCCTGACCTCTAGCGTGACAGGCTAGCGTTCTAACCAACTGAACTACCGGGCCGTGTGGTGGGAACAATAGGGCTCGAACCTATGACCCTCTGCTTGTAAGGCAGATGCTCTCCCAACTGAGCTATGCTCCCATTTGCGTCACAACACTCTGTGGTGTTGTTCTCGCGACGACTTTAATATTATATCATATCTTCTGGCGTTTGTCAATACCTTTTTTAAAACTTTTTTAAGTTTTTTTCGATATCGTCTTTTCCCGTTTCCGAGTCGCCTGTCGCGTCGTCAACGCTACATATTTTACCACATTATCCCCTGTTTGTCAATACCTTTTTTCAAATTTTTTTAATTATTTTTCGCTCTTTCTTATCATGTTATCTATGTCCGCTCTCGTAAATATCTCCTTACGTCCGCAAAATCTGCAGGACACCTCCAGCTCATCCGCCTTGCCCTCCTTCTTTTGCTCCTCGAGCATTTCATAGAGATCCTTACTTCCCAGCGTGATCAGTGCCTTTTCAACGCGCTCCCTTGAGCAATTGCAGCGATAATCAACGCAAAGCTCGTCGAAAACGTCGTATTCTATTCCCTCAAGTGCTATATCTGCGACGGCTTTATTATCAAGTCCGCGCTCAAAAAGCTTCGAGATATTCGCAAGCTTGGGAATATTTTTTTCTATTGCGTCCACGGTCTCGGGGTTAGCGAACGGTAAGAGTTGAACAATCACTCCCCCTGCCGCACGGCAGCTGAGATCGGTATCAACGAGGACGCCAAGGGCGCAGACTGTAGGCACTTGCTCGCTCTTTGCGTAATATGCCGCTATATCCTCGGCTATCTCACCACTCTCAAGGGGGATGGAGCCCGTATACGGCTCACTGCTTCCGCTGATGTCGCGGATAATTGTCAGAAGTCCCTTGCCCACGGCAGTGCCCACGTCAAGCTTTCCGTTATGCTTGAGCGGCACGTCCACCTCGGGGTTTTGTATATATCCTCTGACGTTTCCGAAATAATCCGACACCGCAAGCACTCTGCCCGCAGGTCCGTCGCCTCCCAGCGTTACTGTTACTGTGTCGTCCTTTTCTCCCAGCATGCAGCCTATCATAGACGTAGCCGTCAGCAAGCGACCAAGAGTCGCAGTTGCGGTCGCCGAGGTATTATGGATCTTCACCGCCTCGTTTACGATAGCGGTAGAGTTTATTACGTGTATTCTTGCGCTTCCGTCCGCGGTCATTGCACGGAGTATGCTTGATTCCTTTACGTTTGTGTTCATTTGCTTTTCCTCTTATTATATTATTTCTTGGCTCTTGCGACTATATACCATCTCTCGGTACTCTCATCGGGGCTTGAAAGCCGATAATCCGAGAACACGCCTATAAGCTCCATTCCGCAAGCAGTGAGCATTTCCTTCACTTTTTCAAGCGTATAGCATCTTTCTCTCTGATGCTCATCTGAGCGGACATACGCGCCGTCCTCGTCCTCCTCAAAAAGAGTGAGGTAAAAATCACATATACCGCTCTCATTGTCATATTCATTCTGCCAGCCGCAATACACGGCGCGTCCGTCGCACTCGTCCTCAAGCACGTAGGCGTTATCTCCGTATATATTCTCGAATTTATACGGCGTATTCATGTCAAAGATAAACAGTCCGTCGGGGTCAAGATAGTTGTGCACGCAAGAAAATGCAGCCTTTACGTGCTTTTCTTCGAGAAGATAATTTATACTGTCAAGGCAGCACACCACCGCGCCTACCGTTCCGTAAAGCTCGAACTCTCTCATGTCCTGAAGCAGATAAAGTATTCCCTCTGTGCCTGCCTCCATGGCGCAGGATAGCATATCTGCACTTCCATCCACGCCTATCATGTCGTAGCCCCGCCCCGCAAGCTCTCTGGTCATTCTTCCCGTTCCGCAGGCAAGGTCGAGAACAAGCTCGGGGCGTTTATCAAGATAGCGATCGAAGCATTTTTCAATAAAATCCGCCCATTCGCCATAATCTATCTCAGCATTTAGCTTGTCGTAAACGTGGGCAATAGCATCGTACATTTATAATTCCTCCCGATTGGTCGAACAATTATTTTTCTTTAGCATATAAGCCTTTATAAAAAGCCAAGCTGCTAAAATTACAGAAAAGCCAAAACAAAACCACGAACTGTAAACCACTATGGTAAAGAGTATATGCGGTAATGCAAACACGATCACCGCCGTGGCACATACGAGATATTTTTTGAACGTCCATTCCTTAGCCAACGTAAAATACAAAGCAACGTTCCAAGAAAGAACCGTCGGCACATTAAAGCCGTAAATATACGGAAACCAATTATATGCAAGCGTCAGCAATTCAATGACAGTAAGTGACACCAAAAAGGTCAGAGCACATATCAGGAATTCTTTTTTTCTCAGCATATTACTCCTCCGAAAAGGTCAGAGCACATATCAGGAATTCTTTTTTTCTCAGCATATTACTCCTCCGAAAAGGTCAGATACTCAAATACCTTATATACATCTCCCGCGCCCATTACAACGGCAACGTCGCCCACGCAAAGCTCCCCTTCAAGCATTTTTGCGGCTTCCGCAAAGCTTTCCGCGTAACCTGCTCTGTCTCCGACACGCTCAGCCAAAAGCGCCGAGCTGACTCCCAGTGTGTCCTTTTCTCTTGCGGCGTAGATATCCACAAATATCACCCTGTCGCATATATCAAAGCACCTGATAAAGTCCTCAATCAGTGCCGCCGTGCGCGAATAAGTATGGGGCTGATAAACGCAGATAAGCTTACCCCTCGCAAGCCCTCGCGCTCCTCTGAGCGTTGACGCGATCTCCGTTGGGTGATGCCCGTAATCGTCGTACACCTCCGCTCCGCCTACACTTCCCTTATACTCCATTCTTCTGCAAGCTCCGCAAAAGCCCTCAAGTCCCTTTGCTATATCCTGTGCACAGATCCCGCACAAAAGGCACGCTCCTGCCGCCGCCAAGGCGTTGTATATATTATGATAGCCCGAAGTTCTCAGGTCAACGTGACAGAAAAATTCTTCTCTGTATATTATATCAAAGCTATATTTTCCGTAATATTCCGTTATGTTCTCCGCTCTGAGGACGGCGCCGGTCTGCTCTATTCCAAAGCTTACCCGCTCACCCTCAAAATCCTTCAAAGCCTCAATAACGTCCTTATCATCGGCATTGTACACCGCATAGCCATCTTTACCCGCAATATCCGCATATCTTGCAAATGAGCGCTTGATCTGCTCTATATCGGAAAAATAGTCCACGTGGTCAAGCTCGATATTGAGTATGACCGCAACTGTGGGATTGAAATCAAGGAATGAGTCCATATACTCACAAGCCTCGAACACAAAATTATCGCTTTCTCCCACGCAATAAGCGCCGTTCATGGCAGGCAGCTCAGCGCCCGAAAGCACTGTGGGGTCGGAGCCACATTCGATAAGTATCTCGGCGCACATGGACGTGCAGGTGCTTTTTCCGTGCATACCCGCAATGCCAATGCGTCTTTTGTACCGTGTCATTATATATCCGAGATAATCAGCTCTCGAAATACACGGAAGCCCGTTTTTACGGGCATAAACGTATTCGGGGTTATCCTCGGAGATCGCCACTGTATAAACAAAGGCGTCGTATCCGCGGGCATTATCCTCGGAATGTCCGTAATTTACTCTTATTCCCCTTTGTGCAAGTTTGCGCGTAAGCTCCGTCTCGGTCCTGTCCGAGCCGCCTACACGGTAACCCCTGTTATGGGAGATATGGGCAAGCGAGGACATATTTATGCCGCCGATACCTATAAAAAATATGCTTTTGCAGTCTTTAAGCAGCTCAGCTATTTCCGCCGAGCCGAAATGTGTGTTTTCAACTGACATGAAAAGTTACCTTCCGTAAAAAAGTTCGGATAGTTTTTGAACAAAAATTCAAATTAAAATCTTGTGTCTTCACAAAAAAAACTTAAAATCATCGTATAACTGTCAAATTAATTCTGTATAATATATTCATAGAAACAAGTTAATATTGCAAAAAATATACAACGGAGGTTTTAAAATGCAAATCACAGACATCAAAATCAGAAAGCTTTTCGACGACGGTCCTATGAAGGCGATCGTTTCCGCTACCTTTGACGGTCAGCTTGCCGTTCATGATATCAAGGTCATAAATGCCCGCGACAAGTATTTTATCGTCATGCCCAGCAGAAAGAATCCCGACGGCACCTACCGTGATATCGTACATCCCATCAATGCCGATTTCAGAGGAAAGCTTGAGGAGCAGATAATTGCCGCTTACCACGCCGAGTGTGAGGCAGCAAGAGAAGCGGGTCTTTCATCGGATTCGGCTTCTTAAGAAAAATATGTCTTTCAGGTCGTCCCACAAAAGGGGCGACCTTTTTTGCGCCACGTGTGGCTCAAAGATCATATATTTCCGTGGGACAGTAGTACTGAGCCGTTTCTTATTTCTATCACTCCGTAGCTTGGTGCTCCGTATCTTGGCTCGCCAAGGCTACCCGGGTTAAACACGTACAAGGGTCTTTCAGTGACTGCCCCGCCTATATTGCTTCCAATGGGATAATAGGTATTTTCCGCCACGTGCGTATGTCCGTAAAGCAATACGTCAGCGCCTCTCGCCAGCGCATATGCCGCCGCTCTGTCTGTTCCCGACTTGACTGAGTGAGAATGTCCGTGCATCATCAGAATTTTTACCCCGTCGAAGCAAAGCATTCGCTCAGTGGGCGCAGACTCCTCAGCCGAGAAAAACGAGAACCCATCGCAGTTTCCCTTTACCGCGGCAAAGCCGCACAGATCATCTTGTATGTATTCAAAGTCCCGCAGTCCGTCGCCGAGAAAAAGCAAGGCGTCGTATTTTTTATGGAGCAGAAGCACGTCGGATATTCTGTTTTTTCTTCCGTGAGTATCGGATATAACAAGTATCGTCATGTTACGGGCAGCGCTTCCTTTTCAAGTAATTCAGCGTCAAACGGCAGCTTGCATATTCCCTTGGGTACAAGGAAGCTAAGCGCCTCACGCTCGCAAGACAGCTCTGCCCTTTCCACATTTACTATCTCTCCGTCAACACTGATGTTTGTTGGACGGTCAAACACTAAGCTATACGCCTTTGCCTTTGCATTGCTCAGTATGCGATCGTATTTTCCGCACAGATGAGTTCCTTTTTTATAGCTTCCCACAAGGGATAAAAAGCGAGCACGGGAAATATTTTTGACGTAAAGGGTATCTATACTTCCGTCACGAAGATCGGAATTGGGGTTTGAATTAAAGCCGCCTCCGCAAAATCTTCCCTTGGCAAAGGTAGTCAGCAAAAGCTGCTTGTGTTCGTTTTCTCCGTCGTCAGCGGAAATATCCATCTCCACCCCCGGCTTCTTTATAAGCGTTGCCACAAGTCCGCAGATATACGCGAGCTTTGAGGGGATCACCTTACTGTGCTTATACTCGTCGGTCTTGCACACCACCTGACAGTCAAAGCCTATATTTATCATATTCACCGCATAAAAATCGTTGCACCGTATAAGGTCGATTTTTACGGGAGAGGCGCCCATCTGAGCGTCTATATCCAAAAACAGCTCCTTTGGCTCAAAATTGCGCACAAAATCGTTTCCCGTTCCCACGGGAACTACGCCCACGCTTATATTTTCACGGTCATCAAGCTTCATGACACCGTTGACCACCTCGCAAAGAGTTCCGTCGCCTCCGCAGGCATAGAAGCGGATCTCGTCGCCTCTGTGCTCGTTATAAAATTCCGATATGTATCCTTGAGCGTCACCCGCTTTTTTTGTAACTAAGATATAACATTCCGCGCCTCTCTGGGCGCACTTTTCTTTTATTTTTTCCTCAAGACCTTCCTTAGTCGTCGTTTTCCCCGAGGCGGGATTGATTATAAAGCAGTGTTTCATACGTCCTCCTGAGGTATATTTTACATTTTTGGCGCATACTGATTTATCGAACGCAAGATCGGCAACGCGCAAAACATATACACAGTAATTATATCACAAAATCTTACGGTTGTCCACTGTAAAATTAATAAAGCGTTAGCATTTTATTCCCCGTAGCATATAATTTTTAGAGAAGCATTAATTTTACGGAGGTACTTATATGCAGATCGACAGAAAAGCACTTGAGGGACTTCTTGCTCTCAACGACAGGCAGCTTATGATGATAATCAACCGCCTTATAGCTCAAAGCGGTATAGATCCCGCACAGTTCAACATTGATCCCAAGGACATAGTGAGTATTCGTACGGCTATATCGGGAGCAAGTGACGAGGATCTGAACAGTATTGTGGAGCAGTATGAAAA
This sequence comes from Clostridia bacterium, assembly GCA_017623375.1. Classification (GTDB taxonomy): domain Bacteria; phylum Bacillota; class Clostridia; order Oscillospirales; family CAG-272; genus HGM12713. The sequence goes on along the minus strand of JAGAPH010000048.1, from coordinate 11,186 downwards.
GAACACGAAGGGTCGGGGGAAATAAAAATGAACGCAGACATTCCGAGCCGTGAAAACGGCGGGCAGACCTCCCCCATAAGCAACGATGCCATAGCGGGAGCCGTTGGAAAGCTGCTTGAGCACCCCGAGCTTATATCAATGGTAGCCTCGGCACTTGGCGGCAACACAAGTAGCACGGCTGAAGCAAGCACTCCTCCCGCGGAGGTCTCCCAAGAGCAGGATAACACAGAGGACACCGCACCCGTTTCGGAAGTACTCGGAGGCGACGGAGCTGATATACTCTCATCGGTCATGCCCATGCTATCAAAGCTATCCTCCCTTAATGCGGATAACGGCAAGGGCGGCAGCGGCTTCAAGCACGAGCAGCTCCTGATAGCGCTCAAGCCGTACGTCAGCCGCGGCAGATGCGAGGCTATTGACTATATGCTGAGAATATCAAGGCTTTCGGGTCTTATCGGAAAGCTACGGTAGGAGGAAAAAATGTATTCAAGACCAAACGATCCAAGAAGCAGAGACGTGCGCATACCGCACAATTACGGCGGAAGCATATTCGGCTCTCAGGATACACCAACGAGAGCGGTACCCGTCAGGGATAATAATACGCAGGGACGTCCGCAGCATGCGCCCTCCCGTCCCCCTCGTCCGTCATACGAAACGCATAACACCCCCAATTTGCCCGAACGCCAGCCCGAACCCGAATACCGCGAATGTCCTGTGGAGGATATTCCCGAATGCGAGGGCTGTGAGCGGTGCGACAAATGCGAGCTGAACGAGGAGCATGAAAAGAGCGACAAGTGCGAAAAGAATGAAAAAAATGAGGGAGATAACGATAAAAAGCCATTTTCCATTCTCTCCCCCATAGGCGCACTTGGTACTGAGGAGCTTTTGCTCATCGCGCTGGCGCTTATAATCTTTCAGAGCGGAAAGGAGCCCGAGCTTGCGCTTCTTTTGCTTGCTCTGCTTTTTATCAACTGAACACAACTGCCGTAAGCTTCTTTGCCACAAGGGCAAAAGAATATTACGGCAGCTTTTTTATATAACGGTCACCGTATTTTTTTGTTATAAAATATGTTGAAATTACAAAGCATATGTGGTATAATATGTTTTGGTTTTTTTATTTTTGCGCAACAACACTTGGAGATAGCTTTCAATGAAAAATGATCGTTTAACTTATATAAAAAATATTATTCTTCCCTGCCTTGTATTCTCAGTCATTACGGGAATATTCACGGGCGCGCTGATATTTCTTTTCAAAATATGCGCGTCGGCAGTCATATCACTTTCACAAGACATATACGCATTTGTAAGGACAGAACCCATATATCTCCCCCTGCTCGTGCTGGGCGCGGCGGCTATCGCACTGCTATCCGCACTTATACTCAAGCTTTCCCATAACTGCCGAGGCGGCGGTATCCCTACCGCAGTAGCGATTCTGAGAGGACTGATAACCTTTCATTGGCTGAAAAGCATATTTATGCTCTTTGCCTCCGCCATGCTGACCTATCTTGGCGGCATACCTCTTGGCAACGAAGGACCGAGCGTGCAGATGGGCACGGCGGTGGGCAGAGGAACTGTAAGGATATTCGGCAAGAAAAACGAGGCGTGGGACAGATATATTATGACAGGCGGCGCGTGCGCAGGCTTTGCGGCGGCGACAGGCGCGCCCATAAGCGGCATTTTCTTTGCCCTTGAGGAGGCACACAGGCGCTTTTCTCCCATGATATGTATGGTGGCTTCCACGGCGGTCATCGCAGGCACGGCAACAATGGAGTTCCTCTGCTCTCTTGCGGGCATAAGCTCCTCCATGTTCAGCTTTACGGCGGACTCAGTCCTTCCCTTAAAATATATCTGGTCGCAGGTGGCGGTTGGCGTCGTATGTGGCGTGTCTGCCATACTGTTCACCAAGCTTTACCGCTCGGTGTCCGTCGTTATAGGCACAAAGCTTCATAAGCTTCCCTTCACCGTAAAAATAGTCACCGTATTCGTCCTCGTTTCTCTCATTGGCTTTGTAAGCGCCGACTGTCTCGGCTCGGGACACTCACTGATAGAGGCAGTAGCGGAGGGGCACGGCGTGTGGTATTTGATATTGCTATATCTGTGCGTGCGCGCTATATTGCTCATAGTTGCAAATAACGCGGGAGTGACGGGCGGACTTTTCGTCCCCTCTCTTGCCTTCGGCGCAATGATAGGCGCTCTTTGCGGACAAGCTCTTACCGCCCTCAACCTTATACCCGATCAGTATTTTACAGTGACGGTGATCACGGGCATGGCATCGTTTCTCAGCGCCTCCTCAAGAACTCCCATAACCGCCATAATCTTTTCGGTAGAGGCTCTGTGCGGATTTTCCAATATCCTGCCTATTACCGCAGGCGTTACATTTGCCTTTTTGGTTATTGAGGCGTGGGGCATCACCTCCTTCACCGATACGGTAATTGAAGGCAAGGTAAAGCGCCACAATGCGGGAAAGGTTGCCTCTGTTATAGACACGCACCTTACGGTTCAGCGAGGCTCCTTCGCCGTTGGAAAGGAGATCCGCGATATTCTCTGGCCGCCTACCTGTACAGTTCTTTCAATACAAAAAGCTCACGGTGCCGCCTCGGGTACTCACGGCGGAATTGAGGAGGGGGACGTGCTTCACGTTCATTACCAAACCTATGACGAGCACCATAGCACCGAGCTGCTTGAGGCTATATTAGGAAAGCAAAGTAAGGATCTTCACGCAAAAGCGCATACGGTCAACGACGATCACGTCGTCCCTGAGCTGTAGAAATATCATTTATTATTGACAACGTCTGTTTTATATGATATAATCTGCTTGTGAGGTGTGTTTATGCGACATTATTTTTCCAAGCTTTTATCAAGGCACGGGGCGCTGATATTTGCGGCAGCCGCCGTTCTTGTCCTATATCTTGTGATGTTTGCGTTGGGCATCGGTTGTCCCTTGAAATATCTCAGCGGTATCTCCTGCGCAGGCTGCGGAATGACTCGCGCTTGTATGAGCGCGCTGAGGCTGGAGCTATCCCAAGCCTTTGCCTACCACCCTCTATGGATAGGGCTGCCCGTGGTATTTCCACTGCTGATATTCTTCAAGATAAAGAAAATGAATAAAGCCTTTTATGCCCTCGTCTTTTCCGCGGCGGCAGTAATGCTTGCGGTATATTTTTACCGTTTGCTCTTTACGGACAGCCCCGTGGTGGTATTTGCCCCAGAGCAGGGCGCAATATATAAGCTTTTTAAAAGAATATCCGAATTTTTCACACACTGATAAAGAAAGGGCAAAAAAACATGAAAAGAATTAAAGACGACTACAGTATTGCCACTTATATTTTCTTAGGACTTATAACCTTTGGAATATACGATCTGTGGTGCATTTACCGTCTTATCAAGGACGTCAATCTGCTTTGCGAGGAATATGGCAAAAGAACAACGGGATTTATAACTTACATTCTTCTGTCCTTAGTCACCTGCGGTCTTTATTCCATCTTCTGGTGGTATCGCGTGGGAGATATGCTTGAGGAGGCTGTTCGCAAGCGCGGGCTGACCTCAAACGTATCGGGCAAATTCGTGCTGATTTGTATGGTGCTCAATTACTTCGTTTGTAATATTACCTCTTACATAGGTATCCATAAGATATTTGAGGCAACCAACGAGCTTGCGTCCGACTATAACGTAAAGCAAGCCACCGCCAACGCCCGCTACAAGGAAGCGGACGCTGAGTAAGAAAAAGAACTGAGTCACAACGAATGACTCAGTTCTTTTTTTATTGTGTTTTCTGCTTTCTTATATCAACGCCCTTAAATCTTATGGGCTGGTATTCTCCGAAGATTCTGCTTGATATTCTGTCATAATATGTAGTCTCTATTTCAGTAGCGGTAAGATTGGTGTTTATAATAGTGCTCTTTCGGGCATTTATTCTGGCATTTATGACCTCGTAAAAATACGACTGTGTAAATTTATTTACCACCTCTGTGCCAAGATCGTCTATTATCAAAAGATCCGCCTCGTAATATCTTGAAATGTCGTCAACGTTTGAAATGGACGCACTGTTGCCGAAGCGCCTTTGCTCAAAATCTCCCAGCATACTGACCGCGCTTACGTAAAGAACATCGAATCCCTTGTCTATGACTGTCTGCGCCACCGCCGTGGTAACGTGTGTCTTACCAAGACCCGTAGTGCCCGTAATGATAAAATTACAATAGGTATCCTTATTGAAGCCCTCCGCAAAGCTTCTGAGCATACCAACGCCGCGCTCAACCACAGGTCTTGAGCTTTCGGGGTAATACTTATAATCAAAATTATCAAAGGTCTGCTTACCTATAAGATGACCAAGCCCCGACGACTCGTATCCCGCTCTTGCAAGCGCCCTTTTCATGCAGTCGCACATGACTGTATCCACATATCCCGTATCCCCGCATTTATCACACTCGTAATGTATATCCGTATGATCAGGTGGGTAACCGTTCTCCTCAAGTATCCTGCCTCTCTTTTCAATAAGAGCGTTGTTGCGCGCCTCAAGCTGAGCAACTCTTTCCGATGTGTTTCCCCCGCCTGCGGTTATTATACCCATTATCTCCATTCCCGTTCCCGAAAGAACTCTGTCTATCTCGAATATCTCGGGTATCTCTATGTGTATTTCGCGGCGTCTTGCCTCTGCCGCGTCACGGGCGCGAATATACTTTTTGGAAAACTCTTCCCTTATTCTTATGTAATCCGCTTTATTATATCCCATAAGAAATTCCTTTCTTTAATGCTTTTTACGCGTTATCTCCGAAGCTCTTGCGCAAGCGCGCCTCGAACCAATCCTCCATCTCCTGCGCCCTCTCGCTCTGCTTGGGCTGTCCCTTACCCGCTGACACGGTCTGATACTGCCTTTCTGCTGCCTTTTGCTTTTCTGCCGCTATGTATTCATCGATCTCGGGGATCGTCTTAAGTCCGTTTTCGTACCATTTTTTTAGTATACCGTTGGTATATTTGGGTGCAGGCTCGTGTATTGTGTCCACGGTTATCTCATAAGCCTTGTTTATGATCTCGATATCAAAGCCGTAGTCCTCCGTCCACGAAACAAACATCTTCTTTTCGCTTGTGGTAAGTGCTCTTCCGCCAAATCCGTAAAGAGCGCGTATCTTTTCCACCGCCGTATTTCTTCTTTCGAGATAGTCAATCTGAGCGTGTACCGCCTCCGCCGTGAAAATATCCTCGTCATGGAAGCTTACCGCTATCTTTTCCGCATATGAAAGGCTCTTTTTACCGAGACGGACGCAATAGGTGAGAATTGCGAGCACCGCCTCCTCCTCAAATCCCAGCTGGTCAACGAAGCCCACAAGCTTTCCTACCTCGTTTTTATTAAATATCCGCCCCATTGCCTTCTGTGCCTCGTCAACAAACGCAGTTCCCACTCTTTTTATGGCAACGGTCAGCTCGTCCGTGGAATACTCCTCCACGCCGATCATCTGTCTGACCGCCTTTTCTCCGCTATCCTTATGCTCATCTGACGTGGAAGCCTTTTTGGCGGACGACAGTACACCCGCGCCCTTCCAATATTTCACAGAGGCGTTTATATCGGCTTTGTCTATCTCCAGCATAGCGTCAAGCCCCGAGGTATCGGCACAGCCGTCGCTGTCGCAGGACAGCAAAAGCGCTGAAAGTATGCGCAGATCGGTCTCGTCGGCGTTAAGTAGGGAGGGCATCAGCGCCTCAAGAGCGCCGCTGCGGTCTATATACACCTTAGTCGTTTTTCCCATTATTGATCCCTGCCGTTATTCTGATACATATTCTTTGCCACCTCATAGCAAAGGGTCATAAGGGAATCTCCGATATGCACATTCTCCACCACGATACGGTCGGAATCAAAGGAGATCTCCTTTCCCGTAAAGTTCCATATTCCGCTTATATCCGTAGTGCCCAGTCTTGCCGCCACCTCAGTGGCATATTCCTTGGGAAGCGTGAGTATGGCAATATTCACCGAGTATTCCTTAAGCTTGCTCTCAAGGTCGCTCATATCATATACCTTTACGTTCCCTATCTTCTTGCCGATAACGTTCTGCGAAACGTCGAACATCGCCACTACGTCCACTCCGCGCTTCTCAAACATGGGACTGCGCACAAGCGCCGAGCCAAGATTACCCGCACCGATGACCGCTGCGCGGAAGCCGCAGCCAACTCCAAGTATCTCGCATATTTTGGTATAAAGATAATTCACGTTATAGCCGTAGCCCTGCTGACCGAAGCCGCCGAAGCAGTTAAGATCCTGCCTTATCTGAGACGCGGTAACGTTCATCATTCTTGAAAGCTCCGCCGAGCTTACCCGTGTCTTACCCATTCTTATGATCTCTCTGAGATATCTGAAATATCTCGGCAGTCTCTTGATGACCGCGGGCGACACCTCGGGGCGGAAGCTGTTTTTACTTATTATATTTTCTATAGCCTCCTCGCTGAGTATATCCTCAACGGGCGCTTCGTTACGTTCTTGCTTTACACTCATATATTGACCTCTTTAGCTTTATTTTAATCCTCATCAAGGGCTGACGCGTTAAGAGACGTGCCTGCAAAATTGCCTCTGAGATATTCGAAATATCCTGCCGCCGCTACCATTGCCGCGTTATCCGAGCAAAGCGAGAGAGAGGGCTTGCAGAACTCCACTCCCTTTTTCTTGCAAAGGCGCTCAAGTGCGCCTCTTATATGGGAGTTTGCAGCCACACCGCCTGCCAGCACCAAGCGCTTGGTCTGTGTCTTATCGATAGCTAACGTCACCTTCTTTATTATGGCATCAACTATCACCCTGGTATACGACGCGGTAAGATCGGCGTGGTTAGGCTCTCTTCCCTTTTGACGCTCGCCGTTTATATAGTTGAGCGCCGCCGTTTTCAGTCCGCTGAAGGAAAAATCCAAGGTGTCGCCCACGATAGCGGGAGAAGGAAGCTTGACCGCCTCACAGTCTCCCTCGTATGCAAGCTTGTCCATTGCCGCACCTCCGGGGTAAGGCATACCGATAACTCTTCCTATCTTATCAAATGCCTCGCCCGCCGCGTCGTCTCTCGTTGCTCCTATCTCCTCAAAGGAGGTATAGTCGCTGACGCTATATATGGAAGTATGTCCGCCCGACACCACAAGTGCGGTAAACGGAGGCTCAAGATGAGCATATTCAAGATATGCCGCCGCCACGTGCGCCTTTACGTGATTAACGGGCACAAGCGGTATATTGTGAGCAAAGGCAAGTGACTTTGCGAAATTGACTCCCACAAGAAGCGCTCCGATAAGCCCGGGGTGTGACGTTACGGCTATGCACCCTATGTCGCCTATACTCACTCCTGCCACCTCAAGTGCCTCGTAGGTTATAGAGCTTATAGCTTCAATATGCGCCCTGCTTGCTATCTCAGGTACAACACCGCCGTAAAGTCGGTGCGTTTCTATCTGTGAAGCGACTATATTGGAGAGTATCCGTCTCTCTCCCTTTTCCATGCTGACTACTGCGGCAGACGTTTCGTCACAGGAGCTTTCTATTCCGAGAATGTACATTTTTCCTCCTTAGATGATCCCAAATGACCCTCAGGCGTCTATAGAACGCCTCATCAATACGGCGTCCTCAACGGGCGCTCTGTAAAAGCGTTTTCTCATGCCGATCTTCTCAAATCCCGCGGCGGTATAAAGACTGCGCGCGGCTTGATTTGACTCTCTGACCTCAAGAAAAATACTTGTGATACCGTTATTTTTTGCATGCTCCGAAAGAGCGTCTACTATCGCCGCTCCAAGCCCGCGTCTGCGAAAAAGTGGGTGAGTGGCGATATTTGTTATCTGCCCCTCGTCAAGCACGCAAAGCATGCCGCCGTAAGCAGCCACCTTACCGTCAACAAGTGCCACAAATCCCGCGCCGCCGTCTCTTGTAAGCATACGTAGGCTATCCTCCGACCATGGCTCGCAAAAGCATAGTTGCTCTATTTCAGCCACGGCGCAAAGATGCTCCTCGGCAATGGGTAATATCTCCGTCATGCCTCGTTCAGATTCTTAAACGCCTCAACGTATGACGCAAGGATATCCCCCGCAGGCACAAGCCTTCCTTCGTCAAAGCGATTGTAAAAGAACTTTTTACCGTAATTTATCTCATTCCCCTCGGAGTCCTTCAGAATAAGCTCCTCCTTGACCTCGATATAGGTAAGCACATAGCAGATGCCTATGGTCTCGTCAAAAAATCTCAAGCGCCAATTTATCTCATAGGCGTCGTCCGACCAATAGGGCTTTGACAGGCTGATGCCGTTCATATATGCGTCGGCGAGCCCCTCTATAGTTCCCCTGTCGGAAATATTGGCAAGAGTAACGTCCTCCATCACCACAAGCGCGTAGGAAACGTTCATCTCCTCAAGTGTGGGAAGCCTTTCACTCTCCGCGTAAAATACCGTGCCGCTCTGCTCACAAAGCCACTTTCTCGGGTCTGCCCCCTCGATCTCGTAAAGCTCTACCTTATCGAGCCTTCCGTACAGCTTGTCCGTCATGCTGATAGGCTCGTAGCAGCCGTCAGCCGCAAGATAGGCGATATCGGTCTTTTTATCCACGTATTTTCCATCCTTGCTGACCGTAAATTTATTTCCCGAAGCGCAGGACGCAAGAAGCGTTGCCATAACGCATATTAATGAAACGACAGTAATTATGTATCTGTTTTTTCTCATTTTCAAGCCCTTCTCAATAACCGAATACTCCGCTGAGAGAGTCGTCGTCCTCTATCCAATCCTGAACGTTTATTATGCGGTAATCCTCCTTGGTGTCTCTTACGATCACAGTGGAGATACCCGCGTTTATTATCTGACGCTTACACATCATACAGCTTGTAGTGCCGCTGAAAAGCTCGCCCGTCTGTGGGGATATACACACCATGTAAAGAGTTGCGCCAAGCATTCTTTCTCTTGCCGCGGCGATAATGGCGTTAGCCTCGGCGTGCACCGACCTGCACATCTCGTATCTCTCACCTCTCGGGATACCAAGCTTATCTCTCATACACATATTCATATCGCTGCAATTCTTTCTGCCGCGGGGAGCACCGTTATATCCCGTGGAAACGATAACGTCGTCCTTTACGATAATAGCACCGAAAAGACGGCGCAGACAGGTTCCCCTCTCCGCCACGGTCTGTGCTATATCAAGATAATAATTATGCTTTGAAACTCTGCTCATAATAAACTCCTTAAAAGCCGTCTGATTCTACAGGTTCAGACATTATATTTGGGCATACACTATTATTATACAACTAATATTGTAATAAATCAAGACATTTATATCAATTTTATACAGTATAATTTTGTAAACAATTCGGTATAGCTCTCTTTTCCAAATTTTTCGTGCCGTTCAAAAAAGCATAAATCGTTTGTCGGTGTATTGAAATACGCGGATAAATGTGATATAATTATCGTATATTCAAAATAAAGGAGAAATGAGAAATGGTATTTTTCCAAAAAGGAAAATATAAAAAGCTGAAAATAGCTCTGATATGCGTCCTTTCTCTGCTCCTCGCATCAATGATCGCAATTCTATCTGTCAGCACGTTTATAAAGATCACCGCCGAGGACGCAATAGCTTCTGGCGACACGCCCACGGGATACGACTGCATACTCGTTCTCGGCGCGTCGGTAAGATACGACCAGCCCTCCCACATGCTTGAGGACAGACTGCTGACCGCTATCGGGCTTTACAAAAACGGTGCCGCCCCAAAGCTTCTTATGAGCGGCGACCACGGAAGCGAGGATTACGACGAGGTAGGCGTAATGAAAAGCTTCGCAGTATCCCACGGAGTCCCCTCTGAGGACATTTTCCTCGATCACGCGGGATTTTCCACATACGAGAGCGTATACCGCGCCATAGAGATATTTGGAGCTAAGAAGATAATAATAGTAACGCAGAAATATCACCTTTACCGCGCCATATACGTGGCGGAGAGCTTGGGTGCTGAGGTGTGCGGGGTTGACGCGGCACTCAGAGAATACTTCGGAGACCTTAAGCGAGGCGTGCGCGAGATACTTGCGAGAAACAAGGATTTTTTCATGTGCATATTCAAGCCTGAGCCCACTTTCCTCGGAGATACCATATCCCTTGAGGGCGACGGAAACATCACCAACGATAAAAATACGTGATTCGGAGGAATTATGAAAATACTTATAACGGGCGGAAGCCGAGGAATAGGACGGGTTTGCGTGGAGCTGTTCGCAAAAAACGGGCATCAGGTAGCGTTCTTTTATAAAACCCGAGAGGACAAGGCAGCTTCTTTATCGGAAAGCACGGGGGCTGAGGCTATAAGATGTGACGTTACCTCTCCCGACAGCGTCCGTGCCGCAGTGGCAAGGGCGGCAGTGGCTCTCGGCGGGATCGACGTGCTTATAAACAACGCGGGCATCTCGGGCTTTGCCTTCTTTGACAGTATAACGGACGACGAGTGGCGGGAGATGATAGACACCGATCTTTCGGGAGCTTTTTACGTCAGCCGCGAGGCAGTAAAGCACATGCTTTCCCAAAAGAGCGGAGTCATAATAAACGTCGGCTCCATGTGGGGTAAGGTAGGCGCGTCCTGCGAGGTTCACTATTCCGCGGCAAAGGCGGGACTTCGCGGCATGACCTTGGCTCTTGCCAAGGAGATAGGTCCCAGCGGAATACGTGTAAACTGCATAGAGCCTGGGGTCATAGACACGGAAATGAACGCGCGTCTTAGTGAGGATGACATGGCGGCACTTTGCGCGGACACGCCCCTCTGCCGCATAGGAACGCCTCTTGACGTGGCGGAGCTTGCGTATTTTCTCGCATCGGAAAAAGCCTCGTTCATCACGGGACAGATCATCGGCGTTGACGGCGGCTTTGCCATATGATGGCACAAAAAGAGTTGATTTCTTGCGGGAGGGGAGACCTCCCCTACAGCCCCTTTACACACTTTCCGCTTCAAATTTTGATTTGTCGGTGGGTTTACAATCTGTGTTCGCACTCTCTTTGTTGTAGGGACAGGCGTCCTCGACTGTCCGTTCTTGGCGATAATGTATCTTATTGAAAATCATAAGATTTCTTTGTGTTTAGGGCGGACCGTCGAGGACTGTACAGTGTAGTATGATAGTATACAGGTAGTGCAAGATGATTGTATACAGTTTTGTGATATAATAAAGGCAAGAAAATGACCGCAAAGGAGGTTGTTAAAATGCCTTGGAAGGACAAAACTGTGG